>DATGYU010000432.1:0-29832 GCA_035297625.1 Prolixibacteraceae bacterium
TGAAGTAGCTGTCACGATAGCCTCGCCAACGGCCTTGGAACCTACCGCGAATTTTTCCATTTCGAATACGCCTACCGGTCCGTTCCAAAGGATGGTACCCGAGTTTTCGATCACTTCCTTAAACATTTTGATGCTGTTTGGACCGGCATCCAAACCTTCCCAACCTGCAGGAATGGCAGTTGCCTCAACCACCTGGGTATTGGCATCATTGCTGAAAGCATCAGCGGCCACCACGTCGGTAGCCATATAAATTTTAACTCCTTTTTCGGCTGCTTTTTTCTCAATAGCCAAAGCCGTGTCCAGGTAATCCGGCTCGCAGATTGAATTTCCTACTTCACCCCCGTGTGCTTTCACGAAAGTGTAGGTCATTCCGCCACCCAGAATCAGGTTGTCCACCTTGTCCAGAAGATTTTCGATGATGGTGATCTTGGAAGATACTTTCGACCCACCCATGATGGCGGTCAATGGACGGTTAGGGTTTTTCAATACCTTATCCAGGCTGGCAATTTCGCTTTCGATCAGGTAGCCGAACATTTTGTCGTTCGGGAAGAATTTGGCAATTACCGCTGTGGAAGCATGCGCACGGTGGGCGGTTCCGAATGCATCATTGATCCAGCAGTCGCCATTTTGGGCCAATTGCTGTGCAAAGCCTTCATCCCCTTTTTCCTCTTCTTTATGGAAGCGTAGGTTTTCGAGCAGCAGCACTTCACCCGGTTTTAATGCCTTTGCCATCGCCTTTACTTCTTCACCGATACAATCCGGGGCCAGTTTTACCTCGCGGCCCAGCAGATCGCTTAAATGGCCCACCAGGTGCTTCATTGAATATTTGGCTTCCGGTCCAGCTTTTGGACGGCCGAAGTGAGACATGATAATGGGAGAACCACCACCTTCAATAACCTTGTTGATGGTTTGTAAAGCCGCACGGATACGGGTATCATCAGTAATCACAAAATTTTCGTCAAGCGGAACATTGAAATCCACACGGATCAATGCCTTCTTGCCTTTAAAATCATAGGTGTCGATTGTTTGCATATCTTTTTATTTGGGTTACTTAAATTATAGTCCAAATATAACGAATATTCCAGTGTTAAAAGTTTTCATTACCTGTCCATCCCTGAATTTAATGTTGGGGTAAACTGAATTTTTCGTTTCTGATAATTCTGATAATCCTTGATCAAATTTTGATCGCTTTCAATACCCACTGAACCACCTTTCTTGCTTTCCAGTAATTTTGTACCGATCACTCAAAATCGACTCTTCAAATACCCCGCTTGTCACGCTCTTGTTTTCTCTTCCCATACAGTTGTCATTCGATGATTGTTCGAAGGTGATTCGAAGGTCGTTCGAAGGTTATTGGTAAATAGATGAATAAACTTCTAATAAGTTTCGAATAACTTTCCAATGGTTTTCCAATAACATGGAAATGCATATGGAAAAAATCATGACTCCCCCAGCGATTTAAACCAGGGTTCTGTCCATGTGGGACTGCTCAGTTTGAACTTTTACACCCATTAATGAAGGCGACACTGGTTTTCGGCTTAGGAATTGCTATTTTTGGGACTTCACAATTTCTAAGGTATGTTTTTCAGAGAAGTTATCGGACAAAGCGCTACGAAAGAAAGGCTGATTCAGTCGGTCAAAACAGAAAGAGTAAGTCATGCCCAGTTGTTTGCCGGTCCTGCGGGGAGCGGAGGTTTGGCATTGGCCATTGCCTACGCGCAATTTATTGCCTGTACCAATCGCCAGGAAAATGACTCGTGCGGCGAGTGTGCCTCCTGTAAGAAATTCGCTAAACTGATTCATCCCGATCTTCATTTTGTCTTCCCGGTGGTAAAAGCCAAGGGTATTGACAAGCCAGTTTCCGATGATTTCATCAATGAATGGCGGCAGATGATTGCCCAGAGCCCCTATTTTACCGACAACCAGTGGTTCGACCGAATGGGAGCGGAAAACAAACAGGGACTGATTTACGCTCATCAGAGCGATGAAATCATCCGTAAGCTAAACCTTAAATCCTTTGAGTCGGAATACAAGGTAATGATTATCTGGTTGCCGGAAAGGATGAATGTGACCTGCTCGAACAAGCTTTTAAAGATGATAGAGGAACCCCCGGTGAAGACCCTGTTTGTTTTGGTCACCGAGGATGAAGAAGATATTATCACCACGATCCGTTCCAGGTGCCAAATGATCCCTGTTCCCCCCATCGACCAGGTATCGCTTCAAAAGGCGATCGGCCAGCTGCCCGAGGCCGAAGGGCATGATATTCGCAATGTGGTTCACCTTTCAAGGGGAAGCTACTGCATGGCCATGGAACTGCTCAAGCCGGATGAACAGACCCTTTTCAACCTCGACCGTTTTAAGGAACTGATGAGAAATGCCTACGGGCGTAAATTCACCGAACTGTTTAAATGGGTGGATTTGCTGGCAGGCATAGGCCGTGAAAAGCAAAAGACCATGCTCAATTATTGCCTGAGGATCTTACGCGAAAACTTCATCTACAACCTGAAAAACAAAAACCTGAGCTTTATGAACGGGCAGGAGGAGGAATTTTCAATGCGTTTTTCACCCTTTATCAATGAACGCAATATCATCGAACTGGCCGAAGTTTTTGAAACGGCCTATAACCATATCGAGATGAATGGTAATCCAAGGATTATTTTTACCGATATCGCCTTTAAAATTACCAAACTCATCAGAAAGTAAATAAATTTACGATTAGACAATTTACAATATACGATTTACGATTTATGCCCTTAAAGAGCAGCTTAAATGCTTTTATAATGGTTGATATGGATTAGGATATCCGTTAGAAGATATACCCTATGAAAGTCGAAAAATTGTAAATTGTAAATTGTCTACTTGTAAATCTTTTTTATTGATCTGATGTAATGTTTTATGATTATTTTTGCAGTTAACCTGACTATTGATTATTTTTCAGGCAGTAAAATATACTACTATGGATGATCTGGATTTGGTTGATCGTGGTTGTTGCCAAGGCCTTGGAGGAACATGTTCCAAACTTCATGTCTATGACTGGCTGGATGATGTTATCAATATTGCCAATCCGATAGATCTGGTAGAAGTGCGTTTTAAAAACACACGTAAGGATTATTTTAGAAACAGCAATAACCTGCCCCTGAACCCGGGCGATATCGTAGCCGTTGAATCCAGCCCGGGTCATGATATCGGCATTGTAACCCTTACGGGCGATTTGGTGCTTCAGCAGATGAAAAAGCACAAGGCGACCCTGATTAATGGAGAGCTTCGCAAGGTTTACCGCAAGGCCAAACAGCCCGATATCGAAAAATGGAAAGAAGCCATTGCCCTGGAACATAAGACCATGTTACGTTCGCGCCAGATTGCCAACGAACTGCGGCTGGACATGAAAATCGGCGATGTCGAATACCAGGGCGACCGTACCAAGGCCATCTTTTATTACCTGGCCGATGACCGGGTGGATTTCCGCCAGCTGATTAAAGTACTGGCCGATACCTTTAAGATCAGAATCGAGATGAAGCAGATCGGGGCCCGTCAGGAAGCCGGGAGAATCGGCGGAATCGGTCCCTGCGGAAGGGAAATATGCTGCGCCTCATGGATTCATAACTTTGTTTCGGTGACCACCAACTCGGCCCGTTACCAGGATTTATCGCTGAACCCGCAGAAGCTGGCCGGGCAGTGCGGAAAACTGAAATGCTGCCTTAATTTTGAGGTGGATACCTATATCGATGCCCAAAAGGATTTTCCTTCCACCCATATGCCCCTGGAAATTGAAAACGGCTCGTACCAGTATCAGAAAGCAGATATTTTAAAACGCGTCTATTACTATTCCAAGGTGGGCGACCATGAAGGGAACCTTTTACCGGTTAATGTTGAGCGAGTCAAAGAGATCCTGCAAATGAACCAAAGGGGTAAAAAGGTATCACTTTTGGGCGAGGAACCTGAAAAAACACCGGCTGTCGAAAAGATGAATTTCGAGGCAGGAAGTGATCGCGATACCCTTACCCGCTTTGACAACCAGGATCGCTCGAGGAATAAAAAACGAGGGGGCAGTTCGCGCCACAGAAATAAAAAACCGCAGGTATGAAAAAAGCAATCTTCTATATCACTATCCTTTTAATTGTTGCAGCATTTGTATCCTGTGACCGTAAAAGGGTTTTTGAAGCTTACAAAACACTGGATGAAAAAGGATGGAACAAAGATTCGATCGTGGTATTTAATTTTCCACTGACCGATACCACCCGCAACCACAACCTGTATGTTAACATCCGAAATAAAGGAACCTACGGTTACAGCAACCTGTGGCTTTTTCTATCAATCGGCTCACCCGATGGCAAAACAGTAACCGACACGGTAGAATTCTCACTGGCAGAACCTAATGGAAGATGGAAAGGCAGTGGCATCGGCGACTTACACGACAACCAGATATTGTACAAGAAGAGTGTCTTTTTCCCCAAAAAGGGAAACTATACCTTCAGCATCAAACAGGGCATGCGCGATAATGTACTCCAGGGAATACGCGATATTGGACTGCGCATCGAGAAAACATACTAAATAAAGCATTGTGGGGAAGAATAAGTTAAAGAAGTTTGCCGAGATGGCAACCTTTGAGCATGTGGTACAGACCACTTTTGATGAATTGCAATCCAATGGATTTGAATATAAAGGAAAATGGAGCGGGGATTTTTTTGGCAATGCTCACCCCGTAATTCTTGAACTGGGATGCGGCAAAGGCGAATACACGGTAAAGCTGGCCAGCCATTATCCGAAGTTCAATTTTATCGGGGTTGACATTAAAGGATCAAGAATGTGGAACGGGGCCAAAAAAGCCAAAGAGCTGGGCTTGAAAAATGTAGCCTTTTTGCGTACCAACATAGAAAACATTCAACATTTTTTTGCACCGGGCGAAGTAGCCGAAATATGGCTTACCTTTCCTGACCCGCAAATGAAGAAAACGCGCAAAAGACTAACGGCTACCAACTTCATCGCGAATTACCGCCAGATAATGGTACCAAACGGCATTGTTCATCTTAAATCGGACAGCAACTTCATGTACCGCTATACAGAAGCGATGGTTGAAGAAAACCAACTGGAAGTAATTCGTAAGACAGAAGATTTATACCATTCTGAACTATTGGACGAAGTGCTTTCGATCCAGACCTTTTATGAAAAACAATGGCTGGAACGCGGGTTAAGCATTAAATACCTGGCCTTCAGGCTAAGTCACCGGGAGCCCTTACGGGAACCCGATGTGGAGATAGAAAAAGACCCGTACCGCAGTTTTGGCAGAAGCGCCAAGGAGTAGGACAAAGGGATCAGTAAACAGTTGGCATTTTCAGCGTTCCGCTGAAAGAATAAGCTTTAATCCCAGCTCAGGGCAGACTTTAAGGACCTTAATGACTTTAAAGACCTTAAAGTCAGCCCTGAGCTGGCAAAAAAAACCCGATGAGCGATTTCTATGAAAAGGTTTACCAGGTGGTAAGGCGGATTCCCCCGGGCAGGGTGACCAGCTACGGCGCCATTGCCGCCTATTTGGGTTCGGCAGGAGCCTCACGCATGGTGGGATGGGCCATGAACCAGGCTCACGGCCAGGAAGCCTATGTGCCGGCTCACCGGGTAGTTAACCGTAACGGACTGCTCACGGGTAAACATCATTTTGGCACTCCCATGGCCATGCAGGAATTACTGGAAGCCGAAGGAATTGACGTTAAAGACGACCAGGTATGTGATTTTAAAAAGCTTTTCTGGAATCCTGAAACCGAACTTGAAAGAGAGTAATTTGTTTAATAAAAAAGTTGCAAAGTTACAAAGTACCAAAGTAACTTAGGCACTTTGTAACTATGGCACTTTAATAAAGAATTAATTCAAAAAACACGATAAATGACAGACACTCCAAGGAAAATAATTATTCCAAAGAATATCACCGATGCCCTTCGCACAGTAAAAATGCCAGGCAGTGACCAGGATATCGTATCTCTGGATATGGCTCAGGAAATCAGGGTGGCAGGCAAAAAAGTAACCTTCTCGCTGGTATTCCAGCGATCCGATGATCCAAATATTGCAGCTGTTGTAGCAGCCAGCGAAGAGGCCATTTTACGTTATGTGGATCCCGAAGCGGAGATCAGGGGTAACATTACGGTCAAGGCCATCCACCAGATGGAAAGGCCCATCCTGCCGGGAGTAAAAAACCTTATTGCCATAGCCTCGGGTAAAGGAGGAGTGGGTAAATCCACCGTTTCTGTAAACCTTGCCGTTGCCCTGGCAAAAACAGGGGCCAAGGTAGGATTGATCGATGCCGATATCTTTGGCCCTTCTCTGCCTAAAATGTTTGGAGCAGAGGATTTGCAACCCTCAGGGGTGCGCGTAGATGGAAAAGAACGCATTCAGCCTATCAAAAAATTCGGGGTTAACTTTCTGTCCATCGGTTTTTTTGTGGCTACCGAAGATGCAATTATATGGCGTGGCCCAATGGCCTCCAATGCTTTAAAACAGTTGATAAGAGATGGTAATTGGGGAGAGCTGGATTACCTTTTGTTTGACCTTCCCCCCGGAACCAGCGATATCCACCTGACCCTGGTACAGACTGTACCGGTGACCGGGGCTATTATAGTAACAACCCCCCAGGATGTAGCCCTTGCAGATGTAATCAGAGGGGTTAACATGTTTAAATCCGAAGGGGTAAAAGTTCCGGTGCTGGGACTGGTGGAAAACATGTCCTGGTTTACCCCCGAAGAACTGCCTGAAAACAGATATTATATCTTCGGTAATGGTGGAGGTGAAAAGATGGCCCAGGAGCTGGGCATTTCCTTACTGGGTCAGGTACCTATTGTTCAAAGCATCCGCGAAGGAGGGGATACAGGAAACCCTGCAGCAGTGGATGAGAACTCCCCCATAGGCAAAGCTTTTGCCAAAATTGCCGCCAATGTTATCCATGAAGTGGGAATCAGAAATGAAAACCTTGATCCCACCAAAAAGGTGAAGGTAACCAGAAAGTAGATTTTATTAAAACCAGCAGAGAAAAACGAACATATAATAATCCGCCTTGCATAATTGCAGGGCGTTTTGTTTTGTAGTGCCCTCTGCTTGGGAAAATTAACTTTTAGGGTTTCAAATTAAAATAAAACACCTGCCCGAATTCCTGAATAAATGGATTAAATTTTTAATTTTGTTCGCTTATAACATATCATGAAATTATAAACCAATTAAAATCTAATAATATAAAATTTACATGATGAAAAAAGTAGCGATAGGAATTGATATTGGCGGTACAAATACTGCCATTGGCGTAGTGGACGAATTGGGAAATGTAATGGTAAAAGGCAATATTGCCACGCCTTCTCATGGGGACATTGACCGCTATATTGAAGATTTATCACAGGCTGTTAAAGAACTGATCAATTCGGTTAAACTGCTGAATCCTGATATTGAAATTCAGGGCATTGGCATCGGCGCCCCTAATGGCAACTACTATTCAGGAACCATTGAATATGCCCCCAACCTTTCATTCAAGGGCGTAGTGCATTTGGTAAACCTGTTGAAAGCCAAATTTCCTGATATCAATACCATTGCCCTTACCAATGATGCCAACGCAGCTGCTATCGGTGAGATGATTTATGGCGGAGCCAAGGGTATGCAGAATTTTGTGATGTATACCTTAGGTACTGGTGTAGGCAGCGGTATTGTTGTCAATGGCGACCTGGTATACGGACATGATGGTTTTGCAGGTGAGTGCGGACACACTACCCTTATCCCCGGTGGACGCGTATGTGGTTGTGGCGCCCTTGGCCATTTGGAAGCCTATTGCTCAGCCCCGGGTATGAAACGTACCGCTTATGAGCTGATGGTAAAATACAATGCTACCGACAGCCTTTTAGCCGACAAATCATTCAACGAACTGGATTCCAAGATGATCTTCGATGCAGCTGAAAAAGGCGATAAAGTGGCCAAAGAAGTATTTGATATGACCGGCAAATGGTTGGGACAAGGTTTGGCAGACACGGTTCATCACCTGAGCCCTGAAGCTATCTTCCTGTTTGGAGGCCCAACAGCAGCAGGCGACTATATCTTCAAACCGACCAAAGAAAGTATGGAAGCGCATTTGCTGCCTATTTTCAAAAACAAGATTAAAATCCTGCCTTCTCAGTTAAAACCAGGTGATGCTGCTATTGTTGGTGCAAGCGCGCTGGTCTATAAGGAACTGGAAAAATAATAATATCATAATTTGCTGACTGTTTCTGTTTAACTTTCAGCAAGGTACAAATAGCAAGGGAAGATGAACCGCAAGCGGTTTTTCTTCCCTTTTGTTTTATTAAAAAATGTAAAATTCAATTAATTGTGCTACATTTTTTATAACTTTCAGTAAAATAATCCAAATAGAGCCTTGAAAAATATTCAAAGACATATCTGTTTCGGTATCATTTTACTCATTTATATGAGTATTTCCATTCATGTTCATTCAGCCGAAAAGGTATTGAAAAAGATAAAATACCATTACTTGCTTTCCCTGCCCCAGAACTATTATTTGGAACCTTTAAAGAAATGGCCCGTCATATTTTATCTGCATGGGAGTAAAGCCAGCGGTACCAACCTTAAAAGAATCGAACAATACGGCCTTCCTTATTATCTGTCTACCGGGAAAAAAATAGATTTCATTGTAGTTTCTCCCCAATGCCCGGCAGGAAAAGACTGGACCACGGACGACTGGTTCAACCCTGTTTATGATGAAATAGCGAGCAAATACAGGGTGGATGACTCGCGCGTTTATCTTATGGGTATGAGTATGGGAGGATTTGGCACCTGGGCTCTGGCCAACCGAATGCCCAACCGTTTTGCAGCCATCTCCCCCATGTGCGGTGGAGGCGATGTGAAATGGGCATTCAATCTTAGCCGTCTTCCCATCTGGGTATTTCACGGCTCGGATGATACCATTGTTCCAGTAAAACGTTCTAAGGTGATGGTAGAAGCTTTAAAAATGATCAATAACCAGTTGAAATTCTCCTTGTTGTTTAAACGGGGCCATGATATCAGCGAACAATTTAACAACGATGAGCTGTATGCCTGGCTAAAGCAATTCTCCCTAAAGAAAATCAGCTTTTGGGAAGAACCCTTGCCATTTCTTAAAACATTGGATAAAATCAAAATCGTTCCTCATTCTTCTCCTGAGCCAATAGCCTTTTCAAACGACATTGCCCCATTACGAATACATAAGCCATAACATCCATCAGGTATAAAAGAAAGAGCACCGGCATAATCCATATCAGGATTTGCCGGTGCTCTGTTTTATAATGCTTACAAAGGGATTAAATTTTGCGGTGTGACCATCCGACTTTTAATCCTACCACAAAATATACCAGGGCAACTACTCCAATGGCAAAAATGGTATCTCCAATTACACGCAGCCAGCGCAGGGTCTGCATCCAGGGCAGTTGCATAAATTCGGCCGAGCGGGCATACCACAGACCGTGTTTCACACTGGCCCAGGTTTGTGCAAGTCCAACCGGCAATACACTGATCAGAACCATCAACAGCAAGCCAATATTAATGGACCAGAAGGCTATTTTTATGTATTTATCATCCCAACGGATGCTGTGGTTCATTTCTCTTAGAACAAAAAGGGTAAGTCCAATTCCAAGCATTCCATATACTCCAAACAAGGCGGTATGCCCGTGAACAGGAGTGGTGTTAAGACCCTGCATATAGTAAAGGGCAATGGGCGGATTGATGACAAAGCCAAAGATGCCTGCCCCAAGGAAGTTCCAGAAAGCCACGGCCAAAAAGAAATTAATAGGCCATTTGTATTCCTTTACCCATTGCGCTGCCCGGCTTAACTGAAGGTTGTTCCATGCTTCAAAACCAATCAGGATAAGGGGCACCACTTCCAGGGCGCTGAAACTGGATCCAAGAGCCAGTACTGAAGTGGGCGTACCTGAAAAATACAGGTGATGGAACGTTCCCAGAATACCGCCAAAAAGAAACACGATGGTTGAAAACAATACGGTAGTGGTTGCCATCTTAACTTTGATAAGCTCCATGCGAACAAAAAGGTAGGCAATGATAACAGTGGCAAATACTTCAAAGAAGCCTTCCACCCAAAGATGTACTACCCACCAGCGCCAGTATTCGGCAATGGCAAGGTTGGTTTGACGGCCCCACATCAGGCCTGCTCCGTAAAATCCGGCAATGGCAATACAGGAAATTAAAAATAATATCAACAGGTGCCGGCTGTCAGTCCGTTGCCTTAAAGCAGGAAGAATAGCACGACCCATTAAGAACAGCCACAAAAATAAGCCGATCAAAAGGAAAATCTGCCAGAAACGGCCAAGGTCAACATATTCGTATCCCTGGTGCCCGAACCAGAAATTGGTTACAAAACCCAGTTTTTGCATGATGGCCATGAATTGACCGGCCATGGATCCGCCTACGATAATCAAAAGAGAGATAAACAAAAAGTTAATCCCCCAGGTTTGGTATTTGGGGTCCTTCCCTCCAATGGCCGGGGCAAAAAACAGCCCGGTGGCAAGCCATGAGGTGGCAATCCAGAAGATACCCATCTGAACGTGCCAGGTTCGGGAAAGGGAATAAGGTAAAATAGAGGATAAATCAAGACCATAAAAGGCCGTTCCTTCCACCCCGTAATGGGCTGTTATTACCCCCATTCCTATTTGTACCAGGAACAAAAGCATCACTACGTAGAAATATTTAAGGGTGGCTGCCATGGAAGGGAAGATTTTCAACCCTACCACCGGGTTAGTTTCAGGAATAGTGTCGCTTAATTCTTCTTCTCGGTTGGATACATAATACCATGCCAGCATTCCAATACCGGCCAAAAGGATAATCACACTGAAGCCCGTCCATAATATCAGCGAACTGGTGGGGCGGTTACCTACCAGCTCTTCTGCCGGCCAGTTGTTGGTATAAGAAATCTGGGACCCTTCACGGTTGGTGACCGTGGCCCAGGAAGCCCAGAAGAAAAAAGCGTTCATCTGATCCATTCTTGTGGCATCTTTAACCGTATTGGCAGGCATCGCATAGGCTTCGCGAAGCTTGGCATACTGGGGGTCATTGGTAAAAAGCCCCTTATAAATCTGCGCCACCCGAGCAATGGCTTCTGCACGGTGATCCGAAATCACCAGATCCCCATTGGAGACATTATAGGTGTTTTTACGTATCTCTTCCTGTAACCTGGCTTTCAAGGCTGCCTGTTTTTCCAGGTCCAGCTTGTCAAAAGCCATGCTGTCGTCTTTCATGGCAAAATGATCCAACATGGCAAGAGCTTCCTTGTGAAGCCAGTCGGCCGACCAGTCAGGTGCCACATAAGCACCATGTCCCCATACAGTGCCCAATTCCTGACCACCGATGGATTGCCATACGTTTTGTCCATCGCGGATATCTTGTCCGGTAAACAGAACCTTACCTGAAGTAGTGACCACCCTGTTGGGAATAGGGGGAGCCTTCCGGTAAATCTCCGCTCCAAAAATCAATAAAACCGCAAAAGAGACGACTATTACAGCCGTAAAACCAATCCATAATTTCTTTGTTCCCATAGAATTTTAGTTTAAAGGATATTTGTGTCTTTATTTCTTCTGCAAATGTAAAAATTCAAAAATAAAAACCATATATTTGTGGACTATTTTATCCACTAATATACGAAATAATTTTTAAATATTGATTATTAATCATTTAAAATAGATATCATGAACATCGATTTACAGTCACAGGTAGGACAAATAGCGCGTTCCAATTATAAGACAGTAGAAGTTTTTGAAAAGTTAAAGATCGATTTCTGCTGTGGAGGGGACATTTCCCTGGAAGAGGCCTGCAAAAGAAAAAATGCAAATGCAGAGGAAGTACTGGGATCACTAAAACAGGTAATGGGCATCGGCCAGAGTGAAAACGACCGTATTCAGTCACTCCCGCTGGATCAGTTGATTGATCACATTATTGCAGTTCATCATTCCTATGTACTGGAATCCATTCCTGTTTTGCAAAAATACCTGCATAAAATAGCAGATGTGCATGGGGACCACCATCCTGAACTTTTCGAAGTGGAAGATTCGTTTAACCAGGCTGCGGCTAACCTCTTGCAGCATATGCAAAAAGAAGAAAAGATACTCTTTCCATGGATCAAGCAGATGTTGCTTTCCAAACAAGGAAATACCCATTTCCCCGGGGCGAGTAACGCAACGGTACAATCTCCCATTTCAGTGATGAAACAGGAACATGAGGCTGAAGGCGATCGCTTTGAACGATTGTCAACATTAACCAATAATTATTCCATCCCTGAAGATGCCTGTAATTCTTATAACTACGCCTTCCAGAAACTGAAGGAATTTGAGCAGGATTTGCATCGCCACATTCATCTGGAAAATAATATTCTTTTCCCCGAGGCCATAAAACTTGAAAGGGAACTTGCGAATGTGTAGTTTTGTAAGGTAATTGACACACAAATATGCTTTCAAAAGCTGCTGAATATGCCATTCGGTCAATGGTATACATTTGGATAAAGAATCTTCAGGGAACGCGTCCCGGTTATCGTACCATTGCCACTGAAATAGGCTCCCCGGAGCATTTCACGGCAAAGGTGCTGCAAACCATGACGCGTTTCAATTTAATCAGAGCCGGCAAAGGCCGCAGTGGCGGCTTTTATTTTGAAAACCTTCAAAAAGAGCTGCCTGTAATGGACATTATAAAATCCGTTGACGGGGATGGCTTCTTTCACAGCTGCGCCTTCGGTTTTGACAACTGCGATTGCAACAACCCTTGCCCCATGCATGAGGACTTCAAATTGGTACGCGATGGCTTTTCAGAGATGGTCATGCGTTTAACGGTTCAATCCATGGCCCAAAAAGTTCTCAGCGGGAAGGCCTCGTTAAATCATCCTGTGGACTTGACTCTTTAAAATGCGAAAAGTGATGAAGGAAATTGGCAGATATCTGTTAAAAATACTGGGCTGGCTGCTCATGCTGCCAGTCTATTTCTACAAGTATGCCATTTCTCCCTTTACCCCGGCCATGTGCCGCCATACGCCCACCTGTTCGCAATATGCCATTGATGCCATCAAAATTCATGGTCCTTTTAAAGGAATTTTTCTGGGTACGCGCCGCATTCTAAGGTGCCATCCCTGGGGAACGCATGGCTATGACCCGGTGCCTCCGAAAAAAGAAAAAATCCATAAGTGAGAATAATCCTTCCGGGTAATTTCTGGTAACTGGTTGATTATTTCTGAATCCACAACTTTTAACTGTCTTACCTTACTGACCAGGTATTGCCTGTTTCCAATAACTTAAAGTAAGTCCTAGGGTTTGAACGTTACAAACTTTCATTTACAGGAATTATTTCCTTGTATAAGATCGTCAGATCAACATACCATGGGTGCAATTGAAATAAATTGCCAGCAAGCCTTTAGCTATCTTAATATGATTAGAAAATTATGGGAAGGTGGTTAGAATATCATTAGATGTTTATTCAATGATATTCGAAGGATCTTCGAATCACCTTCGAACGATCTTCCTACGATCTTCTAATAACCACTAATTTAAAAGGACTTAAAAAAGCAGATACTAACAAATGTTTTATGCCTTTCAAAAGGCTTTTTTAAACAAAAGGCCCTATGTGCTTTTCCTTTGAGTATAAAACTTTAACGTTGTGCTTATCACGGTATCCAATATTGAAAAATGAAGTAAATTCATGGCTATTGGCCGCAACTGAGTGCTGTTTTAATGAAATTCCAGCATTAAACACATGTTAATATGTGCATGGAGCAGTTAAGACACTGATATTTTCATTTAGAAAATCCCAAAATCAAACTATCTTTGAATTTGAATGTTTAAGCAATTCCTTTTTAGAAACAGGTTCATGAAAAAATACCTTAGTATTTTGATTTTTCTGCTGGCCGCTTGTCAGCAAAAGCCCAAAAATGATCAGGCAATGGTTTCTGTAAGTATCCTTCCCCAAAAATATTTTGTCGACCAGATTGCCGGAAATATGATACAGGTTAACGTGCTGGTACCCCCTGGAAGCAGTCCGCACAACTATGAGATACTTCCTTCACAGATGAAAGACCTGGCCCGTTCAAAGGCCTGGCTGCAGGTGGGACTGCTCACTTTTGAAGATGCTTTGAAAGAAAAACTGGCCAGCGTGAATAAAAACGTGGCCATGGTGAACTGCTCTGAGGGTATTATCCCCATTGAAGGAACCAAAGAGAAACATGAAGAGGCTGAAAATGAACATGCCCATACGGAGACCTATGATCCGCACATATGGCTGGCCCCGGCCGAATCAAAAATCATTGCCCAAAATACTTTAAAGGCTTTAAAGACAGCCTTTCCCGAGCATGCCACGACATTTGATGCCAATTATACCAGGTTTTCAGCCAAAATAGATTCTTTGACTTTAGTGATCAGTCAAAATCTTTCAGGACTGAATAACCGCAACATCCTTATTTTTCATCCTGCCCTGGCTTATTATGCCCGGCAGTTTAATCTGCAGCAGGTGGCCCTGGAGATGGATGGCAAGGAACCTTCACCGCGTCACATGAAAGAGATTGTGGATTTGGCACACGCTCAGAATATTCATGTGATTTTTATCCAAAAGGAATTTGACGCTGCCTTTGCCCAACAGCTTTCCCGTGAAATAAACGGGAAGGTGGTAGTAATCGATCCTTTGGACTATAACTGGGAAAGCCAAATGATGGACATCACCAAAAAAATTGCCGCCCAATGACAAAAAAGCTGATCGAGATAAAAGATGTGTCGGCAGGCTATGAAAACCACATAGTTTTGGATAAGGTATCGCTCAATATCCTTTCCAACGACTTTATCGGGGTAATTGGACCTAATGGCGGGGGCAAAACCACCTTAATTAAGGCCATTCTAGGGCTTATAAAGCCTTTTTCGGGAGAAATGAAGCTGCACATCAGCAAAAAAAATATCGGCTACCTGCCGCAGGTAAATCAAATTGACAAGCGTTTTCCCATTTCGGTAATTGACGTGGTCAGATCCGGCAAAGCGGACACGGCCCTTTTTTCCTCCTTTCATCAGAACACCCGTGAAAAGGAAAAGGCGGAATCGCTTTTGCAGGAGATGGGAATTATTGGCATTCGCAATAAATCCATTGGCGAACTGTCCGGGGGGCAGATGCAAAGGGTTTTCCTTTGCAGGGCCTTGATGAATGAACCCGAATTGTTGCTTTTGGATGAACCGAGCACGTATGTGGATAATAATTTTGAAGGTGAACTGTACCTGAAACTCAAGGAACTGAATAACCGCATGGCCATTATGCTCATTTCCCATGATGTGGGCACCATTTCTTTTTTTGTAAAAACAATTGCCTGTGTGAACCGCAGCCTTCACTATCATCCCAGCAATGTCATTACAGAGGAACAGCTGGCCTCGTACAACTGCCCCTTGCAGATTGTAACCCATGGCACGATTCCTCATACTGTACTTAAAACCCACAACGACAACCATGAACACACTCATTGAGCTGTTTTCCTACGACTTTTTTGTAAATGCTTTTGTGGCCTCCCTATTGGCAGCCATATCCTGTGGCATCGTGGGAACTTACATCGTCTCAAGGCGCATAGTTTTTATCAGCGGAGGTATTACCCATGCTTCTTTCGGAGGTATTGGCATGGGTTATTTTCTGGGCATCAACCCCCTGGTGGGAGCCGGTATCTTTTCCATATTGTCGGGCATGGGCATTCAGCTTTTCAGCAGCCGCGGCAAAGTAAGGGAAGACTCTTCGATTGCCATCTGGTGGTCACTCGGCATGGCCATTGGCATCATCTTCGTGTACCTTACCCCGGGTTATGCCCCTAATTTGATGAGCTATCTTTTTGGAAGCATTCTTACCGTTTCCTCTGGCGAGCTGTGGTTGATGCTGATATTATCCGTTGTAATTATTCTGTTTTTTACCCTTTTCTACCGTACCATCCTTTACATCGCTTTTGACGAGGACTTTGCCAAGACCTCAGATCTGCCGGTTGGTCTTTTCAATTACCTGTTGATGATCATCATCTCACTTACCATTGTTTTGAATATCCGGGTGGTGGGCATTATTCTTATCCTTTCGCTCTTGACCATTCCGCAGGCAACGGCCAACCTTTTTACCCGCGACTTTGCCCGCATGATGGCCTATTCGGTAGCCTTTGCCTTTTTGGCCTCTTTTATCGGGCTGTTGGTTTCCTACTTTGCCGATATCCCATCGGGGGCAACGATCATCTTTACCCAGGTGGTGCTGTTTGGACTGGTAAAACTGGTAAAGGCTTTTTAATGTTGAAATAAACGCTTTTTTATGAACGAGGAAGACAAATACCAGGTAAGCTGCACCCGATGCCAAAAGTCATGGGACAAACGGGATCTGGAACGATCATGTTCCAATTGTTTTGCCTGCACTGGCTGCGAGGCATATATTTGTCCGGATTGCAGATACGAAATTGTGGTGGTGCCGATCAGGAAGATGAAAAGGGGATAAGGGTCAGGGGGTTGAATTTATCTCAAATCAACTTAATAGAAATAAGGAATAAGAAATAAGGAATGTAAAAGGACAGCTTCGATTTTTTTACTTTCTTATTTCTTGTTTCTTATTTCTTATTGAATATTTTCTGAGTTTTAAGATTGAACTCTTGTTATTGCTTAACGATCTTCTCTGTAAAGACCTTACTTTGGGTATTTATCCTTAAAAGGTAAATGCCTGCCTTTAGTGTATCCAGGTTGAAAGAAAAATCAACAGAATCCCCATAAAGCTTCTTTGCCGTTTTGCCATCCAAAGTAATCAGTTCCACTGTTTGGATGGGTTCTTTGGCTGTAATGTGGACCATATTTTCAACAGGGTTGGGATAAACCCGGATATCGCTTTTGCCGGTTTTATCCAAAACAGTAGTAGCCAAATCTTTAAATGCAGGCAGCTTTTTATCGCTGTAAAGGCGGAATTCCCCGGGTTTTAAAGTGATGGAAGAGCCAACATTTGCAACTGCGGATTCTTCGCCGGTAAAGAACTCATACCAGGTGCCTGTATGCTGGAAATTGGGCACAATGCTCTGATCCTTCACATCAAAGTTTCCTATCAGGGTGATGTTGTGATCGCCAAGGGTAAGCTGTATCTTTTTTACCACACCGTTTACCGACAGGGTTTCCTTGCCCGAGGTAAACACATCAAACTGATTACGCAAACGCAGCATGGCTGAATAGACATCAAATAATTTCAGGCGGACAGGATCCTCCAAATAATTCCAAAGTACAGGCTTATCTCCTATCCTACCGTTCTGATCGATGGAAATATCATAGCCCAGTTCGCCAAACTGCCAGATCATCTTAGGCCCTGTAAGGGATAAGAAGAAGGTGGTGGCCAGTTTGCTGCGGTCAATGGCAGTTGCAAAAGCTTTGGTATTATAGCTATCCAGTGAATTACCGAAAGTGATGGTCTTAAACATCTGGCGTTCCTCGTCATGACTTTCCATATAAGCTACCAGACCGGGCTTGTTAAAATTCCGCTGCTGATAAGATGCCCAAGAGAAATCAGACTTGTTGGCATCGTTATATCCCATGGCTGCCTCGCTGAAGTTATAATTGGCATTGCCCCAGATAAGCATCCCGTTTTTATAGACGGCAAGTTCCTGCTCCTCGGAATTGGCCGTAAAGTGTTCCAGTATCACATAAGCTTTTGGATTCACTTCCCACACCTTATCGGCCATCCGCTTAAGGATAGCTATTCGTGAAGCATCATAGGCGCTGCCATCACCAGGGGTATTGGTAAACCCTTTTGTAAAGTCAAAACGGAAACCATCCACCCGGTATTCAGTCAGCCAGTAGCGTGTTACCCGGTCTACAAAGTCCTTGGTAGCCTGGCTTTCGTGGTTAAAATCATTGCCCCAGCTGTAAGTTGTGTTGGGGGAGGTCTGATTGTACCATGGATTGTCCGCTGCAGGGCGGTTTAAAGCGTCATTCCAGTACATTTTGGCCAGAGGGGATGAATTGTAGGAGTGGTTGAGCACCATGTCCTGAATGACGATAAAACCCTGCTGGTGGGCCTGGTCAATCAACGACTTCAAATCGTTCTTTGTTCCATAAGCCTTATCTGGTGCAAAATAGAAGTTCGGGTTGTATCCCCAGCTGTCGTTTCCCTCAAATTCACTGAAAGGCATCAGCTCGATGGTATTAATGCCCAGTCGCTTCAGATAATCCAGTTTGGCCTGAACGGCCTTATAGGTTTTTTCAGTAGTAAAATCCCGGATTAAAAGTTCATAGATAGAAAGCTTACTAACCGGAGGCACTGTATAGGTAACCGTATTCCATTCATAAGGCGCCTGAGCTGTCTGCAATACCGAAGCCCTGTCCGAAGCTTTTCCTTCCGGATAAGCCAACAGGTTGGGATAGATGGTCGAAGAGATGTATTTATCTTCAGGATCAGACACTTTGTCGGTATACGGATCGGCTACTTTCAGTTTACCATCAATCAGGTATTGAAACACATATTCCTTTTGAGGAACCAGGTTTTCGAGCCTGAGCCAGAAATAGTCGCCGTCTTTTTTCATCTGGTAGGCGTTATCAGGAAACCAGTTATTGAAATCACCCGTTGCAAAAATGTAATTTTTTTTAGGGGCATATACAATCAGTGTTGCTGTCTGATCATTGATATAATTGATACCGGTTTGCAGTCCGGCAGGTTTGGTCTCGTTAATGGTGGTTTCACGGATGCATACATACACCGAGTCAAGTTTAACACTGGTACCCTGTGTGGCTTTTATCTTGAGCCAGTAATCGCCGGCATTGGCGATAGTAATATTTTGGGTAATGGAGGTTCCGCTTTGGGCAGCAATTTGCTGATTATTCTGGTAGAGTACCAGGTTGGAGTTACCGGAGGCAGATCCGGTGAAGGTAAATGCCTGGTTTTTCTCAAAGATATTGATTCTGGCCGGGGAGCTGATGCTGACATTTAACCCCTGGGCATACACATTGACAAAAAGATCGTTGGTTTGTTTGGTTCCATCGGCTGACCGAAAGACAAAGTTCATCGAGGTAACTACCTCTGAGGGCAAAATGGAATAGAAGGTATTGATATCAGGGCTGATGACCAGTTCATAGATGCCGTTGCCCTTATTGGTCAGTTTGGGCTGAAAGGTATTGTTTCCCCAGGTACCGATCACATGTTGCCAGTTGGTGTTGCCGCTTATAAAAACTCCGGTGTGCGCATACAAATCTCCGGTAAATAATCCAAGCCTTGAATCTTTTGACGAATCAAAAGTAATGGTTACCGGTTGATTTTGAGCAGGCAAAGCCGGGGTGGTTGTAATCTGGGCAAAGCTAATCTGAAATACAGCCACCAGAACAATAAGAATATTAAATCGTCGAAACATGGTATATAATATAAAAGATAAAAAGGCTTACCCACCCCAAAGGAGTGGATAAGCCTTCGGTATTTGAATAATTAATTTTTCGTAACTGTTGCTTTAAGCGTCCATGGATTTAAGGTAATGGTATAATTACCAGCAGCAGCTACAGCAATATCCGCGCCATTTTGCGTCAGGGCATTGATATCTCCTCCCAGGTTGATATCCCAGGCATCATTGGCCCTGAATTTGATTTTAGCAGCCGTTAAGTCCAGCGTGATTGTAAACACCTGATTGGTAGCATCCCAGGTCATGTTTTGATCACTATCCCAGCCGCCCGGTGTAGCATCTCCAATGAGGCCCCAGCGGTTGGCGGTATAGGTATAGGCATTTGGATGGCTTAAATCCAGGGTGATCGCATAATCCGCTTCATCGGCGACAGCGATGTTTTCTCCTCCTGCATTTAGCTTGCCATCTGTAGCCCCTTTTGTAAAGGTACCGTAGTTGATATCCCATCCGCCGTTGGCTCTGAATTTAAACTCACCGGCCTTCATGTGTAAGCCACCTGTCCATGTTCTTAAAGCCGGATCGTAAGTCAATGGAGTGTCATCGGTCCAGGCTTCTCCAGGAGGAGCACTTCCAATAACGCTCCACACGGTAGCTACAGCTGTATAAGTTAGCGCAGTGGCATCAGCATTGAGTTTATAATATCCGGCTGGCAGGGTGATATTTCCACCGCTGGCACTCAGTTTACCGGCTCCACCATCGCCATAATTGGGTCCATCCCAGTTGGGCTTGGAGGCAAATTTCCATTGGTTGGAAGCATTTTTCATGTAAACGTATCCCTCCAGTTTGGTAGGAGATGTAGGTGCGCTTTCTACTGTTGGAGATTTGTCCGGGGTCCAGTCGGCCAGGGTAGTACCGGGATAGCTGGCAGCTACATAATCGCCGGGAACATACCAGGTCATCTTGGCAATGTATGGGGTCAGCGATAAGGTTGCTACATTGGAATAAACAGGATTTTCATAGTTTGCGCCCTGTCCGGCAATCACACGTATGGCCAGATCGCCGCTGGTATTGGGAGCAATACCAGCATTAATGGCTGCGCTGTTCAAATCGTTTACCGTGATGTCGCCTGTTGCTTTGGCGCCAAAAGGTAATACCAGCGGAGTTTTAAAATCGCCTCCTGCCTTATCGATCTGAACGGCATAATTTAGCGGCAGATTACCAAAGCGGGTAGCATTCCAGTTAAACTTTACCGCGCTGCTGGCCGCATTTTCAACGGTCAGGGTGAGCGGTCCTGCAGGTTCCAATGTCAGGTTAACAGGAATCACATATGGGGTAACCGCAACATTGACCGTATTGGATTTATACTGCTCATTGTTATTGGCATAAGATGAAATAACCCTTACATCCAGGGGGACAGAACCACTGATATTTCCAAAGCCAAAGACAATTGAATTAAGCTCCTTGGCAGTTAAAGCAGTGCCCTTTTTCCCTTTTACAACCTTTGTATAAGGCTTCTCAAAATTGCTGCCTGCCGGGGCGATCTGTACAATGAATTTTTGGTTCACTGAATCGGTGGCATAGTTGGGCCAAGTCCAGGACAGTGGAAGTACTGTCTTATCCGAATCTGACATAGCAGCAGTAACAGATGTAACACTGCTGGACAACGTCACAGAGCCTGCCCCCTCTTTATAAAAAGGTAAATCCCCTTCTTTATTGCATGCAGAGAAAATCAATGCGACTGCCAGGGTTACTATTATAGTTTTTACGATGTTTTTCATAATTTACCGTTTAAAGATATTAAGATTAGTTTACTGTGCTTCCACCGTATATTTACCACGCTGGAAGTCGATGGTAACCTTATAATTACCAGCAGCAGCAGGACCAGGGAATTGAGGATCAGAATCCTTCATTTCAAAATCTCCGCCAGAGAGCACCGTACCATCCAAGGCATGATACTGCGTGTTCCAGACCCCATTGGTCTGGATCAGCTTATAGCCACCACCCCCTACGAATGGAACTATCAGTTCATACAATGTTTCTGATTTCCTGGTAAATTTCTGTGTCACATCGTAAGGTGCCTTGATCGGATTGTCCCATCCTCCGGCCACCGCATTTCCGATAATCCATAACTCACCTGTTGCAGGAGGAGTAACTTTTGGAGGAATGGCATAAGGAGTAACAGTAAATTTAAGCACATTGGAATAAAGGGTGGCCGAGTTATTAGCTAGGGTGGATTTAATCCTTACATCAATGTTATGGGGTACCTTTGGCTTTAATACCAGCTGATTGAGCAGATAATCATTTAAAGCAGCCTGTGTCAGCGTCTGGCTCAGCTCCTGGCTGATAGCAATGGATTTCTTATTGGGGTTGGTAAAATTGGCCCCGGTGGTATCGATCTCCAGCACATAACTCACATTTTGTGAACTGACACCGGTCGTGAACTTGTAATTGGGGTTCACCCATGAAAAGGTTATGGCCTCATCTGCGGAAGTGGCAAAAGACAAGGGTATTTCTGTAGCGCTGGCAGTCAATACCGGAGCAGTCCCCCCTTCATAATAGATCTTATTCTCATCTTTTTTGCACGACCATATGATGGCAGTGAGTAAGAAGAATAAGAACACGAACTTCGATATATTTTTCATTGTGTATTCTTTTAGTAGTTTAAAATTAATATCCAGGATTCTGCGTTAAGTTCGGATTGGCAGATATATTGGCTGAAGGAATGGCGAATAAGTTATATTTGCTGTCCACTGCCGTACCTGAAGCGATGCCACCTTTCCAGGGCCATAAATAGGCAGCAGTGGTTAACTGGTTATAACGAATCAGGTCGGTACGACGGTGCCCTTCCCAGAACAGTTCCCTGGCTCTCTCATCCAGTATATTCTGTAAATTCATATCCGAGGAATTAAAAGCTCTTGCACCAGCCCTGGCGCGGATAAGGTTCACATAACTTAGTGCATCGGCGGCATTGCCTGTGGTTCCTCCACGAAGTACAGCTTCTGCATAAATCAGATACATTTCCGGTAAACGGAAGATGGGGAAATCAATATCAGCATAGGTCTTGGTAGGATCACTCACCGCAGCACCATCAGAACGGATATTCACATATTTCTTGATATGATAGCCGGTAGCAAAATTACTTACATCATCCAGGGTAAGGATTTGACCCTGGGCGGGAGTTCCACTGTATTTTGAAGTATAGAAGGCATTTCCCCTTTGATCGGCAGTCTTGTCAATATTTCCTGATGCATCTTTTGGGAATTTGTCACCGAAGGCCTTCGTTGCCCGATAACCATTCCACCCACCTGTAACGCCATAATCATCATGATCATCGCCTGAAGGAGCATGGATCAGGAAAGTGGTATTGCCATAAGCCTGTCCTCTTAAACCATCACAATTGACCGCCCAGATGATTTCGTTGGTGTACTTGTCGTTATCGGCCATGAATAATTTAAAATAATCGGGCTGTAAGCTATAACCGGCATCAATTACTTTTTTGGCATAGGTAATGGCATCATTATATCTGTTCTGCCCAGTATACACCGAGGCATTCAAATAGATGCGAGCCAGTAAAGCCCAGTCGGCTGCCTGGTCTACCCGTCCGTATTCAGCCGTTTTAGCAGGGGCCAGTTGACCCTCGATATCCTTCAGTTCGTTTTCAATATACAGGAACAAACTGTCACGGGAAATCTCACGGGGTAAAAAAGTACCGATTCCATCTTTTTCGGTGATAAAGGTAGATTTACCAAACAGATCCATCATCACCCAATAGTTGAAGGCACGCAAAAAGCGAACTTCTGCCCTGGAGGTTTTTATATCTGCCGCAGCGTTGCCTGTAATGCCTCTGCCTGCTACTTTTTCATCGGTTGACTCGCGCAAATACTCATTAATCAGGGTAATGTTGTAAATTGGCCTGGCATAGATTCCTTTGATGAAAGGATCGCCACTGGTCCATTTCATATCATGAAAATCATGAATGGTCTGGTCGTTCCATGCTACAATAGCTTCGTCGGTAGGAAGTTCCTCACAATTAAAAAACATGCGGATAAATGCTACCTGTGATCCTTCGTCCAGTCCTCCACCAATATCGGGCTGCCCGGCGGCTCCCTGGTTTCCGGTAACGGATAATCCGCCATACGCTTTGGCCAGAACGCTTTTGTATCCCTCAGCGGTAGAATAGGCCTTATCTGCCGTTAGGTCGTTTTGAGGAAACAAATCCAGTTTATCTGCACACGATGTGAACCCTGCTATAGTCACAAGGACAAAGATTACTTTTAATATTATTTTACTTTTCATATCATTCGATTGTTAAAATTAAAAGTCAAGGTTAAATCCAATAGAGTATATCTGTGGACGAGGATAAATGACATTATCAACCCCTACATTGTTCACATCCGAGGGGTTATACTCCGGATCTAATCCTGAATATTTGGTAATCACAAAAACATTCTGAACATTGGCAGTAATATGCAACTCAGAGCTGTTGTCATTGAAGATTTTACCTACATTGTATCCCAGGTTGATGTTATCCAAACGGAAGAATGAGGCATTTTCAATATAATAATCCGACAGGTACTGCATGTTGCTGAAATGGGTCTTCAGGTAATCCACCCCAACATTGCGTAAATAAAGCAACGGATCCTTCAAGGCTCTTGTGGTAGCATTGTTGGAATTAAAGTTATTGTACAGGTAATTGCCCACCATGGCATGGCCTACCAGACCCAGGGTCCATTTCTTATAGTTGAACTGGGTATTTACGCCAATCATGAAATCGGGAGCCGGTTTCTTATAATAGTACCTGTCCGCATCTGTAATCTGTCCATCCCGGTTGATATCTTCATATAATCCTTCAATGGGGGCTCCTGAAGTCTTATCATACACTTGTTTATAAACAAAAAATGCATTTGGAGCATAGCCCACGGCATGCTTGCCAATTTTATTTCCGGTTCCTCCGTTGACATTGCCAATATCAATTCCGGTATAACCGGGAATATTGTTTTTCAGCAGCTTGGTGATTTCAGATTTATTGTAAGTGACATTAAATCCAAAATTCCATGAAAATTCCTTGGTAAGCACAGGGATGGTATTGAAGGAAAATTCAATCCCTTTATTTTTCATATTACCCACATTAGTCAATAAGGTAATATCAAAATTAGCACCTGGTGCAATAGGAACTACACTTAAGAGGTCTTTGGTCCTCTTATCATAAAGGTCAACGCTTCCGGAGATTCTACCCTTGAAAAAACCAAAATCCAATCCAATGTTCTGGGTTGTGGTGGTTTCCCATTTAATGTTGGCATCATAGGCTACCGGGCGCAGAAAACTATAGAAGGTATTGCCAAACTGGTATTGTGCTGTACTTTGGCTCTTGCTGTAACGAGTCAGGTAAGGATAATTATTACTAAGCTCGCTCGTTTGCCCTATATTAGTAAATAAATTCTGCTGGCCTGTAATACCCCAACCCAACCGAAGCTTTAAAGCAGAGACCACTTGACTTTTCTTGAAAAATTCTTCATCCATTTTCCAGGCCAGCGCGACTGCCGGGAAATATCCAACGCGATTGCTGGGTGAAAACTTAGAGCTTGCATCCCTGCGGAGGGAAGCTGTTAACAGGTATTTGTCATTAAAGGTGTAATTCAGCCTGCCCAAATAGGATTCCAGCCGGTATTCCGGTTTATCTGTCTTGAAGGTCGGAATCGTGGTAGAATCCACAACTCCAGCCTGGCTATAAGAAGCATAGTTATACACATTGGTATAAAAATCCTGGTAACTGTGACCGGCCAGGATATCGAATTTGCTTTTTGCATCGGGCAACTCTTTGGTATAAAACAAAGATACATCGGCCAGTTGATTGGTCTTTCCTTGTTTATAGTGATTATAGATACCATTTTTATAAGCGGCTATGGCCATAGTGGCAGGTCTGTTATCATCGCCCTCGCCTGCGGCTTTGTCCATACCCAGGTTCACCAGCGCGTGCAGGTCGGGCAGGAAGTGGAACTTGTAATCCAACTGCACATTGCCAATAAAACGGTCCACGTGAGAGGTGTTATCTCTTGGCTCCAACAATCCAACTGGATTGGGGGAAGAAGCCGGGCCATTGGTATTAATGACTTTTCCGTCGGCCTGAAGCCATTCCCAGTATCCGCCATAAGTTTGGTTGTCTGTTCTTACAGGTTGAGTAGGGTCAAAAGTAACGGCTCCGCGGATGGCGGCACTCTCATCGGCAAAACGGTTATGAGTCCTGCTGTATTTGGCATTCAGGTTCACTGATAAATGATCGGTAAAGAATTTTGGGGAAAGGTTCAGTCCACCTGTAAAACGTTTGAAGTTATTGGTGATAATAACCCCTTCCTGGGTCAGATAGCCGGTTGAAATACGGAATGGAACTTTATGAATGGTTCCGCTGGCACTGAGGTTGTTATCCCAGCTTAAGGCAGGACGGTAAATTTCTTTCTGCCAGTCGGTACTGGCTGTTCCCAACAGTTTTTTATAAGTGTCATTGCCCGTGGCAGCCGCATCGGCAGTGACAATGCTTCTTACCTGGTCGGCACTCAGCACGTCTACATATTTGGATACTGTGCCTACGGAAGCCTGGGTATTAAAATTGAATTTAATAGCTCCTAAAGCTCCTTTTTTGGTAGTGATAATCAATACCCCGTTGGAAGCTCTTGACCCGTACAAGGCAGTGGCCGAAGCATCTTTCAAAACTGTCATCGACTCAATATCATTGGGGTTGATGGTGTTCAATAGGTTGGCCGAGCCCGAAAGGCTGTTGCCCTCTACCGGTACCCCGTCAATCACAATAAGAGGATCGTTGCTGGCATTCAGCGAAGCACCCCCGCGGATGCGAATGGTACTCCCGGCACCCGCAGCCCCACCACTGGTGGTAATCTGCAACCCGGGAACCTTACCTACCAACAGTTGTTCGGAAGAGGCAATGTTCCCCTTTTGAAACTCTTTCTCCCCTACCGAGGTGACCGAACCGGTCAAATCGGCTCTTCTTCGGGTTCCATAAGCCACCACAACCACTTCTTCCAGTTGTGACACATCAGGGGTCATGGCCACCGAAAGGGTCTGCTGGTTCTCAACAACAATTTCCTGCAGTTTATAACCGACATAGGAAAATGAAACGGTTTCTCCTCTTTTGACATTTAGGGTAAAATTCCCGTCCATATCCGATACCGTTCCATTGGTCGTTCCTTTTACTACTACAGAAACACCCGGCAAAGATTCTCCCGATGAGCTATCGGTAATCTTGCCCGATAATACCAATTGCTGTGCCATGGCCATGTTGCCAGCCAACAGCGACAGAATCAGTATTAATACTTTTAGGTTTTTTTGAATAATCCTCATGTTTAATTAATTATTGGTTCAAAATAATCGTTTAAATTCATAGACCTTTTAGTTAGTTCTTTTTAATAGTTTTCCACTTGTTAACTTCATTAAATATTAATTCCGGCACCAATATAAATAAACCTAAATAACTAAGTTAAAAAATGTTATTACCGCTTTACTGCAAACGTTTGCGATGTCGTTTGCATAAAACATGTTATATAACAGGTGGGTAGTGGTGGGTATCAAAAAGGCCTTTTTAATGTTTTTTCAATTCACTGTTGTACATAGAAATTTAATAGTATCTTTAGTGTAATTTTTGCCAAAAACTAAACTGACACTAATCCCTCTTATGCGAAGTACTCAAATTACAATAAAAGATATCGCCCGCATTTTAGGCATTTCCCCCTCCACTGTTTCCAGGGCGCTAAAGGATCATCCTGATATCAACGTAGAAACCAAAAGGATGGTGAATGAACTGGCCAGCAAACTGAAATACCATCCCAACGCTGTTGCCCTGAGCTTAAAAAACAGCCGCAGCTACACCATCGGGGTCATCATTCCTGAAATCGTGCACTACTTCTTTTCTTCAGTAATCAGCGGCATTGAGGATGTAGCCTCCCAAAAAGGCTTCACGGTAATCATCTGCCAGTCCAATGAGAGCTACGAGCGTGAAGTGGCCAATGCCCGCACCCTGCTCTCGCACCGGGTAGATGGAGTATTGGTTTCAATTTCGAAAGAAACCCATGAATTTGATCATCTGCTCGAATTGCAGGAAGGGGGCATCCCCCTGGTATTTTTTGACCGTGTCGCCCCTGGAATCAATGCCGACCAGGTGATTATCGATGACCTGGAAGCTTCTTACAAAGCAACCCGCCATTTGATAGAA
This sequence comes from Prolixibacteraceae bacterium, assembly GCA_035297625.1. GTDB lineage: Bacteria > Bacteroidota > Bacteroidia > Bacteroidales > Prolixibacteraceae > Aquipluma. The sequence continues at coordinate 27,555 of DATGYU010000432.1, forward strand.
TCGGGGCGTACGCGTATCGTGCATTTTGCCGGACCACAGAACCTTCTCATCAGCCGCGACCGCCTGCAGGGTTACCAGAATGCCCTGACCGAGGCCAATTTGCCCATCGATAACCGCCTGATCATTGAAGCCGACACTTACGAAAAGGCGCGTAATGCCGTCGTTGAGATGATCGAACAGGGCATCGTGCCCGACGGTATCTTTGCCGTGAACGACCTAACGGCCATTGGTGCCATGCAGACCATTCAAAAAAAAGGCTATCTGATACCAGAAGATATTTCCGTCGTGGGCTTTAGCGACGGTCGCTTTTCCGGAATTACCGATCCCAACTTAACATCGGTCGACCAACATGGCTATGAAATGGGTACCACCGCTGCCGAAATGCTCTTTAACCGTATCCTGTCCACGGAGACCGTTTATATCCCTGAGAAAAAAGTACTGAATGCCGATCTGATTATCAGGGGAAGTTCTCAAAAAGAGTAACAGTACGTATTATTATTTCGTAAATTGGGATCATAAACTTTTCTAGCTACAGATTTCGACTATTATAACCCATAAAACAATTGCCTTATGACCCAAAACTATTCATCCCAGCCTCGCTCAACGGGCAGCAATAAAGTAGTCAGAACCATGAAAAAAACATTGTACATCATTTTATTTTTTGCCATCCTCTTGATAGCCGGTTTTGTCTACTGGAGCTATTATTACACTTTTAGTGACGGCTCGCGTGCCGGCCTGTTGCAGAAGTTTTCACGCAAGGGCAATGTGTTTAAAACCTATGAGGGCGAAATGATCCTGAGCAGTGTGCAAAGCAATACCAATGTACCTTTGGCCTCCGAAAAATTCTTCTTTTCGGTAAACAAAAAAGACGTGGCTCAAAAGCTTAGTGATCTTCAGGGCGAATTTATTGTAGTCTATTACAAGGAAAAAAAAGGCACCTTGCCCTGGCGGGGCGAAAGTACCTATGTGGTGGACAGTGTGGCGGTTAGAAACCGTTAACGGCTATCTGCCCAAAATTATTCCTGCCTTAAAATTAAAAAAAGTAGAGTTAAAAAGTTCGCCCTCTTTCCCTGGCTGAAAGGTTGAATAGGTTATCTCCGGCCTGTTTAAGGATATATTTGCCTTTTTGCGAAACAAAAAGCCTGACGATTCTTCAATGTACAATCGTCGTTGCGAATTAAAATTCCAGCAGTAATCCACCCCAAGAAACAATTTCAACGTGCGGGAGATATCTTTCTTTACCATTACTCCTGGTTGCAGACCAAAAGCCTTCTGCCCTATATACAACCGGACTTTATCAGAATCAATCTCTTTATTTCCTGCCATAAAGCTTCCGCTATTACCGAATTCGCCCATGTTGATGCCATAATTTATTGAATTTACCGAGAGCTGAGGTGATAAAATAATTCTTCTTCCATAACTTTTCAACCCAATATTATAGGAAAGGCCCAGTGAATAAGCCTCCCATTTATGGGAATTAATACTGTATTCTTCAGTCATAAACAGATTAAAGCGATTGGTGAGATTATATCCGAATGAGATTCCCATGTTAACTTGGTTACCTGGTTGTACAACAGGTTTACTGAGTAGAAAGGTATGCTGATTGGTGGGCTGGTATGAAAAAGCAGTAATTTTAACCTGATCATTTACAGGTATAGTATTTACATAAAATGAACTTTGCATGCGCATTGCAAACTTTATCAGTTTTTCCTTATGTGAAGATCCGGCCATTTTTGTATTATTTTCTGAAAGGATTTGCTTTGCCTGCTGGTCAGAATAAGCCAGTTGAACAGGTGAACTACTTAGAACATTATAATCTTTCCATGTGGATTCGCTTACCGGAGTTGCCTTTACTGAAAACACAGTTGAGTACATATCCTGTTCGTCAAGCGGAATAGGATTTGTATTTTCCATGTTGATTGCTGAAGTTAAATATTCATTGATATGTTGATAAGTTATGCCACTGCCTGCATCCTGAAAATCCTCGCTGTAAAGAATGTATTTCAAAAAATAGTGGTTGTCAACGGCTGCATATTTTAAGATAAGGGATCCATCCAAACTCTTTAAAGACTTCAGGGATGACAAGGATTGGCTTCTTTTTTCACATCCAAATGCGGTATATGAAAATTGAAATTCAAGAAAAGCAAGGGTCTGTTTATCCACAAGAAAGAACCCTTCATAGTACCCTTTATAAGGCTCTTTTGGGCTGAATGCGATCTTGTAGATGGTATGGCCATCCTGCAGCATGGTTTCTTCAATAGAATAACTGTAATGCTTA
>DATGYU010000433.1:0-17251 GCA_035297625.1 Prolixibacteraceae bacterium
ATATGGTTAATTTATGTTGTAGTCTATTTAAAATTACTGCCATAAAAATAAAATATATCTACAAATAAATCCTATTTTTGATAATCAACCTTTAAATTTCACACAATGCAATACCGAAAATTAGCCAACTCTGAGCTGGAATTATCAGTGGTCACTTTTGGTGCCTGGGCAGCAGGCGGTTGGATGTGGGGAGGCACTGAACACTCCGCCTCGGTGAATGCCATAAAGGCTTCTTATGATCTTGGCGTTACATCGATTGACACAGCCCCAGCTTATGGACAAGGGACCAGCGAACAGATTGTGGGGGAAGCCATCAAAGGTATACCGCGCGATAAAGTACAGATACTTACTAAATATGGCCTTCGCTGGGATATCAAGCAAGGGCAGTATTTCTTCAGCAGCTTTGACAATAATGGCAAGCCTTTGGAGATTTATCGCTATTCGGGTAAAGACAGCATTATCCATGAGTGCGAAACAAGCTTGCGCCTTTTAAAAACGGATTACATCGACCTGTACCAGATTCATTGGTCTGATCCAACCACCCCGATTCAGGAAACAATGGAAGCCATCGAACGTTTGATACAGGCCGGAAAAGTAAGGTATGCCGGGGTGTGTAACTATACGGCAGACCAAATGAAAGAAGCAGAAAAATATATCCATTTGGTGTCCAACCAGGTGCCTTACAGTATGGTTAACCGTGGCATCGAAAGTGAACTGGTACCTTATATCCTTGAAACCAATCATTCGATCCTTGCCTACAGCCCCCTGGAAAGAGGATTGCTTACCGGTAAGATAAAGCCTGGCCATCAGTTTGCCAAGGGGGATCATCGTGCAGGATTGACTGCTTACTGCGATGAAAATATCAAACGTACCAATGCTTTTCTTCAGAAGATAAAACCTTTGGCAGATGAAAAAAATGCAACATTGGGGCAATTAGTTGTGCGCTGGACTGTTGAACAGCCTGGCATATCTATCGCTCTTGTGGGAGCCCGCAATGCACAACAGGCCATTGAAAATGCCAAAGCAATGGACATCTCTTTAAGTGCCGGTGAAATTGAACGGATTACCAACGAGCTAAAACAACTGAAGCTGGTAGAGTAAGATCAAACAAGGATAAGGATAATTGGTCATGTGTCCCCGGTGTCCTTAAAATCCCTGATGTTCTTATCTTGCCCTTCGCTTATTCCTAAGCCAAACAAAAAATGCCCCTGTCTCCAGGGGCATTTTTTATAAGATTGAAAAACCCTATTTCTTTGCAGGTTTTGTAGTAGTCGTTGTTGTAGTTGTAGTTGCAGATTTTGCAGGGGTGGCTGCTTCTTTTTTTACTTCTACTTTCTTTGTTTTTCTAGCATGCTTTTTAGGAGCTGATGTTTCCTTCTTTACCACTTCTTTTTTTGCTGGTGTTTGAGTTGCTGCAGATCCTGCAAATGCTAAACCAAAGGCACAGACTGTAATTAGAATTAACTTTTTCATCGTTGTTTTTTTTAATTGATTTTGTATTATCAAAAACTATGAATCAAAAGTAGGGCAGAAAAAACCTAACAGAGGTTACTGACTTGTTAATGTGTTGTTAAAACATTCAGGTCCAACTGTTAAGTTGTTTTTTACTTGTTCTTTTCATCAATATAACTTTGATGAAATAAAAAAATGCCCCTGATCAGGGGCATTTTTTTATAAGATTATAAAACCTATTTCTTCGCAGGTTTTGCAGGAGTAGCTGGAGTGGCAGCAGCTGGTTTTGCAGGAGTGGCAGGAGTGGCTGCTTCAGTTTTTACTTCTACTTTCTTTGTTTTTTTTACATCTTTAGCCGGAGCAACAGTTTCTTTCTTTACTGGTTCTTTTTTTGCTGGTGTTTGAGTTGCTGCAGATCCTGCAAATGCTAAACCAAAGGCACAGACTGTAATTAGAATTAACTTTTTCATCGTTGTTTTTTTTAATTGATTTTCTATTTTCAATAACTATGATTCAAAGGTAGGGCAGAAAAAACCTAACGGAGGTTACTGACTTGTTAATGTGTTGTTAAAATAATAAAGCCCAGCTATTAATAAACTATCTTTACTTATTCTTTTCATAAACTGTAAATGAAATCTATGAAAGGTACCAGGCAATGAAGCGTATTAAAATTCATTTAAAGAAAAATGTAGTAAGGCTTTTACTGACCATTTTCGTGGTAACAGCAATGGTTGGGTTGCTGATCATACAGGTCACCTGGTTGAAGGAGTCCATCGCGATGCAGGAAACCATTTTTGCCAAAGGAGTAAATCTTGCCCTTCAGCAAACGGCACAAAATATGGCCAGCGATGAGGCTTTGAATGCTGCCATGCAAAATAGCATTGCAAAGGACAGTTCCATTAATTACAAGGAGGTATTTACCCAGGATATTATTTACAGGCTGGATTCAACCCTTCAAAAAGAACTGCAATTCTATCATATTAACCTTGATTTTCATTTTATCCTGATCAACGGGGAGGATACCCTTGCATTGGACAGAAATGCCAAGGTAAAAAATGAGGAGCTGTTCCATCAGTCATTTACCTCTTCTTTCCCGGATACCGATTTAGATCTTGCCATTCATTTTCCGGGAAGAAGTTCCTTTATCATGCGACGCATTGGACTCATGTTTGCTGCCTCAGTATTATTGATCCTTTTTACCATTATTTCCATCATGTTTATCCTTTATATGTATCGCAAAGAACGCTCCTTTGCCCAACAGGTTAAAGATATGATTGGCAATCTCACCCATGAATTCATGACCCCGATTTCTTCTATCTCACTGGCCGGAAACCTGATCCTTTCCAGGAGCCAAAAGTTGGGTGATCAGGCGATCAGCCAATTTGCAACTGCCATTAAGGAAGAAAACAGGAAACTGCAGGTTCAGGTAAACCGGCTGATTCAATTGGCTGCGGTTGAAAACAGTGGCTTTGAGTACAATAAAACGCCAATTGATATTCACCAGATTATAAGGGATGCGGTTCAGGAAATGGCATTTCAGATTAAACAAAGCGATGCTCAGGTACACAGTAATTATCTGGCTCAGCATTCTGTTGTAATGGCCGATAGTGCTTATTTCAAGGATGTGTTTGTTAACCTGCTGGCAAATAGCATTAAATATTCTCATGACCATCCGGTTATACATATCGAGACTAAAAATACTGAAGAAAAAATATTAATTTCGATAAGCGACAATGGAATAGGAATTCCAAGCCGTGAATTCAAGCAAATATTTGAAAAATATTACAGGATTTCTACTGGCGACATGCACAATGTTAAAGGATTTGGCCTGGGCCTCTTTTATGTGAAAACCGTCGTAACCGCTCATGATGGTACGATCAACGTTAAGAGTGAACCCAACAAGGGAAGTACTTTCACCATCGCCTTGCCGGTAGTATCGTGAGCTTTAATCAAGGAGGAGACATGAATAGAATTGTAAATATTTTACTGGTCGAAGATGACCTGAATCTTGGTTTTCTGCTTGTTGAATTCCTGGAATCCAAAGGATTCTCGGTAAAACTTTATCGTGATGGGCTTACCGCCCTTGCCGGGTTCCAGAACGGGAATTTCGATTTTTGCATCCTGGATGTGATGTTGCCCAAGATGGACGGCTTTACCCTGGCTAAGAAACTGAAAATTCTGAATGATCAAATTCCTATGGTTTTTCTTACAGCCCGCTCTATGAAAGAAGATAAAGTAAAGGGCTATGAACTTGGTGCCGACGATTATATCACCAAGCCTTTTGATGAAGATGAATTATTTTTAAAGATTAATGCCATACTAAGTCGTACCAACCTGTCGAAAACAGCAGGTGACAATCTGTTTCAAATCGGCAGGTTCAATTTTGATTACCTGAACCAGTCTTTGGAAATTGAAGGAGAGAACCGTCGCCTGACAGAAAGGGAAAGCAATATTTTGAAAGTATTATGCCTTTCAAAAAACAAGGTGATCCGCCGCGAACAGATATTAACTGCCATCTGGGGGGAGAATGATTATTTTGCAGGCCGCAGCCTGGATGTGTTTATCTCAAAGCTTCGTAAATATTTCAGCTCTGATCCGACTATTCGAATTGAGAACATACCTAAAGTCGGCTTTATCCTGCAGGATTAGTAAAAGTAATCCAGATTCCAAATCATCATATCCACTGGAAGTGCCCACCTGATTTTCTATGGGAGAGCAATTTTTTAGTTTAGCCGGCTAAAAATGGCCTATCTGTGTCCCAAAGCATACTCTATTTTTTATTACATGAATATGAGTTTCTCTAAGGTTGCTGTAAGATTTCTGTAATGTTGCTGTAATAATAAATACAGAAAACTTACATTTAGGTATTAGTTAGTATACAGAAACTAGATTTGTAATAGGAGTCTTTATTTACTAGACAAAAGCCCGATGGGGTTAATCCCATGTCCTCTTAAGATGGATATTATGAAAATGATTGCTGAAAAAAGTAGGGGAAAAATATGATGCTGAGAATTCCTTGGCGGATAATTACATAAATTCAAAACTGGAATTGTACCATCTTAATGAGTACATAGAATTTTATTTTGAAAAGGTGGAATATAATGCATAAAAAACCCCCTTCCGTATGACCGGAAGAGGGTTTTAAAGTATTTATTTTGAAGGGTATCTATGGGATTACATCATGCCGCCCATTCCACCACCCATTCCGCCGCCCATAGGAGGCATGGCTGGTTTGTCTTCTTTTTCGTCTACCAAAACGCATTCAGTAGTTAAGAACATTCCGGCAATAGAAGCTGCATTTTCCAAAGCAATACGGGTTACTTTAGCTGGATCGATGACACCGGCTTCGTAAAGGTTTTCATATACATCGGTGCGGGCATTGTAACCGAAATCGCCTTTGCCTTCGCTAACTTTTTGCACTACTACAGCGCCTTCTTTGCCAGCGTTGAATACAATCTGGCGCAAAGGTTCCTGGATAGCACGTTTCACGATTTCAATACCTGTATTTTCGTCTTCGTTTTCTCCGGTCAGGCCATCCAAAACAGAGATGCTGCGGATATAGGCAACACCACCGCCGGGAACAATACCTTCTTCAACAGCTGCACGGGTTGCATGCAAAGCATCGTCCACACGGTCTTTCTTTTCTTTCATTTCAACTTCAGAAGAAGCACCAACATACAATACGGCAACACCACCTGCTAATTTAGCCAGACGTTCCTGCAATTTTTCCTTGTCGTAGTCAGAAGTAGTGGTTTCAATCTGTTTTTTGATCTGGTTAACACGGGTCTTGATGGCATCATCAGAACCTGCGCCGGCAACAACGGTCGTTGCTTCCTTGTCAACAGTAATTTTTTCAGCATTACCAAGCATGTCAAGGGTAGTATCTTCCAGTTTCATGCCTTTTTCTTCGGTAATTACCACACCACCGGTTAAGATAGCCAGGTCTTCCAGCATTTCTTTACGGCGATCGCCGAAACCAGGAGCTTTAACAGCACAAACTTTCAGTGAACCACGCAGGCGGTTAACCACCAAAGTAGCCAAAGCTTCACTGTCAACGTCTTCAGCAACAATTAACAGCGGACGGCCGGTTTGTGCAGTTTGTTCCAGAACAGGAAGAAGATCTTTCATTGAACTGATTTTCTTGTCATGGATCAAAATCCATGGGCGTTCCAGTTCAGCAGCCATTTTTTCTCCATCAGTAATGAAGTAAGGAGAAATGTATCCGCGGTCGAATTGCATACCTTCCACAACATCCACATAAGTTTCTGTTCCTTTGGCAGCTTCAACAGTGATAACACCTTCCTTGTTAACTTTTTCCATTGCTTCAGCAATCAGAGCGCCGATTTCGCTGTCGTTGTTGGCAGCAATTTTGGCAACCTGTTCGATCTTTTTGAAGTCATCGCCTACATTTTGAGCCTGTGCCCTGATGCTTTCAACAACTTTTACAACGGCTTTGTCGATACCGCGTTTCAGGTCCATTGGATTGGCCCCTGCGGCAACATTTTTCAAACCTACTGAGATAAGTGATTGTGCCAGAACAGTGGCAGTGGTTGTTCCGTCACCTGCATCGTCACCGGTTTTGCTGGCTACTTCTTTCACCATCTGGGCGCCGATGTTTTCGTATGCGTTGGATAACTCAATTTCTTTAGCAACGGTTACTCCGTCTTTGGTCATCTGTGGTGCACCGAATTTTTTTTCAATAACTACGTTGCGACCTTTTGGTCCAAGGGTTACTTTTACAGCATCAGCCAATTTGTCCACTCCTTTTTTCAGGAGGTCGCGGGCTTCGATATTGAATTTAATTTCTTTTGCCATTTTTTTAATTTCCTTTAATGGGTTATTTAATCAATTATTCAGCAATAAATAATACGTCGTTTTGTGAGATTAACAGGTAATCCGTTCCTTCAATGTTTATCTCGGTACCTGAATATTTACCGTAGAAAACTGTATCTCCAACATGCAATTCCATAGGCTCATCTTTTTTAGGTGAACCAACCAATACTACTTTTCCAACTTGTGGTTTTTCCTTAGCTGAATCAGGAATAATAATTCCACTAGCTGTTTTCTTTTCAGCTTCCTTGGGTTGTACCAAAACTTTACCTGCAAGGATTCTTCCTTTTAAATCTGCCATTTTAAATTATTTAATTGGTTTGACATTTGTTTTTGATTTCGATATCCTGACTTATCAGATACTATGCCAAAGCCCATTTAGCGGGGAAAAGGGCATGAGCATTGACATTTTTACAGACGTTGCTCCCATAAATCAGCCATAGCAGGGCCATTAATGAATAAAATTTCGGTTTTCCGGTATTGTCAGGTGTCATCCTGTCAGATTAGTAAACAGCCACGGTGGAAATAACCGGGCATGCTTTTGAAGCGTTGATCACCAAGCGCAGCTTTTGCGCGGTAATAGGAGCAATGCGAAGGATTCGTTTGTAGCCAATGGTAGTTCCGTGAGCTACAGGCACCCACTGGTTATTTTGTTCAATTTCGATGGAAAAATCCTTGACGCGCTGGCCAAGCTTAATGTATTCCTGGATCATGACATAGCTGATTGGTTTACTTTCTCCAAGGTCAATTTCCAATTTACCTGTCCGCTCTCCATCGTTGGTAGCCCAGTAAGTATTTTTGTCAGAATCTACAGCTTTCGCGGGGCTGTAGAGGTCATTATTTCCACGCCAGGACGAAGCCTGTACAGGTTTATTCAGGGCCAGGTTTGTTCTAAAACGCTCGTCTATGAGCTTTTTCCAACCTAGCAGCGACATAACATCTTTTTCATTGATTAATCCTCTTCGGTCGGGAGGGACATTTAATATCAGGTTAGCTCCCCTGCCCACTGAACTAAGGTAAATGTCAAATAGCTGTTCAGGAGTTTTTACCAATGAATCTTCCCTGGCATGGTAAAACCACCCCGGCCGAATGGACACATCTACCTCGGCCGGGATCCACTGTTTGCCGTTTTCCTCTCCCGTGTTCAACAAATCCTGGATGCCGCTTTTGCCCGCGTAAAGGGTATCTGCTGTGATCGTGTTCCAGTTGGTTTCATTAACATGCCCACTCTCGTTGCCACACCAGCGGATATCAGGGCCGGCATCGCTAAAGAAAATGACGCTGGGTTCAATATTGCGTATCGTTTTAAGGGTTGTGGGCCAGTCGTAATACGTCTTACCGTCAATTTTACGCTGTTCCCTGGCGCCCCCGTAAAAACCATCTCCACCATTGGCCCCGTCAAACCACATTTCAAATACCGGAGCATGTGCAGCAAAGAGTTCCTTTAACTGGTTGCGGTAATATTCAATATAGGAGGCAGAACCATAATCTGCCCGGTTACGGTCCCAGGGCGAGAGGTAAATGCCAAATTTAAGGCTGTCTATTCGGCAGGCTTTTTCTACTTCTTCCACCACATTGCCTTTGCCATTTTTGTAAGGACTGTTTTTTACTGAATGTTCAGTGTATTTACTGGGCCACAGGCAAAATCCATCGTGGTGCTTACAGGTGAGCACTACCCCTTTTAATCCTGCAGCCTTAAAGGTTTTGGTCCATTGCGACACATCCATGGCAGTAGGGTTAAAGACCGATTCGCTTTCATCGCCATAGCCCCATTCTTTATCTGTAAATGTATTGGTCGTGAAATGCACGAAGGCGTATTGTTCCATTTCATGCCAGGCCAGCTGTCGTTCTGTTGGAACCGGCAATACAGGCGCTGGAGGTGCCACCGTCTTTTGGAAGGATTCACAAATGATGAAACAGCAAAGTAATAGTAGGATTGATTGGCAGTCTTTCATAGATCGTTGCTTTTTGGTTTATGCAAAGTACAAAAAAAAAGTCTTCAATGCTAATCATTGAAGACTTTTAATTATGTCGGATTTAGGCTTAAGCCTATAAAAAGTAAGCTTATTTAGTGCTGTCAGGTGCAGCAGTTGATGGAGTCGTTGTTGCAGGTGCAGCAGACTTGTCAGTCGTTGGAGCAGGGAAACTTGGAACCTGAGTAGGATCCACAGCTTTTTCAATCTGTTCTTTCATCTGTGATCCACTGGCTTTTTCTCCTCTTGGAATGAAGGCAGTACCAACAATTGACAAAAACAACAACGATCCTGCCAATACCCAGGTGGCCTTTTCAAGGAAATCAGTTGTCTTGCGAACGCCCATTATCTGATTGGATGCCTGAAAATTACTTGCCAGTCCTCCCCCCTTAGAATTCTGAACCAATACAATCAAAATGAGTAAAATGCAGGTTATAAATAATAAAACGGTGATCACTGTGTACATGATAATTGAATTAATTGTTCATTAAATGATTGACTTTTTCGATCTGAGCGGCAAAGTAAGTACTTTTTTCCGGATATTTCAAACTTAATTTTTCAAATATCTGCAGTGCTTTTTTATAATATCCCTGCTGAGCGTATATCGTGGCCAACGTTTCAGTTACAAACTCCTCATTTATATCCTCTTGCACAGGCTTGCCGTCCATCGGGGAAGTTGACGCTTCCTCCTTTACAGGAGGCATTTTTGGCTGTGCTTCCAAAAATTTATCGATTAACCTTACCTTTTTACCCGGTTTGTTTTGAATAGAACGGGCGATTTCCGAAAGGCTCTCCTCCTCATTCTTTTCCAAAGGCTCCAGCTGATAGGCTGTGGGGATGAACAGGTCAATTATCTCATCCAAATTTTCAGCTTCAGATGCGCTAGCGGCCGTTTCTTCTGTTTTTTGCTGTTCATGGAGCAGGAGATACAATTTCCTCCTGTTTTGAATGCGGATCGCCCCACTGATCAGTTCCTGTTCAAAGGAAACATCATTAATGTTTTTCAGATTCCTAAGGTACAGCATCCAGCCTCCTTCAAATGCAGGATACCGTTCGGTGATTTCCTTCAGGTCCGGGAGCGTGTCCTGGTTTAACAGCTCAGGATTCTGCATGTAATGATATAGTTGATCGGTAGTCATACTTTTACCAGTTGGCAATAGATGCGTTGAAAATATCGTCCGTAAGTTTCACAACGATCTCGGGAACCAGTTGATCTTCAACAGAGCTTAATGAAAGGGTGCTTTCAAAATCCTCATATTGTGAAAATGATTTTTCCCAGTCCTGTGCATGATCTTTGTTGTTTACATACTTTACCTTAATGGATATGGTCAGGCGGTTTTGCCCGGCTACGTCGCCTTGCTGAATATTCATCGGCTTTACATCGTATCCAGTTATTTGTCCCGAGAATTCAAGATCCCCACCCTCCTGTATCTGGCTGTAAGCGGTTTGCCTGGTCATCTTTTCCGATATTCCGTCCGTTAGTACCTGGCTTAAATTGGGGTTTACCAGTTTGGCCCGGTTAGGAAAATAATATACCGAGAAGGTCTTGACCCCAACCATTGGTACGGCACCTGTAAATGAGTAGCTTACCTTGCAGGCAGTGAAAATTGCCGCTGAAAGGATGATTGTGAAAAGTACAGGTATATAGTGTCGTATCTTCATAATTATTGAATGTCGTATTCTTTTATTTTCCGGTAAAGGGTGCGCTCCGAAATACCCAGTTCTTTGGCGGCATGTTTGCGTTTACCCTTATGTTTTTCCAGTGCCTTGCGTATCATTTCCACTTCTTTTTCTTCCAATGATAATGATTCTTCTACAAATTCCTCTGTATCGAAGATATTTTCGTGTACAACAGGGGTAATCGGCACCCGGTTGGCTACTGTCTGCTCGGGCATGTAATTGCCGTTTTCAGTCTGGTAAAGCTTACGGATCAACTGGGCATTGTCATCCTGCAGGTTGGCCGCCGCGGCTTCATTTTGCAGGATATCATGAACGAGCTTCTTCAGATCATTCATGTCCTTTTTCATATCAAAAAGTATCTGGTAGAGTATCTCCCGTTCCGAGGAGAACGTTTTTTCATCCACCCCACGATACAAGGCGGGCAGTTTGTTATTTGTGTTTGCCGGGATATAATGTTCCAGCGTACGGGCATCAATCAGTCGTTCCTTTTCGATGATGGAGATTTGCTCTGTAATGTTTTTTAGCTGCCTGACATTACCCGGCCAGTCATAATCCATCAGTAAAGCAACGGCTTCATTATCGAGGCGTATGGTGGGCATCCGGTATTTTTCAGCAAAGTCAGAAGCAAATTTACGGAACAAAAGGTGAATGTCTTCCTTGCGGTCACGCAAGGGCAGTACCTTCAGGGGAACGGTATTTAAACGATAATAAAGGTCTTCGCGGAATTCCCCTTTTTCGACCGCATCAGTAATATCCACATTGGTAGCGGCAACCACACGTACGTTGGTCTTAAGGGTCTTGGAAGATCCTACTTTCATGAATTCCCCTGTTTCCAGGACCCTTAACAGCCTTACCTGGGTGGAAAGGGGTAATTCTCCTATCTCATCCAAAAAGATAGTTCCCCCGTCAGCTTCCTCAAAATAACCTTTGCGGTCGGTCAAAGCGCCGGTAAAAGAGCCTTTTTCATGGCCAAAAAGTTCCGAATCGATGGTTCCTTCAGGTATTGCACCACAGTTGACTGCTACATATTTCCCATGTTTACGGGCCGAATACTGATGAATAATCTGGGGAAAAGACTCCTTGCCTGTACCGCTTTCCCCGGTAATAAGCACCGACAAGTCGGTAGGGGCTACCTGTACAGCAATCTCAATCACACGCAGCAAACCCGGTGAACTGCCTATAATTCCAAATCTTTGTTTTATCTCCTGAATATCCATCTTAAGGACAATATGTTTAAGCTTGCAAAATTACAATTTTAACCATTAACTAGCTTTCAAATATAAATTAACTTTGTCTTTTACTTCTTGAACTAGCTTTGTTTTAACATGATTTAGCGTTTTTCGTTTACAATACCATAAAATATCTAAAAAATGAACTTCATAGGAATCATACCTGCCCGTTATCAATCGACCCGTTTTCCGGGTAAACCACTCGTTCTGCTTAATGGGAAACCCATCATTCAATGGGTATACGATAATGCCGTTAAAGTACTGGATCATGTATATGTCGCCACCGATGATGAGCGTATCTTTCAGGCGGTGGAAGCTTTCGGGGGAAAGGCCGTTTACACCTCATCCAGCCATCAAAGCGGAACGGACCGCTGTGCCGAGGCGGCACAGCTATTATCTCAGGAAATGCAGGTAGATGTGGTGATTAATATCCAGGGCGATGAGCCCTTTATTCGCCCCGAGCAGATTGAATCTTTAAAGGCATGTTTTAATTATCCCCGGACCGAGATTGCCACTTTGATAAAGCCGGTGTCCCAATTGGAGGAAATCTTTAACATCAATCGTCCAAAGGTGGTGATCAATCAGAATAATGAGGCAATGTATTTCAGCCGTTCACCCATTCCTTTTGTCCGTGGCTATGACCAGGAAGAATGGCTTAATCAATGTCAATTTTACAGTCATATCGGAATGTATGCCTATCAGTACGATGTGCTGATGGAGTTGACGAAACTTCCCGCGGGACTGCTTGAAAAAGCGGAATCACTGGAGCAGCTGCGCTGGCTTGAAAATGGTTATACCATCCGAACAGCCCAGACGCTTTTTGAAAATATTGGCATTGATACCCCGGAAGATCTGGAACAGGCAAAAAGATTATTGTCTGGTCAATAAGTAAAAGCTAAATCAAATTAATTATCCAATATCGAACAAGAAATAAGGAATAAGAAACAAGAAATGGAAGACCGATGCCTCATGGCGTTTACTTTTACATTCCTTATTTCTTGTTTGTTATTCCTTATTTTTTTTAGATACGATTAGCCTTCCGGAGCTTCAAAGCCTGTTCGTGTCATTTGTCCCCATCCGCTTTTCTTGCGGATGAAATAATCAAAGTTGCCTTTCAGGGCCCAGTATACGATAAAGGGATGAAACAGGAACGGCTCGAGCCATGCGGTAATGAGCAACTTGGCAATCATCCTTCTTTTTTTGTAACGGTGAAAAGCCAGGTGATCATACAAGATGGCATAGGTTGAAAAGGCGATGGAAAAGAAATAGACAAAGAATAAAAGCACAAAGAAAAATGGCCAGTTGGGATGTCCGAAAATGGCTATCAGGACAAAGTAAACCAATCCTACAAATTCTATAATTGGGGCCAGCCACTCAAAGAATACCCAGAAAGGATGAGAGACAAAGCCCATAAACCCATACCTTGGGTTAAAAAAGATGTTCCAATGCATGAAAAGGGTATCAATGGTTCCTCGAGTCCAGCGGTTACGCTGACGTCCAAGGATCTCATAACTGGCAGGTGCTTCGGTCCAGCACAATGGATCGGGAATATATACCACCCGGTATTTTTCATTCCGTTCGGTCATGTATTTTCTCATCCTGACCACCAGTTCCATGTCCTCACCTACGGTTTTGGAGAAATAACCACAGCAGTTGATGACAATCTCCTTGTCAAACAGGCCAAGAGCTCCTGAGATGAGCAATAGTCCGTCCATGCGGCTCCATGCCAGGCGCCCCATTAAAAAGGCACGGTTATACTCGATCACCTGGCACCGGGGAAGGAATTTGTCAGGCACATTGATTTCAATCAGCTGCCCGTCTTTGATCACACAGGAATTGGCAATACGGATCACCCCGCCGGTCGCTATCACCCGCTTGTCGGTTTCTTCCAGAAAAGGCTTTATCAGCTTTTGAAGGGCATAGGGATCGATGATCGAATCCACATCAATGGCAATGAAATAATCCCCTTTCGAGATGTTAATGCCTGCATTCAGGGCATCGGCCTTTCCTCCATTTATTTTATCAATGATGGTAAGGTTGTTGAACGACTTCTTTTTTGATTTATAGACTCCCCTGATTTCCGCACAGGGAATTTTATAGTCCACCACATAGGGTACCTTTTCCAGGTCGAAGGCTGCTATTACTTTTTCCAGGGTCTCATCCTTACTGCCATCATTGATAATCACAATCTCAAAATTGGGATAGTACAGTGCCAGCAATGCCTTCACATTCTCCACAATGGTGAGCGATTCATTGTATGCGGGTGCAATAACGGAAATGGAAGGTGCAAAAGGAGAGGATAAAATGGCATCATAATTGGCCACTTTCCCGATCAGGTATTTCCTGCGTAGTTCAAAAGCTGAGATAATGGCCAGGACCAGGTAAATGCTAAATATACTGATAGCATACACAAGAATGATATTCTCAACAACAACCCTTAATATTCTTAATATCATACTTTTAGTTTCTTGGATCGTAAATATGTGCAATAAATGGCTCCAGGTTGAGTTCCTCCTTAAGAGAAAGTAATTTCTCCTTTCCGGGAGTACTCATAAAATACAGTGAACGGCAGGCCTCAATCTTTAAAGTAATATCTTTTTGCCTGATGATATTTTCAAGAAAATCAAAATCTCCTGCATCGCCTGTATGTAAAAAGCCTTTAATAATTTCCAGCTGGTTTTTGTAGGTTTCTTTTTCATACATCTCTTTCAGCTGAGGCTTGGCCTCCTGAATGCCTAATTCATTTGCAGCCCTTATGGCCAGAAAACGGGTCATCTCACGCTTGGCTTCCAGCATTTTAATGATCTCCGGTGAGCTTTCTATCTGTTGAAAAAAGATAATCATCCGAAGGCTGAAATTCTGCACATTGTACAAATCAGATTTCAGGTATTCCACAAATGAAGGGGCCTCCAGCTTATGCAGCCTGAAAATATAAAACGAGGTAAGCTGTGTCCACCGGGTAAAGGGTTTTCTTAAGCTTTCAAGAAACCTGAAGGGCTCTTCCTGGTTCAGGCGCACATAGGATGTTTGCGCCTCGGCCCTTAGTTCATCATTGGCATCATTGATATGTGCCTCGACAACCGGAAGGGCTGCCTCCGGGTACAAATTAGTCAATTCCCTTATGCCCAGTATCCGTCGGTAAAAGGAACGGGACTTGGTTTTTTTGATACTGCCTTTTTCAAGTTCAAGCCTGAAAAATACATCCATCAGCTTATCGTTCAAATCACCGCTCAAGTTCTTTTTGAAGTTGTAAAGCACCGCTATGAGCACTTTCCTGTTCCTTGGATATCTGATGTGTTTAATGCGTTTTAAGGCAGTTTCCAGGTCGTACTCCTGAAAGATGTAACCGGTCAGGGCACGTTCGTACATCTGAGTGTATAGTTCATCAAAACGTTCAAGCCTGTTTTTTATGGTATTGCTAACTTCCAATAAAACGATGATCAGCAAGGCATTTATAATAAATCCGATAATGAGCAGTAAAAAGAACAGGATAGCGGGATAGCGTATGGCTTTATCGATCATCCTCCCGTAAAAAGGCATCCATGCCTTTGGGAAAAGATACCCGGCACTTTTAACAATGGCCAACTCTGCTTTATGTAGTTGCTTTAGGCCTATGATGCCTTCCCAGGGGCCATATTTCTTATCGTACGTGCCTTCGGCTCGTGCTGACTGAATCGCGGGGACAGGCTCTGTCTCTGTGTAGTTGCTGGTATCTTTGGCAGGTAGCGAATCTGTCTTGGCGGGTTTCAAAACAATTGAGGCCGTATCGGGGATCACGGCCAATGCAAAAACCCCTTTAAGTGAATCTGGTAGGATTCTCGGGAAAGGACCCTGTAAGCCTTTTTGGGAAAGATCACGGTGGATGTAATTGGATGCTTCACGAAGGTCGTTAAACTCCCCGGTAACATATTTATACCAGCCCTTTTCCTTAAATTCACAGACTTTCGACTCAATGCGATGGGCTGAACAAAACCAGCCTATATCAGTGGGGGTTTTTGAAGCCACAACCTGTACCGTATAGCTTGCATTTCCTCCTAAGCAGGCTGTTGAAACAAGTCCTAAAAAACACAAAACTATCGAAAGGCGAATTAAGGTATTTTTCACGTGCTATGATTATGTTATCCTACTCCTGCCATTATTCTTTCTCAACATATTCTATTTATCTGCCTGCCAACAATAGCTTTTTAACACGAATGGTCAACTCCCCTAAGCTAAAAGGCTTCACCATATAATCATCGCCTCCCAGTTCAAAAGCTTTTAACACCGTTTCTTCTGATCCTGCCGCTGACAATACCATGATGGGCAGCGTCTTTTTCCATTCATTTCTGATGGTCGAGATTACTTCATGTCCATTGATGTACGGCATAAACAAATCGGTTATTAAAAGATCCATCTCATTGTTCTCAAGCATCTCAAGGCATGCTTTTCCATCATCCACAGTGATTACTTCAAAACCATCCTTTATTAACTTATAGGCAATAGTTTGTTGAATCAATTTATTATCCTCTGCTACTAAAATCTTTTTCATCTTCATAAATTAATTACACAAAAATAGAATCTATATCCACATTTGATCTTTTTCTGCAGAAAATATTACCTGTCACCAATTTATTCAGCTGATTGTTATTCTTTCCGGTACAAATAATTTATCTATTGCTATTTTTATGAAGAAAATTATTCAATCCAACGCCTGCTATTTATAAAGGTATACCAATAAGACGCACAATTATGATATTTGTTCAAATGCTGCTGTTAATTTTCATGCCCGGGATTAAAGAATTTGCCAATGCCGAAAAAGCGGATTGTTCCAGGGCCGGAAGGGTTTATACATGGCTTACTCATATGCAGCAGCCCAACGGTTTGGTGCTCAGTAGTGAACAGGGCAAAAATATATCCCTTTATGATAATGCACTGGCGGCAATTGTATATACTGCCCATGGCGATTTTAAAAGGGCGGAGAAGATCTTTAATTTTTTCAACAGCCGTCTTAAATCAGAAATGCTCGTTAGCCCGGGAGGCTTTGCCCAGATGCGCAACCTGAAGGGAACGGCGGTGGATAACCGGCCCCGCAGGTGGTTGGGCGATAATGCATGGCTGCTGATTGCCCTCAACAATTACCACCATTATGCAAAAAACACCAGGTATCATAAGTTGGCCAAAGTGATGACAAGCTGGATTGTTTCGCTTCAGGATACCGATGGGGGAGTATGGGGCGGCTATGATGCCGATGGCAAGCGGATCTCAAAGATTGCGGAAGGAAATATTGATGCCTTTAATGCCGTAAAAGGATATACCTCTTTTCACCAAAAGCTGCTGGCCCATTTTAAACAGGTAAGATGGGACACCAAAGACGAGCTGTTAATCGCCTGGGCTGATAATCCACCCTACAAATATGCCATGGACCTGCACCCGTGGGGGTATTGTGCTTTTGAAGACTTTCCGCATGATGTACTTGTCAAAGCAGACAGGTATCTGAATACCCGGCTTTCCACAGTCACTAAAATGCCTGTTACCGGCTATTGTTTTGATGAGGATAAAGATGTCGTCTGGCTGGAAGGCACCGCTCAGATGGCCGTGGCTTTTCTTAAGGCAGGGAAAGGGGAGATGGCGCAAAAATACCTTCGCGAAATGGATAAGTGCATGATTGAAAGCCTTCATTACCCGGGCAGCATTGGATTGCCCTATACCACCAATTTTGCCAGTTCTTATGCCGATGATGTATTATGGGAAGGGGTGGATACCTGTCCGGCCGTCTCATCCACCGCCTGGTACCTGCTGGCTACCATACAATTTGATCCCTTCCGCCTGGAATATCGTAAGAATATCCCTGAAGCGGATAAATTCTGGAAAAAAGGCACGGCAGAAGCAGGGAAAAAGTAATCAGTGATCAGTATACAGTGGCAGTTGCTCTTGCAATGAGCTTGGCCATAGGTAATCCATCCAATAAATTAAATGAAAAATCCCGTTTATGAGTCTTTTACAGGATAGGTTAGTAACCTTTTCCATGTCCTAACGGTTGCTATTTTCTCTAAGGTTTCTGTAACCTTTCTGTAACCTTTCTGTAATAAAAATTACAGAAAGGTTACA
>DATGYU010000434.1:0-6073 GCA_035297625.1 Prolixibacteraceae bacterium
CCCTGTGCAATGGCTTTATCATACTGATCCTTGTTTGCTTTTTCCTTTGCCAGGCGGTCGGCTTCAGCCTGGGCAGCCAGCTTAGCGTCGTTTTCCTGTTTGGCGATTAGTTCTGCTATTTTGCTGATCTGGTCTTTTGGATATTTCTCTGCAGGGAATACTGCAAGGGCTTCAGTATAAGAGGTGCGTGCCTGTGGATATTGCTTTTCATTAAAGGCCTTATCGCCCTGTGCAATGGCTTTATCATACTGATCCTTGTTTGCTTTTTCCTTTGCCAGGCGGTCGGCTTCAGCCTGGGCAGCCAGCTTAGCGTCGTTTTCCTGTTTGGCGATCAGGGCATCAATCTCTGCAATACGCTGAGCGGGTATGGGCTCCGAAGGCTTGTATCCAAGGGCTGCCTGATAGGCATCACGGCTTTCCTTAAACTTTTTCTGGCGGAATGCATTGTCTGCGGTAGTCATACTTGCCGTATACAGCCGGTTGGTCTCTTCCTGATTTCTTAGCTCATTCAGCAGTGCATCTATTTGCGCGATCTTTTCTTTTGGCACCACTTCCTGAGGCTTAATTGTTAAGGCTTGTTGATATTTGCCTTTTGCTTTCTCATATTCTTTAGCATTAAACCCCCTGTCGGCATCAGCCATTAGTGCAGCATACTGTTCGTCCAGTTTCTTCAGCCTGTTTTGCTCCTCGAGCAAAGCTGTCCTTCTTTTTGCAACCTCGGCAAGCTGTTTTTTTGCATATGGATCATTGGCCTTGTGGGTAAGGGCAAGCTCGTATTTTGAAGTCGCCTCATCGAGTTGGTCTGCCTTGAAAGCTTGATCCGCGGCCATGATGGCTTCATTGTATTGCTGAAGTATCGCATCGGCCATCAGCTGATCAATGCGGGTGATCTTATCTTTTGGATACTGTTCTGAGGGTTTAAGTGACGAAGCATCCCCATAAATGGAACGTGCCGAAGCGTATTCTTTGGCATTAAAAGCCTCATCGGCACGTTTGATCGTCTCCTGGTAATTGGCTTCCAGTGCCTTGTCTTTTGCCTGCTGAAGGGCAAAATCTTCCAGGAGCTTATCAATATCTTTTATCCTGCGTACAGGAAGTTGCTCAGCAGGTTTTAATTCGGCAGCTTTTGCAAAAGAACTTCTGGCTCCTGGATAATCCTTAACAGCAAACAGTGCTTCAGCTTCTTTAATAGCCGCATTATACGATTCCACCGTTTTGCGTTCTGTATCTGCTTGTGCCAGTAACGCCTCCAGTCGTGTAATCTGTTGTTTTGGATAGCCTGCATCAGGCATGTATTGCAAGGCTTCTCGATATTTGGCCATGGCCTCTGTATAAAGCTTGTCGGTTACATTCTTGTTTGCCTGGTTAATGGCCATATTGTAAGCTTTCTCCTTTTCTTTGGCCAGGGCCATCTGTCGTTCCTCTTCCTTTTTCTTGTCATCTGCCAACTTTTGCAGCAGATCGTCTATGTTTTTAATCTTTGCCTTTACTTCCGCGGCATTGGGCTTAAGGGCAAGGGCGTCGTTATAACTGGTCCGGGCAGCCTCATAGTCTTTTGTATTGAAAGCTGCATCTCCTTTATTCACCATGGCCATGAAGTCATTGTCTGCCTGTTGCTGTTTGGCTATGTCGGCCAGTAACCCGTCAATTTTGGCAATCTGTTCTGTAGGATAAGATTCAGAAGGTTTAACAGCCAGTGCTTCGCCATAAATTTTCTTTGCCTCATCAAAGCTTTTGGCGTTAAACGATTTATCCGCCCTCGCGATAATCGACTTGTAATTCTCATCCAACTGCCGGGCCTGCTGGTCTTTTTGAAGTATCTGCTCAATTTCCTTAAGCCTGCCGGTAGGATAAGTTTCCCCGGGCTTTAAGGCAATGGCTTTTTGATAACCTGTTTGCGCATTGATATAATCCTTGCTGCTGAACGATTTGTCAGCCTGTACAATCAGGCCCTGGTATTCCTTTTGTTGCTGATCGGCCTTTAGCAATTGTTGTTTTTCCAGGTTGATAAGGTCAATTTGTTTCTGTGGATATTCATTGTCCGGCATGAGCTTTTGTGCCTGATCGTAGAGGGTTAAAGCCGCGTCCAGCTCTTTTAATTTATAGTTATTGTCAGCCTGGGCTACCAGTACATTAAACTGTTTTTGTTTTCCTTCTGCGGCAAGCAAACGTGTGATTTCCTGTATTTGTGCCGTGGCATAAGGATCTCCTGATTTATATTGCAGCGCTTCTTCATACCCTGTTTTGGCATCAGCGTATGTTTTCTTCTCAAATAAAGCATTGGCCCGTGCTATGGCATCTTTATATTTTTGCTCCTGTTCCGCCTTTTGCTTTCCAGTATTTTCAAGCGCTTTCACCAAATCCTGAATTTCTGCGATACGGTCGTTGGCATAAGGCTTTTCCGGAAACAGCTTCTTTGCGTCCTGGTATTTCAACATGGCATTCAGATACTCGCCCTTCTTAAACAATGCATCTGCTTCCCCAATGGTCTGATCATAGTTTTTTTGTTTTACCGCCAGATCCTGTGATTCTTGTTTGGTAATGATCTGTTCTTCTTTCTTCACCTGTCCGGTTTGCTTTTTGGCATTGTTAACCTGTTCGGCAAGCATGGCATCAGTTATAAGGCTTTCCTTCTCAAAGTTATCCGTTTTCTTGCTGTAAAATACTTTCCCTGTAGGCTTTAAAGTGAAACTTTTATCAATTCCTTCCACCTCTTTGACAAGTTGCACCACCATAGGGAAAGGTGGGAAATCATTGTCACGTTTCCATACATCCTGAGGGATTTCTGTCGAGATGAGGATCGATTTGCTAAAGTTGCCCGGTACGATAAACGTTAAAGTAAACTCATTGAAATACTCCAACTCCAGTCTGAAACGCCCGTTCTTTGGCACATCTACTTTAGAGACAGTTCCGCCTGTTTTTGCAACTTCAATATATCCATTGCCATTGGATTGCACTTCTGCTGCTATCTTTCCGGTGATAACAAAGTTCTTTTTGTTCTGACCCACTGAGGTCATCTGCACGATGAGCAACAGCATTAGTAAAAACAATATTCCCAATTTTCTAAACCTTTGCATATGATACCAGTTTCCAACAGGAATTAATAATAATATTTTGACACAGTAAAATTAACAAAAACAATCGATTCACGATGTATATATAGAACACAAGAAATGTAAGGCCGATCAGTATATATTTATTTTTCTAAAGAAATAAGAAATATCGAATAAGAAATAAGGAATAAGAAAGTGTAAGACAACAACTAGTCGAAGTTTACTTTATGATTCCTTATTCCTTATTCGATATGTCTTATTTGTTCTGTTATTCCGTTCAATCAGCATTCCAATCTTAATTTCTCCCCTTATATAAACCATCTTTTTAGGGTTTTTAGTATGTTTGTATAAAACTAGTATATCCGTGAAGTTCGAACACCTTTTTCGAAAGAAATCCATCTATCATATTTTAAGTGAGACCGATGCATCGGTCCACGAGCAGGTAACCATGAAGCGTAACCTGCGTGTTTTCGACCTTACAGCCCTTGGCGTAGCTGCCATTATCGGGGCGGGAATCTTCAGCACCATCGGTAATGCCGCAGCAAGTGGCGGCCCGGCAGTCTCTTTTCTGTTTGTCTTTACAGCCATTGCCTGCGGTCTGTCGGCCATGTGCTATGCCGAATTTGCTGCCGCCATTCCGGTCAGCGGGAGCGCTTACACCTATGCCTATGCCAGCTTTGGTGAAATGATCGCCTGGATCATTGGCTGGGATTTGATCATGGAATATGCCATTGGAAATATTGCTGTTGCCATCTCCTGGTCAGGTTATTTTACCGGACTGATGGAAGGGCTTGGTATTTATATCCCTTCTTATCTGTCAACCGATTTTCTTACCGCCTCCAGAGGGTACCACGCAGCCGTTGAGGCAATTAATTCAGGAACTTCCTTGTCAGCCCTGAGTCCTGCCTTGCAGGATGCCTATACTGCCTGGACCACTTCTCCTCATTGGGGCGCATTTCATTTTATAGCCGATTTTCCGGCCCTTTTTATTGTCTTTATCATTACCTGGATCTGCTACCGCGGCATCAGGGAATCACGCATTACCAATAACTTTTTTGTCGTCCTGAAGATAGTCATTCTGCTGATGGTCATCGGCATCGGGGCATTTTATGTGAAGCCTGAAAACTGGTCGCCTTTTGCGCCTAACGGCATTTCGGGGGTACTGAAAGGCATCTCCGGTGTTTTCTTTGCCTACATTGGCTTTGATGCCATATCAACCACTGCCGAAGAGTGTAAAAATCCCCGGCGCGACCTGCCCCTTTCCATGTTCTATTCCCTGCTGATCACCACCATCCTCTATGTGGCCATCAGTTTGGTGCTCACCGGAATGGTCCCCTATTATGAATTGGGCGTTTCTGATCCTATGGCTTTTGTATTCAATAAACTGCATCTGACTGCCCTTTCGGGAGTTATTGCTGCCGGAGCAGTCATTGCCATGGCAAGCGTGCTGCTGGTCTTTCAGTTGGGACAGCCTCGCATATGGATGAGCATGAGCCGCGACGGTCTGTTGCCTCCCATCTTTGCAAGGCTTCACCCCAAGTATCGCACCCCGGGCTTTGCAACCATTGTAACGGGATTTGTTGTGGCCATCCCCTCTCTTTTTATGAACTTAACCGAAGTAACCGATCTTACCAGCATCGGGACTTTGTTTGCCTTTATCCTGGTATCGGGAGGAATTATTGTTTTAAATCCAACGGGCAAACAAGACCATGACGGCAAAGGCTTCCGTGTTCCTTATGCCGACAGCCGCAAATATCTGTTGCCCCTATGGGCTGTAATAATCGTGCTGGCCTATACCTCAGGTTTTCATCAAACAGAAATGTTTACCGGCCATTCCGAAGGTTTTTATATCACTGAATTTATACGCAATCATTTTCCTTTTATCATATTTTGCATCGTTTCCATTGGTATTTCTTTCATGGCCATCGTTAAAAGATGGTCATTGATCCCTGTTTTGGGCCTTTTAACGAATCTTTACCTGATGAGTGAATTGGGTGTTACCAACTGGTACCGTTTTGGCATATGGCTTGTTTTAGGACTTTTTATCTATTTCCTCTACGGCTCCAAAAACAGCAAGCTCAAAGAAGAAAAATAAGAAATATCGAATAAGGAATAAGGAATCACAAAGTAAGCCTCCTCAAAGCAGCCGTTTTACATTTCTAATTCCTTGTTTCTTATTTCTTATTCTTAAACTTTTCATCCGCTTAACCCGCTTGATGCGCGTTCCTGTTTTTATATTATTTTTGCCCTTATTATTTTTAATGATCACAATGCAACAGACGTTTTCCACCGGTATTGCCATCAGAAATATTCAGCCTTCGGACAATGCCGAACTGGCTGTCATTGTCCGAAATACCTTAGCAGAATTTGGTGCCAACGTACCCGGTACCGTATATTTCGATCCAACCACCGATGCCCTGTTTGAATTGTTTCAGGCTCCCAAATCGGCTTATTTTATTGCTGAAAGAGAGGGTAAATTATTAGGCGGAGGTGGTATTTATCCAACTGAAGGACTGCCTGCCAATACCTGTGAACTGGTAAAGATGTACCTGTTGCCCGAAGGCCGTGGTCTTGGCCTTGGACGAACCCTCATTGAACAGTGTATGCAAACGGCCCGTGATCTTGGCTTTGAGCAGATGTATCTTGAAACCCTGCCCGAATTAAATCTTGCTGTGAAAGTGTATGAAAAGTTCGGCTTCGAATACCTGTGTGCCCCCCTTGGTGATACCAAACATTTTGGCTGCGGCCTCTGGATGCTGAAAAAGCTGTAACGGGTCATGCGGTTTTTAACCGCTCTTAAAACATATAGAAAAAGGAAGTTGTAACCCTCCGCTCCCTTTAACAACAGCAACGACTTCCCTTGCTTCCTGCTGCGGTTTGGAAACCACAGCACCCGTTACCGCCCTTTAAAAGCTACATCGGGTCAGTTGGCTTCCAGCCGACCTTAGCATACCGATGTTTAAAGTGATAATGATGGCAAGCAAAAAATGCTTTCATTACATTGGGTCATGCGGTTTTTA
>DATGYU010000435.1:0-8708 GCA_035297625.1 Prolixibacteraceae bacterium
TTGAAAAATAAAACCGAATGTTGCCTGTTATACCTTCATGGCTTTTCGGCTTCCTGGTTTGAAGGAGCACCAGTTAATATTGATTTTGCCAAACACTATGGCATGAACTTTTATGCTCCCCGCCTAGCTTCCCATGGTATCGATACCACCGAAGCCTTGATTGACATGACTCCTGAGCGCCTGTATGAGTCGGCTAAAGAAGCATTGTCGGTAGCTCATTCACTTGGCAAAAAGGTAATCCTGATGGGCACCTCTACCGGAGGCACATTGGCTCTGAAGCTTTCTGCCGAATTCCCTGAATTAGTTGATGGACTAATATTGCTGTCACCCAATATTGCCATTAACAATTCTGCAGCATTTCTTTTAAGCAAACCCTGGGGACTGCAAATAGCACGAAATGTCTATGGTGGAAAATACAGAATAACCAACAATGATTTTGCCTCCGAAGAATGCCAGTATTGGAATTGCAAGTACAGGCTGGAAGCAATTGTCTACCTGCAGCAACTGGTAGAAGCAACCATGACCAAGGAGACCTTCTCAAAAGTGGAAGATCCTGTATTCCTGGCTTATTACTACAAGGATAAAGAACACCAGGATCCAACCGTTAGAGTAGATGCCATGCTCAAAATGTTTGATCAGCTCAAAACACCCCAAGCGCAAAAGCAAAAGCAAGCTTTTCCTGAAGCAGGCACTCATGTCATTGGCTGCAAGTTGTTCTCAGGGGCATGGAAAGAAGTAGAGCAGGCCAGCTATGAGTTTGCAGAAGAAAAACTGGGGTTGAATCCAGTGAAGAATTGAAGGATAACGAAATATACCAATAAGGAAAGTTAGTTTTTTAGCATTCAAATAACTGTTGTTTTCCTAACTTTGTAACAAACGCAATATCATGAATACTTCAACAATTAGAAAAAAGCTTCAGGAATATATAAAAATAGCGGATGAAAAGAAAGTAAAGGCTATTTATACTATCGTTGAAAATGAGATGAATGAGATGAATCAATGGTGGAATGATGAGCAATTAATTGCAGAACTAGATAAACGGTCAGCAGACCTGAAAAGCGGTAGGGACAAAGGTGTAACATGGGATGAATTGAAAAAGCAATTGCTTAGACCCATAATAAAATCTAAAATAGATACAATCAGTAATTAAATATTTATTCTCTTTTATTGAACCCTTTAGGTGAATATTGGCTCAATAAGGCTCCTACCTGTTCTTTTATTTTTAATGCTTCCCGATAATATAATTCAACTTCTTCTATACTAGGTTTACCATGGGGCATTAATCCTAAGTCACCGGGATAACGAGCTTCAATATATACAGTATCAAGTTCTTCTAATATAGTTTCGTTAAATCCTGAAATAAAAGGAAGTATTTTGGCATATAAACTCTCGAGTTGATGTGTTCTGATTTTTCCTAAATTGAATTCTTCTACTATTGCTTTAAATGATTTCTCAATTGCTTGCTGTGCATGGAAAGCAACCATATTGGTAATTTCTTCTTTTCCAAGCATTACCTCCATGGCAATCAGATCATCATTGGCAGCATTAAGCCACTCCTTTGTTATTGGCTTCATATAACACAATTCCTTCCTTTAGGATTTCTCTTGAAAACATGCTGTCCATCCCTATAAATTTCTGATAGGTAGCCATGGTATAGACAATCAAGTCAATGGGTATAATTTTCCTAAATTCTTTGATGAATTGATTGTAGTAATGGTATAA
Source organism: Prolixibacteraceae bacterium (assembly GCA_035297625.1). Lineage (GTDB taxonomy): Bacteria > Bacteroidota > Bacteroidia > Bacteroidales > Prolixibacteraceae > Aquipluma. The sequence continues at coordinate 1,723 of DATGYU010000435.1, forward strand.
ATCCATTTTTTCACGATGAGAAGAAGGAATAGTATCTAGGGGAACAACTATCATTAAATCGATATCGCTATCCGGAGAAGGATTACCATTAGCATAGGAACCAAATAAAATTACTCGTTCAACTCCCTGCCGTTTAAATATCTCGGTTATTTCAGAAATGATTTCCCTGGCATCCATATTGATATCATGTTTATACAAAACTAAACAACTTTCCCGTATAAATCAAACTCTTCGGATCCTGTTATTGCCACCTGGTAAAACTGCCCTTTTTTCAAAGTAACTTCCTTGCTGATCAGCACTTCTCCATCCACTTCGGGGGAGTCAAACTCGGTACGGCCAACATAGAACTCATCGTCTTCACGATCGATAATCACCTTTAGGGTCTTACCCACTTTTTCTGCATTCAGCTGGGCTGATATTCCCTGCTGCAGACCCATAATAGCGTCAGCACGAGCCTGCTTTACTTCTTCAGGAACATCATCTTCATATTTCTTATAGCCATAGGTCCCTTCCTCATGGGAATAGGTAAAAGCACCCAGGCGATCAAAGCGGTGCTTACCGATAAAGCTTTTCAGCTGTTCAAAGTCTTCTTCCGTTTCACCGGGATGGCCGACCAGCATGGTAGTGCGAATGGTAATTCCCGGCACTTCCTCTTTAATCTTATGCAGCAAAGCTTCCGTTTCTTCTGTCGTCACATGGCGAAGCATGCGTTTAAGGACATTATTGGCACTGTGCTGAAGTGGAATGTCGATATAATGACAAAGCTTGTCTACCGTCTTAAAAAGTGGCAGTATATCCATCGGGAATTTGGTAGGATACAGATAATGCAGGCGGATCCATTCAATACCCTCCACTTCGGCAATCTTTTGAATCAGCTCGGCCAGCATGCCTTTCCCGTAAAGGTCAATTCCATAATAGGACAAATCCTGTGCAATCAGCAATATCTCTCTTACCCCGTTTTTCGCCAAATATTTGGCTTCTTTCACCAAATCTTCCATGGAACGGGAATGATGGCTGCCCGTCATGCCCGGTATGGCACAAAAGGCACAAACACGATTACAGCCTTCCGATATTTTCAAATAGGCAAAATGCGATGGAGTGGTAATCTTGCGCTCATAGATAAACTCGGGGCGATAGGTAGCTTTAAGTTCAGTTACCAAGGCTTTCATATCGAACTTGCCGAAGAAACGGTCTACCTCAGGCACTTCCTTTTCCAGATCAGTTTTGTATCTTTCAGAAAGGCAGCCCATCACATAGAGTTTCTCGATATCGCCTCTACCTTTGGCTCCCACAAACTGCATGATGGTATTAACAGATTCTTCCTTGGCATCATTGATAAAGCCGCAGGTATTGATCACCACTACCTCTGAATCCGTATCATTGGAATCGTGCACCACCTCAAAACCATCCATTGAAAGCTGGTTGAGCAATACTTCGGAATCTACCAAATTCTTTGAGCAACCAAGGGTTACCACATTTATCTTTTGCTTTTTCATTCTTTTCAAATTAATTCAATATGACACCTATTGGGCATCCTTCAACTTCTTCACTTAAACCAGTAAAACAGGAATATCCAACCAATGTTGTGTTCGGTGCTACTGATCGGATGACTATTTTAAAAACAGATCGATATTATTGAACAGCAATGCTTTTGTTAAGAGTAGTCATCCGATCAGTTTCTCCGTTCAGTAACCCTCCTTACAACAAAGGCCGGCATACGCCAGCCAACTGTATAAACTTTTGTCCAATGCGACAACTTGGAACTTTGAATTTGGAACTTTGAACTAACTGAACAGCGATTCTACAAACGCCCTTCTATTGAATATCTGCAAATCGTCCATCTTTTCACCAATTCCAATGTATTTCACAGGAATCTTAAACTGGTCGGAAATACCGATCACTACCCCACCCTTTGCCGTACCGTCCAGTTTGGTTAGTGCCAGTGCATTTACTTCAGTGGCAAGGGTAAATTGTTTGGCCTGTTCAAAGGCATTCTGGCCCGTTGAGCCATCCAGAACCAGTAATATTTCATGGGGAGCTGCAGGATATACTTTCTGCATCACTTTTTTAATCTTGCTCAGCTCATTCATCAAATTGATTTTGTTGTGCAGTCGACCAGCCGTATCAATAATGACTACATCAGCGCCTTGCGCTTTTGCAGAGGCCACGGTATCATAAGCCACCGATGCAGGATCTGCTCCCATTGCCTGTTTTATCAATGGCACCTGAACCCTGTCGGCCCAAATTTGAAGCTGATCAATCGCAGCAGCCCTAAAGGTATCGGCGGCACCGATCACTACTTTTTTGCCTGCCTGCTTAAACTGATGGGCCAGTTTTCCGATGGTAGTTGTTTTTCCAACGCCATTGACACCCACGACCATAATCACGTAAGGCTCCCCGCTGTTGGGAAGGTCGAAATCAGAAACATCATTGCTGTTGTTTTCTTCCAGAAGTCCGGCGATTTCGTCCTTGAGCATGGAATTCAATTCCGAAGTGCCGATGTATTTATCTTCAGCAACTCTTTTTTCGATCCGCTCAATAATTTTTAAGGTAGTATCGACACCGACGTCCGCGGAAATGAGAATTTCCTCCAGGTTATCCAGCACTTCATCATCAACCTTGGATTTCCCAACGATGGCACGGCTGATTTTAGAGAAAACATTTTCCTTTGTTTTCGCTAGTCCCTGGTCCAGACTTTCTTTTTTCTTGCTGTTAAAGATTCCGAAGATTCCCATATTGGTACATTTAACGGTTGATAATTGTAAACTTGTGCGAATTAACAAAAAAAGCCTTCACCAGTGATGAAAGCTTTTTCCTATAGAGAAATTTTGATCTATTTCTTAAAATAATCTTTTACATTTTCGTTAGGAATGATTTCTTCCTGAAATGTATAAGCTCCGGTTTTTTCTGATTTCACCATTTTAACAACCTTGGCATAACCTTTACCGGCACCTTTTTGTAATGATGCAACTACTTTCTTTGCCATACTATTTATTATTTAATTTCGCGGTGTACAGTAACGCGCTTTAAGTTAGGATTGTATTTCTTTTTCTCCAAACGTTCAGGAGTGTTCTTCCTGTTTTTGGTAGTAATGTATCTTGAAGTTCCGGGAACTCCACTAGCTTTTTGCTCGGTACATTCCATGATTACCTGAATTCTGCTGCCTTTCTTAGCCATTTCTTAAAGCTTTAAATAGTTGTTATAAAACCTTTTTCTTTTGCACTCTTTAAAGCGGCGTTCAATCCATTCTTGTTGATAGTACGAATACCGTTAGCTGAAACAGTTAAGGTAATCCAACGATCTTCTTCAGGTAGATAGAACTTCTTGTTGAACAAGTTTGGAAGAAACTTCCTTTTTGTTCTGCGCTTTGAGTGAGAAACGTTGTTTCCCACCAATACTTTCTTTCCGGTTACTTGACAAACTCTTGACATTGTCTTATTTTTTTATTTGAATCTCACATTTTTCAAACAGTGCGCAAAATAACTACTTTTTATTCAAAATATCAAATAGTTCTGAAAGTTTTTTTCATTAATATTTCAAATTATATTGTTTATAAATTCTTGTTGTCCGTTCCTGATCAATAAAAAAAGTTTATACATTCGCTTAATTTTCAACCTGACTGACCTTATGCTTTTTAATTCGGCTACCTATTTCTTCTTTATAACGATCGTTTTTATTGTCTATTGGTTCCTGCTCAACAAAACTTTCAAAGGACAAAATCTCTTCTTATTTATTGCAAGTTACTGTTTTTATGGCTGGTGGGACGTGCGGTTTTTAACCCTTATCTTTATCAGTTCTTCTGTAGATTTTATCCTTGGACAAGCTATTTTCAATCAGCCTGACAAAAAGAAAAAGCTCCGCCTGCTTTGGGTTTGCATGATCATCAACCTTGGCATGCTGGCATTCTTTAAATATTTCAATTTCTTTATCGACTCATTTTCCCATTTACTGACACTGTTCGGACTTCAGTCCAGCCCTGCTGTGCTGCAGATCATCCTGCCTGTTGGCATCAGCTTTTACACCTTCCAGTCGTTGAGTTATTCCATAGACATATACCGGGGAGAAATAAAACCAACCAAAGACTTTATTTCATTCATGACATTTGTGTCTTTTTTCCCTCAGCTTGTTGCAGGTCCTATTGAAAGGGCTTCCAATTTGCTGCCGCAATTTTTGAAACCAAGATCGTTTAAGCATGAAAATGTGGTCTCCGGGTTACGATTCATTCTTTATGGTCTTTTCAAGAAAATGGTCATAGCTGACCGGCTGGCCTATTTTGTTAATCTTGCTTACAATTCTCCGGAAAAACTGGATGGATCGGTCATGATTTTGGCCACTTTCATGTTTGGCCTTCAGATATACTGTGATTTTTCGGGTTATTCTGATATTGCCATAGGCTCAGCCCGCCTTCTTGGTTTTGACCTGATGCATAATTTCAGAACTCCCTATTTGTCCAAAAGTTTTAAAGAATTCTGGCACCGATGGCATATCTCCCTTTCCAGCTGGTTTCGCGACTATGTTTACATACCGCTTGGAGGCAACAGAGTATCCCAAGGCCGGTGGATTTTTAACATTCTGCTCACCTTCACCTTGTCGGGTTTATGGCATGGAGCTGCAATCACATTTATCATTTGGGGCTTTCTGCACGGCTTTTACCTTGTCTGCGAAAACTACCTGTCAAAATTTATTACCGTCCCCAAAAGGTTGGCCTGGATGGGGCTTATCATTACATTCCTTACCGTAAATCTGACATGGGTATTTTTTCGATCAGCATCACTTGATCAAAGCATTTCTATCTTGACTGGACTTAAAGATCTGAACCTTAATTTTATCGCCAAAGGCTTATCCCTATTTCACCAAAACTATCAATTCAGAGAATTTGCCATATCGCTTATCGCCGCCTTTCCATTGTTTTTAATTTTTGAATTTCTGATCGGCCCCAATGATTGTAATATCGTAATTAAAAATACCGGAATGCTCAGATGGGGCGTATATTTTATCCTGGCTTTTGCCATCCTGATTTTCGGTGTTTTAAATGCTGCCCCACAATTTATTTATTTTCAATTTTAGGATATGAAACGATTACTGCTAAAACTTACGCTGTTCTTTATCCTGTTATTGACCCCGCTGGTCCTTTTATTTACAGCACCTTACGAAGAAGAATTCGCATGGCATTTTATTGAAGGGGACTGTTACAATCACGGAGCCTGGATTTTTGACCGAATATGCCGCAATCCAACTCCTATTGACATTGCATTTATCGGATCATCCCATACCATTCATTCTTTTCAGGAGAAAAAAATGGAAGAATTGCTCTCGTCCAACGATCATCTCACGAATCTGGGCTATTGCCGCGCTGGAAGAAATTTTGAATATGCACTGTTGAAATTGCTTTTAAAATACAAAACGCCCAGGACGGTAGTAATCGAAGTTAATGAAGATGAAGCAAAAAACAGTCATGAGATATTTGCCTATATCGCATCTGCCGGTGATGTTTTAACAACTCCCACCCTGATAAACAGAGATTATTTTTTGGATGTTTACCATGCCGCCCAGGCCCGCCTTGAATTTTTTAAAGCAAAATATATTTTCAAAAGAGAAACTGCCCTGCCAGACCCTGGACTTTATGGTTATGGAGATGCCGATCGGAAAGTCACGGAGGAAGAATTGGAACAAAATGCGAAGGCGTGGAAAAACAGGCTTGAACGAACTGAATATCCCTCTATTAGAAAGATACAGATGAAATATCCGTTTTCTTACCTTAGCAAGATGATTAAATTGCTAAATGACAAAAACATTCCTATCGTGTTTGTCTATCTACCCGAATCAGGTTCAAAATTAAAAGCGCCAAAATACGCCTCCTACTATCAGAAGTCGGGGCTACTACTAATACCCCCATCAACCATTTTTGACAATCAGGAAAACTGGATGGACGCGACCCACTTCAATGATAAAGGTTCGGCAATCCTGTCAGAATGGATGACTGAGCAGCTCAAAAAGGAATTCTGCATGATGCCTGAAACCCAAAAGGACCTTTCGAACAGGTAAAAAAATCTCTTCCTGTTGAAATTTGAACATCAAAAGTCAATTTATTGGATTTTCTTCTGATCCTCCCAATGATTATTTCATTAGTCTTTTGGGTTTGGTTCATACCTTTGTCTTGTTTGCTTCTAACCTCCTTCAGTATTAATTCGAATATAATTCGAATCTTATTCATATATAATTCGAATATCATTCGTATTTACCCGAATTATATTGGTATTATATACGTATTATATTCGAATTAATAATGAAGGAGGTTAGAATATGGTATGACAAAGAACTGAAGCAGGTGTAAAAGTTCTCAGTTTCAAAATCAAAAACAGAGCAAGGCCTATTGCGTCTACAGTAATTGCGGCTCTTTCTTTAATTCTGATTCTGAATAAAAAATTAATTCTTGTAATTTCGCCTTTCGGTTTACCGAAAAGAAGCGTTATATTAGAGTATTAAAATACAAACACTTGTGGATAACACTCAGAATAAATCATACCCTACTATTCTAGATGCGGTGCATCTTATTGTGCTATACATCTTTATACAGACCATTGTTGATTTCCCCCTTGCCTTGCTTGATTATTCCAAAGGCACGCATTACCTGGACAATCCGGTAAAAAAGATTATTCTGGGCATAGGTTCTGTTGTATTGGTCTTTTATTTTGCCTGGCGCAAGGCCAGGGTTCCGCTTAAGGAACTTTTTCCTGTAAGGAAATTCAATGTTCTGATATTAATCCCCATCCTTGTTTTTTTATGGGCGGCGCATAATATCATTGGAGAAATAAATTTTCAGCTTGAGAAGGTGTTGCCTCCTCCCCCATGGTTCATCGAGCTTTTTACCCGCATCTTTGAAAATGATTACGGGGTATACGGAGCGATTCTAAAAGTTGTAATCATTGCCCCCGTTATCGAGGAAATGATATTCCGGGGAATTATCATGCACGGGCTGATGAGAA
>DATGYU010000436.1:0-13851 GCA_035297625.1 Prolixibacteraceae bacterium
TCATAGGCCAGTACCCAGTAACCCCCTCCCGGACAGATTACTACTGCCTGCCCTGTGGCAAAGCGTTTGCTGGGAAGATAAACGGCAATATCCGGGTCCTGGACATTGCTGATCAAAACGATGTCTTTTTTCTCTACCTTCTCTTTCTGTCCCGTGTTCTTTGAATTTGGAATCTCTCCCTTGTACAATGGCACTATATAGTCCTGTCCGTAAGTTAAAAGGGTTGTGGACATTAAAAGTGCAACAACCAGAAGTTTAAATGTAATTTTCATATAGAATATATTATTCTTGATTAAAATGTAATTTCATCTGTGCGATTGGCAGATATTGTTCCCTTCAGCTTATAGTTCAACATTAAATTTACTTCCTGTTAAATCTGTTTTGGAATAAACCTGCTTGCCTTCTTTTAAAATATTCACTTCAATACTTTTTTGTCCGATGGCCTTCACATGGATGGTAAATGTTGATCCAAAGGCATTGATATTGGAAAGGGTCATTTCTTCCCATTCTTTGGGAAGTCTTGGAAGACAGGTAAAAGATTTAAACCCGGTAGGCTGAATGCCGAGCATCCCCTCCAGGTAAATGCGGCAATACAGGGCACTTTCTGCTGCCAGATGGGCCTGGTTGCCTTCCGGCCATGCTTCAACAGGGTAGGGGACATGCTCTCCCAAAAGTCGCTGCCTGGAGTAATCGGTTAATTTGCCTAATGCCAGTTCTGTTTCCCCGCCCTTGAAAATACCGCGAAGGGCATACAGGGTAGCCCTGTCCCAGAAAGTCTTCAGGTCTTTCTCCACCAGAAGGCCATCAGGAGTCCACAGTTTTTCAAATAACGCCCGTATGGTTCCTTCCTTACGCTCGTTAATTCCCATCACCAGCGGAAGGCAGATCCAGTGGCGGAAAGTCTGGTGCCCGGCATAATAGCGGTAAGTATGGTATCCTTCGATGTCGGCTCCGAAGTAATTTTCAATGGCTTGCTTTAGATTAGCAGCTGTCTGGGTATATTTTTCAATGATGCAGGAAGGTTCATTCAAAGCTTTTGCCAAATAAGCTGCATTGGTAAATGCGCCATAGGCAAGGCATGAGGTGGAAAGATTAGCTTTCCCGGTAGCAATGCGTCCTTCCATCTCATCGGAGTTGGAGGCTACCACTCCATCGGAGGTTATTTGTCTTTGTGTATATTCAAGACACCACTGGATGGCAGGCCACAATACTTTTGCTGTATTCACATCCCCGCTTTCAAGGGCATACAAGCATGCTCCCCAGCCATACATAGAAGCATCGCCACGATCACCTGCCCCGGTGGAAGTCATCATGCCCTGCATCTCGTAAGAAGAGGGGATAGGTTTAAAAAAAGGTGTCATCGTGTCCATGAACTTTTTATAGGCATTCATGGAAGCTTCATTGCCGGCAGTATATCCCAGATAAGGGAAAAAAGGCCCAGCATATTCTACCTGATCATTGGCCCATATGCCTGCATAGTAGCGACCTCCACCGGGTGAATGGACCAATCCCATTTTGGAGTCAAAGATACACTCCGAGGTTCTTATTTTGGCAAACTGAAAGGCCCTGTTAAGAACAGGATCAGGAGTGTACAGCACCAATTTCGCATTGATTTCATGGATCATTGCCTGTCGTTTTTCCATTTCCTGAAGGGCATTCATTTGCAGCGGTTCATTTCCTGCAATAAAAGCTGAATGTTCAACCGGCACCAGAAGCTTTTCTCCTTTTTTGAGCGCTACCTGCAAGCCTTTTATTTTTGTGGTGACCGTATAGCTGTTTTCTGCTCCTGTGTAAGTATTGCGTGCAAAGAAATCCTTCACATCAATATTTATGATCTTTTTACCCGTGTTTTGTATTTCCCATAAATCGAATACGGCAGGCTTATCCGTTGAAGGAAAAATACTTCTTTGGATAACTATTTCCCCTTTGGTATAGCTAAAATGAAGGATTCCATCAAATGAAATTTTCTCTGGCGAAGATAAGAGCAATGCTTTGCCATTCAGACTGAGCTGAGGAGTTACACTGTCGGTGCTCATCAGGTAACTTCGAAAGTCATATTTTAGGATCATTGAGGGCCAGATGATCTGCTTACTTACACTGAGCTTTTTTTGGGTATCAATGCCATAAGTAACAATAGAGGAAACCTGACGGCCACTCATTTCAAGGTTGTCTTTATGAGGAAGATGGCTGTCTGAAGCAATATTCCAGATGATATCCTGGTTGCTTCCCAGCTGCCAGCGTGAGGTTACAGGTTGACCTGTATCTTTCTGACCTGCAAAAACGCTTAAGGATAAGCAGAGGTATAGCAGGGGTAGCATTCTTTTCATATTGGTAAATAGTTAGTTTAGATTTCAAAAGTATAAAAACATCACCGCCCCTGACAATATTATTGGATGTTTTATTAACTTAGTTTATCAATCATTTTGTATGAACCATCCTTCCCCTTTGGATAAGCCGGTAATTGCTCCCTGTGGCATAAACTGCAGTGTTTGCAGGGCCTACCTGCGCAGCAGAAATGTCTGCCCGGGATGTTGGGGAGAGAATGCACTTAAACCAGGGGCATGTGTTCGCTGCATTATTAAAAACTGTGTTTTACTGGAAGAAACTACCTCAAAGTTCTGCTATGAATGTCCAAAATATCCCTGTCTGCGGTTAAAACAGCTTGATAAGCGATACCGGCTGAAATATCACACCAGCGTGTTGGCAAATCTTCAGATGATCAACGATGAAGGCCTTTCTGTGTTTATGGAAAAAGAAAAGGAAAGATGGAAGTGCAGCCATTGCGGAGGTACGGTCTGTATGCACTCTGGAAATTGTATGATATGTAATACCCCACTTTTTAATTCATCTTCTCCGGTAAATCAAAATTGAAGATTTTCCGCTTTGAGATGGAATTCCGCATTGATAATAAAGAACCAATAGAAAATTCTCTGCATAAGGGTATTGTCCCTTTGTGCATATGCCAGGCTTTCATTTCTTTAGATACCTTTCTGATACCTATCTGATACCTTTCTGTAACCTGAGGTTACAGAAAGGTATCAGATAGGTATCAGAAAGGTATCAGAAAAAGGAAAAGTTCAGAGGGTCACAGGCAGTTCATCACCACCTTAATGCTGGTATCCAACTTAATGATGAAAGTTTTAAATGACGGGCACTTTTTTAAAGGCAAAAAACAGCGTGATCAGGTTTTCAACAAGGGAAAATAACTCTTTATGATTATTGCTTTATAATTTTACGTACGTAAACATCCTTTCCTACCGATACCCATGCAACATAAATACCGGTCTTTAAAGACTGAATGCTGAATGTGCCCCTATAATTGGACCCGGATACGATATCCTGGAAATCAGTCACCTTTTGTCCTGAGAAGTTGTAAATGTCTATGGTTATTTTTGCTGGCTGGGCATTTGCAATAACAACATTTAAATCACTGTTTGTACCGTTTTGTGAAAGAACCACTTTGGGTATGTTGCTGTCAATGGTAGATACGGAAGTAGTTCCTGCCCCCATGAGTTTAAAAACCCCGTAATCGTTGGCGCTCATCCAACAGGTATTAAATATCTTCTGCCCGTTTTCAGTGCTAATGCTATTTTGTGTTCCGCTAAAACCAAAGTTGGCTGTATACTCCTTCCCTGGAGTGGAACCAAAGAAATGATCGCGCTTTCCATCGTTGGTATCATTGTCACAATAAGCCATGGTAGCTCCCATCACTTTTCCCGGCTTTAATATGACCCTTGCATTTTCAATATCTGTCAGGGTTGAGCCATTCTTCTGCTGGGTTGGATAACTATCATTGTATACCTTTAATGAAAATTCATAGACATAATGGCTGCCCGATTTCTTCATGCTGAATTGCGGAAAATGGGCTGCATAATTGACCACCCAGTAATTGCTCCAACTGACGCCATCCAAATCTTCTACGCTGAACTGATGAGTCGTCTCTCCATCAGCCGGGGCATTGACACTGATGTGATAGGACAAGGCATTTTGGGCATTCTCACTGCCATTGTCAAATACATGGGCTCCCTTTGAGCGGTCCTCATCAAGAAAAAGTTCCACTACATCATAGTTGGGATAACCATACGGGCCATTGGATGCAAAGTCATAACCATCGACAAAGCTGTCATCCTCGATATCGACCAAAAAAAGCAATACGTTATTCGTTTTATTCCAAGTGACCTTATATTTTCCGGTGAAATCAGCAGAAGAAGGAATGATTCCTTTCCAGGGCATCCACACCTGGTCAATGGGCTGCCATGTTACACCGGGGGCGTTCCAGCAGTCATCAAGTCCTTCCCCGTCAAATACGGGCGATAGATCAGCCAGCTGAACTCTGACGGTATCATTCTGGGCAGCCTTGGCACCTGTAAGGCCCAGGATAGTAAAAAATGCCAGCAGGTAAAAAACTTTATAAAGAGTATGAATCATAATGGTAAGTATAAATAGGAGAGATCATCCCAAAGATATCTATCTTTAAGATGACCTCTTCAAAAGAATAAATTATTCAACAACAAACTTAGTAAAGTGCTTGTCTTTGCTATTGGTCAAGCATACAAAATAAATGCCTTTTGCATATTTTGCAACGTCTAATTTATATTCGGTTGTTTCACTAACATCTTTAGTTAAAAGCACTCTGCCTGTCCCGTCAGTTATTAGAAGGATATTGTCAGGACACTTGTCAAACCTCATATTCAGGAAGCTGCTGGTTGGATTTGGATACAGGGATAATCCTTCTTCCTTTAATGATCCTATGCCAGTAGGACTCTTCACGGTGATTGTAAAATGCTCCATAGTAATACCTTCCGGAGTGCCATTGTCTGTAAGGGTTAGTGTAATATTCGTAATGCCAATCATACTGGCGGTAGCAGCGTAAGTAAGTGTAGCTGTTGCCTGTCCATTGATATAGTTAACCTGAGGATCAGGAATAAGGGATTTGTTATCGCTGCTGGCATAAATGGAAATATTCTGGCTAAGTCCTTCTCCATCGCCAATACCAGTTAGTTGAATGGTATGGGTTCCTGAATTCTTTTCAATGAATGCATTAGATACCGGGTCAACTGTCGGGGCCGGATTAGAGTTGTCGCCCACCAGGGTAGTTAGGCTGCTTGGCGGAAGGATCACCAGTCCATCAGGCCCGACACCTCTTCCTTTTTCACAGTTTCTGGCATTGGAGGTGGTATACGAATCCCATTGCGATGGCAATCCTTTGCCTTTTAATTGAATCGTTTGTACCTTATCCGTATTATTTAGCAGTATCACCGAAACGGTTTTGGCCTTGTCATCTTTAAAGACAAGGGCAGGAACACCTGCAGAAGTGGCATCTACCCTGACCGCTCCGGGGCGAATGAAGTTATAGTATTGTTTAGACACATAGTAACGCGACGTAGGACGGTTGCCTACCACTAATCCAAACTCAGGAGATCCTTCAGAAACCGAGAAACTCCAAAAAGCCCAACCACTGGCATTTCCACAGCTAAGGGCATTGAAGATATTCCCGGCAAGGGTCATCGCACCCTGCCAGTTGTCGGCATGGCCGGAAGTCTCGGTCATCCATACTTTATACTTTGTATCACCTGCCTGTGCCCAATGGTAAATGTCATTCCAGTAGTCACAACCAGCGCCTCCCACACTGGCGCCATCGGCATCATAATTATGGATGGCTACAATATCGGCATACTTTTTAGCTTCAGGGTCTGCTTTCACCATATCGATATAAGACTTGATGGTTCCCTGTGCAGGAAGCGCTTCAGCCCAGTACAGTTTTACATTGCCATAGCCTTCTTCTTCCAGTCTTTTACCAACTACTTTGATGATATCCCTAAATTCTGCGGGGTTTACCTGACACGAGGGATAAGGTTCATTGAACTGCGGTTCATTCTGAAGGCCTATGCCATAAATGTCCTTGCCAGTTTCTCTTTTGATAACTTTAATCAGGGCGAGTACTTCTTCAGCATATTCTTCATAATAATTAGGATCCAGTTTATTATCTGTAGCCCATGATTCTACGCCATTTTCCCATTTGTTGAGTTTCATCCATCCTGCCGGGCTCCAGAAGGTTACAATGAACTTATCTACGAAAGGAGCAATACGTTTCATGTTAAGAATAGAAAGGGCATCTGGATTATAGCCATCCATGTTTAGCACTTTAGGGTCGCTGTTATCGTTTTGACTTTCAAAGCCTCCGCCAATAACACCGAAACGAGCCATAGACATGCCTAAATCTTTGGCAAGCGAAATGATCGTATCAGGATCTGCACCGCCCGAACCCATAAAAGCGCCAAAGCCATCCATCTGCTGATAGGTACTGGCTAGATTGATCGTAACCTCTGAAGATGTTACTGCATCAAGCTGACTGACAAAGATTTTAAAGGTTTTTATTATTGGCGTTGACCCATCAGCGGTGGCAGTGACCGTAATAGTGGCGGTACCTGTTTGTTCCTTTACAGGAGTAAATGTTAAAGTTGCCTTCTGATGTTCCACCAGGCTGATTTCAGGATTTACAATCAGGGATGTATTGTTGCTTGTCGCGCTTACTTTTACAACACTGGCAGCTGTTCCGCCATTGGTAATATTGGATAGAGGAATAGCCTGCTGGGTTGAATTCTTTTCAATAGCAAAATCAGGAATATCAGCCATTGTAACTTTGGGAGTCACCGGGGCCCGATGTGCTTTATCCCCAATTCTGAAATCATCAAAATAGAAGCTCCCTTTAAATAAAGGAGCACTACCTCCCGGGTCAAAATTAATGAGTAATGCCTTGATTCTTGTGAGGTCTACTTTGGTACCATCGCCCTGTAATTGAAAACTTGGATCGGAGTAGTCAAAATAATACTCAATAAATTCTCCGGTAACATTATACCTGACTGTCTTGGCAGTGTTGTAATGATCGTAGGCATCCCAAAGAAATATCAGCATTGGTTTTGGTGCTTTATCCGTTTTCATGGTAATGCTGATATATGGATTCTTTGACAGGTCTATTTCTGTTGGTATATTAAACCACAATCCTGCCCACATATTGTTGGTTCGTGTTTTGTCAACCTCGATTTGCATGACCCCGTCTTTTTCTGTACACATATGGGTATTCTCACCCGGATCGCCCCAGGTGGCAGGCCACTGCGCTCCCAGTATGCCATCAGTAAATTCATCCTCCCAACCGGCAATCGGACGAACCCGAACGTCAACATCAAAAGTATAAACAGTTGTTGCAGATCCATTATTGATTTCATTGCCACCATTGTCAGTAAGCGTTACCGTAATAGTAGTCTTTCCGACCTGTCCGGCTTCAGGAATAAATTTCAATTCACCGGAGGCGGCTCCTGATAAATAACTTATGGAAGGATCGGCCATAAGTGTTTTGTTGGAACTTACAGCCGTGATCGTGATTCCCTGGGTTTTATTCTCATCGCCATCCGTAATACCACGCAAATTTACTGTCTGGACAGGGAGATCCTGTAAGACCGATAAATTTACCATCGCATTCATGGCGGGTGGGTTGTTTACTTCCTTGTAAACGGTTACATTAAAGGACATAACGGTGGTGTCAATACCTTCGGCAACTGTGCCGCCATTGTCTTTTACGATCACTTTTACTGTAGCAGTTCCGGTTTTTCCTTCCACAGGATGAAGCTTCAGCAACCCTTGAAAATCACCTGAGGTATATTCCACTTCGGGATGGGGTAGCAATGACAAATCAGAGCTGAAAGCGGAAACCGTAAAAGTCTGATTGGCATTGGCATCTCCGTCATCCAGCCCTGAAAGCAGGAGCTCCGTGTCTACGCCCCCGGCTATATTTTTTGCTGTTATTTGTTGGATTTTAGGAGCATGATTAGGTTCCACCTTTACATTGAAAGTAAACACATTGTCATCCGGAGCATTACCTGAAACAATTACTGTAATTATGACATTCCCAGACTCATTTTCAAGGGGTGTATATTCGAGCACCCCGAAAGAAGCCCCGGGTGTATAAGTTATCGTTGGATCAGGAATGATTCCTTTGTTTGAACTTTCTGCTTTAATTGTAAGTGAAGCATTGCCTGTTGCCCGGTCCTTTATGCCCCAAAACGGCAACCTTATTTTTCCTGCATTGAGCCCGTGCACCTGATCCGGAATTTTGGTAAAAGATGGCATTACCAGTGCCTGATCGCCTATTCTGATATCATCAAAAAAGACTGTTGAATTACATCCCTGGCTTCCCTGGGGATTGAATACAAAGTTTAATTTGGTGATATGCGTCAGGTCCACACCAGTTATGTTTCTGAAATCAAAAGTATAGGTGGCATATTCCGCTGAACGGACAATTGTCTGATAAGCATCATTGACCGGGTAGGCATAGCGAGCTTCAGGGGCATTATCCCAAATCGAAAAGTTGAGGTTAAAATCTATATCAGTCTTCACCCGGATACTTACAAAAGGATGAGCTGTTATATCGATAGATGTAAAACTATATTGAAAGCTGTTCCAAACAGCGGTCTTGTTTGTCTTAATCTTCAATTCCGAACCCAGATTGGTTAGGTTATAGTCAGCCTGTCCGGTCCATCCAACAAGGTTCCCATCATCAAAGTTTTCCACTAATCCTGTCTGGCCGTATGATAAATACCCGAATACGATCAGCATCAGTGCAGATAATATTTTTTTCATTATACGTTAAATTACAATTTATAAAGGTCTTAGCCTTGTTGTTATTTTTTTAGAAAGCACCAGTTACATAAACATGCTACTGCTCTGGTGAAAATGGATAATAAAGGATCATTCCAGGAAGCGTAAAATAGTAAAGTCAAAAAATAATAAAGGAGTAGTTTCCCTTTATCAATTATTGTGTTAAAAAAAAAGGGAAGAGGCATAATAAAACAACCCCTTCCCCTAAAGTACTCAAACTTAAAACTTCTACTTTTATTTCTTAATGCACTACTTTCATTGATTCATTGTTAGCGCGAATAATATAAACGCCTCTGTTCAAATTGGAAAGGTCGATCTGATTTACATTTCTTTTGGATACTATCTGAGCACCAAGCATATTGTAGACAGCTACGTTGGCCATCTTCTTCAGGTGAATCAGGTTAGGGGTAACAGTTTGGAAAATGCTGTAGGCCTGTTCATGTTTCTGGATGCCATCAGGATTATGAGTATTCGCGCTTAAGTAACCGGCATAAGCAGTCAGGGCATAGGAATCGTTATTGACTGCATTCCACCAGTATTCAGCAGGTTTTACTTCGTTCTTGTCATTCATGGCATCATCGGGGTCTGAATCATTTACTTTCAGGTCAAAGGAAATGCCTTTTCCGCTGTTCAGAGCCTTCCAGATGGCCAGGTCAAAGTCAGGACGAGCTTCACCGGTTAAGGCAGCAAAGCCGATGGTGATGATTTGTTTTACGGTAGTGGAACCGGCTGTAGAGCGATCGTTGATAAAAAGGTTGTTGGAAAGGATATCATTGGTTCCGCCCCAGTTGATATTCCCTGTTGAGCCGTCGATCATCATGGCAGCGTCAAAGCCTGTTTTTTTGAATGTTGCCTTGTAGGCGCCAAACTGCTGGTAACGGGCATACCATGCCTGTGGCAGGGAAGCCAGCTTGGGAGCATTGATAGAGTCATAAGGGGCCCAGGCCACTTCAACAGTTTCATTGCCTGTTACATTATCATCCGTGTATTTTAAAAGAATGTAGATGTTAGATTCATCAGCAGCTACTTTAAAGGAACCTGTAAAGTCGGAGGCTCCTTTTTCGGAAGCGGCAAGACCCAAGCGGTGACCTTCACCCCCGATAATGTTTTCAGCTCCTGCAATTTTAGCCCATTCGGTATCAAAGTTGGCTGAAGAAGCATTGAAGTTGGTAACCATACTTGCAGTTGCAGTCATCTTTGCAGGTTTGACAGCTGGCAGCGTGGCAAACCAGCTTGGAAGCGGTGCAGTCCATCCTGAAACATAGGCGGCATCCCCACTATCCTGAGCAAATAAACATGATACACTAAAAAGTGTAACCAAAAAAAGTGTAAATAATGTTTTCATACGCGATTGAGATTAATTGTTAATGAAATAGTTAGAGTATCTGATAATTATTTTAGGTATTTGTTATTGGAAGGGAAAGCGAACTTTCCCTTCAGGATATTACTTAACATTAACTGTTACAGTATACTTGTCTCCGGCAGTATTTCCTTTATAAAAAGTATAGATAACCGGTTTAGAGAAGTCGTTGACAGTAACTCCATTGGTTTGAACAACTGTTCCAATAGTGACCTTTCCGAATGTACCTTCCCATTTTGCCACCAACTTGGTAATATCCGTACCCTTGAGCACATCTACGGTAATAGTCTTTGCAACCGGATCAATCACACCCGCAGGAGCAGGCACCAGCCCTTCGAAAGTAAATGCAGAAACCGGGTTCTCCGTTACCATGTTAAGCTTGTATTCCACCTGTGAATTATCCTGAGCGATTACCTTAATAGTTTTAATGGAAGTAAGGTTATAATTAGTTCTGTCATAATATTCACTGGTACCCACTATCACTTTACTGGCATAGGACGAAGCAATGATAAGGCGCACAGATTTAAGATTGGTACCATAATTGGGAGTTATGGTGATTGTTTTGTTTTCTTCATCAATCACTCCTATTTCACCATTTCCACCTATCCCAAATGCAAATTTGGTAAGCATCTTCTCTCCTGAAGCCTGAAATGTGGTAACTTTAACCGTGTATGTTTTCTCATTGCCTTCAGCAGCTTTAACAGTATAAACTACAGGTTGTGAGAAATCATTGGATGTAGAATCCGAGAACTGCTCTACCCCGTTGACATACACTTTTGAAAGATTGGACTGCAATCCAAATACCGGAACAAAGTTGAAATCAGTAATACTGTTTGGTATTGAAAACAGGATCTCGTTATCCTTGGTAATGTTTCCATCTATCCCGTTGATATTAAAAACAGTAAATGAATTTCTTTTATCCACTACCTTCACTTCAACGGTTTTGACGTCTCTTGAAAAATCACTTCCAAAGTTACCGGAACTGCTTGCTACCAGAGCAAGGTTATAGGTGCCGGCTGTATTATAAATGACACCCAAAGAGTCTGCTTTATTAAAATCAACTCCCTTGGCTCCGGGTTCGCCCCATACATGACCTTCAGTACCATCATAAAGGGTAAGAAATTCGCCAGAGCCTGTTGGCGTGATGTAAAAAGTAGTCCCTGCCTCAGCGTTGGTGTTTCCTGCTTGTTGAAAAGAGAGTTTAAAATCAGGGTTTGGGGTTATCATCTCCTCCTGAGCACATGAAAAACAAAAAAGGCATGTGATTAGAATGATAAGGTATTTATTTATGGCTTTCATAATATGATCTGTTTAGTATTATTTTCACTGTGATTTACCACCCCGGATTTTGTTTCAATACCCCCTTATTGGCATCAATTTCAGCTTGAGGGATGGGGAAGGTATAGTGTTTGTCCTTGTTAAAATTGCCGTTAAACAGTTTGTCCAGATTGATATCAAACTTTGGATCATACATCCATCTTACAATATCATTGTAACGATGTCCTTCAGTTGATAATTCCACGTCGCGTTCATGAACAATAGCCTTCGGAGTAAGAGCTGTGATAGCAGGCATCCCGGCACGCGCCCTTACCTCATTTAAAGCTGCCAACCCTGACCCATCGGCATCACCATCCAGTTGCCAGGAAGCTTCAGCAAGCATTAATAATACATCGGCATAGC
The DNA here is from genome assembly GCA_035297625.1 of Prolixibacteraceae bacterium. Classification (GTDB taxonomy): domain Bacteria; phylum Bacteroidota; class Bacteroidia; order Bacteroidales; family Prolixibacteraceae; genus Aquipluma. The sequence goes on from DATGYU010000436.1 coordinate 11,696, forward strand.
GAATTACCCTCACATTAAATGGTGCAGAAAGCGGGGATGACTTACCAACAAACTGTGGATAATTGTATTTTTTAAGCCCCAGTGCAACACTTGGAACAGGCCCCTGATATAGGTTGTTTTTTGAAACTATGGACTTGGCATGAGTGCCACTTATAAATCCAATTTTGTAGCCTGATTCTGGTCTCCAGTCCAGTAAGTCTCCATCAAGGTAACATGTAGCATAAGCTCTTGGGTCCCTGTCATAACCGGCGGGTGCTCCTGTAGTTTCATATTCATACCAAAGGGTAGGATCAATTTCAAGATTACGGTACCCAAGGGGTGACATGTAAGCGTAATTTAAATTACCGCCCCATTGCCAGCCGGGTAACCAGCCTTCCTGCGAACGATTATCATCATTGTATTGAATTTCCCAAACCGATTCTTTGTTATTCTCTGCCTTATAAACATTGTTTCCAACAGGGATATCAAGATAGGAATAATTGGAAAGCAAAGCGGCCTGGTAATCTTCCTTGGTCTGTGCCAAAGGTTTAACCAATTCATAGACGTTGCTGTCCTTTACCCGTTTGAAAGCTGCTTTTGCCTTTGCCAGATTGGCTGTAGCTTCTGTCGTACCTCCTTTGCCAAAACGCAGGTAATAATGATAATGCTTGTATAAAAGTGCTTTTCCCAGCGCAGCATTGGCGGTTCCCCTGGTAATTCTGCCAGTTTCTGTTGAAGGCCATTTGTCTGGCAGATTTTCTGTAGCAAAGGTGAGATCTTCTTCCAGCTTGTTCCAGAATTGCTCTGGGGTACCATTGGGTAAACCTTTCAATGGATCAGTTGGCATGCTGGTTTCATCATAATAGATAGGGGTATTGAACCAGGTAACCAAATAGAAATAATACATCCCTCTTAAAGCGGTTAGCTGTCCTTTGTACTGATTGAATCTATCCGGTTCAATTATATCCTTCAATCTGTCGATATTGGCCAGAATATCAGAGGTCCGAAATAGGCCGATGTATAGCGTTTTATAGGTATTTTCCAAATCAGAAGTATTGATAATCATCTGGTCAAAGCCTGATTTTGGGTTTTCAAACCATACATAGGGGTCCAGGGTGTTCATTTGCAGAAGGTAGAAATTACCAAACATACCACCGTGAGCAAATGGGGTATAAGCTGCATTGGTTGCCAGCAACAGATCATTTTCCGTTTTAAAGAAAGATCCTACGTCCAGGTTGTTCTTGTTTTCAGTATCCAGAAAAGAATCGGAACAGGATGAAAATAAAAAGGCAAGGATGAATATAAACAGTATCTTTTTCATTGTAGTCATTACTTTCAAGTTTCTAATTAAAATTCAAGTTGTAATCCACCTGTGAAGGTACGTGGCATAGAATAGGCGCCATTATCTTTTCCCCCATCCAATGGGTCAGTTGATATAAAACCTTCAGGATCACGTCCTTTATAGTTAGTAAAGCAATATAAATTAGAAGCGTTTACATATAATCTGACACTTGCTATACCTGCTCTACTGGCGGTATTTTTGCCAAGGGTATATCCCATCTGAACATCTTTCACCCTAAGGAAAGATCCATCTTCAATCCAAAAAGTAGAAATGCGGTCATTTACGTTTTTATCGGAAGGATCGACCCTTACATAGGTGGTAGAAGCGTTCTCCGGTGTCCAGTGATTTTGTGCAAAAGAATTTAATTTGTTATGATCCATGTCCTGGCTATTTATACTTGATAAGCTGGCTCTTTGTCGGTTGTAAATATCGAAATCAGCTACTCCATATAAAAATATATTGAAATCAAAGTTTTTATAGCTGCAATCAAATCCAAAAGAATAATTAATACTTGGGACTGTTTTACCTATAATTGTCCGGTCAAGTGGAGTCACATCACCATCACCATTTAAATCGCTGAACCTGATATCTCCGGGCTGTGGAATATTAGTGGCATGTGTTGCATGTTTGTAACCTAAATATCTTCCGGTCCAAACACCTTGTTTATACTCTTTCTGCCACTCTCCGTTACTATCTTTTGTGTAATTCGATTCGTCCAACTGAATGATTCCTTCGGATACATAACCGTACAAAGCTCCTATTGAATGCCCTTCGATTGTTCTGTTATAACCAACTTTGTCATCAGATTCTCTTGGGAAAGTAATGTCTGATACAG
>DATGYU010000437.1:0-5260 GCA_035297625.1 Prolixibacteraceae bacterium
TTCTGTAATCTTTCTGTAACCTTTCTGTAATATTTATTACAGAAAGGTTACAGAAAGATATCTAATGAGTATCTAAAACAAAGAATGTTCTTCATATCCATGAAGGCACAAAGCCTATACATTATTTTTTTGCATATAATCCCATGTAACTGATAATTCAGCATTGGGACAGGCGATTTTCAATTAGGGGTGTTCGGAAGATTAAAAAATCATCATTTAAAGTGTAAACCTGCTGATAACTGAGCTGGCGACCATTTTTAAGAAAAGCACTAAAGTTGTTGAATTTAAGTAAATTTGAAAGTAGCAGTCGCCTGCTCAGTAAACACCTGAATGTAACTATTAGCATCTTCCGAACACCCATGATTAAAAATCGCCTGTCCCAATCACCATTGTCGTTTTTGCACTCTGACGTACAAGATCAGGAACCCACCGTACATGTTTTGGAGTGCGTTTCCTTAAATTTGATAGGAACAAAACTTTTCAGACAATGGACTTAGCACATCGTTTCCCAAATAACCCACTGCTCAAACCTTCTGATTTGAAGCCGGGCATAAAAGGCATGGAGATATTATGCCTGTTGAATCCGGGTGTTTTCCAGATGAATGGTAAGGTATGGCTGCTGCTGCGTGTGGCAGAAAGACCGCAACAGATAGAAGGAATGATCAGCTTCCCGGTATATAACAGCAAGGGCGAGATTGAAGTGCTGCACTTTTATAAGGATGACCCTGACCTGATTGCTACCGATCCGCGCATTATTAATTACCGGAAGAAAGACTACCTGACCACCCTTTCCTATTTAAGACTGGTCTGCAGTGACGACGGGCTGCATTTTCATGAGCCCAAAGGTTACGGGCCCATCTTTGGGAAAGGAGAACTGGAGACTTTTGGCATCGAGGATTGCCGGGTAGCTACTATGGAAGGGGGATACCATCTCACTTTTACCGAAGTCTCGGAATTTGGCGTTGGGGTAGGCCTTATCCGAACACTCGACTTTAAGACCTTTGAGCGGGAAGGGATGATCTTTCCACCCCACAACAAGGACTGCGCCCTCTTTGAACAAAAAATTAACGGCATGTATTACGCCCTTCATAGGCCTAGCAGTCCAGAGCTGGGAGGCAATTACATGTGGATCGCCCAGTCGCCCGACCTTATTCACTGGGGAAGGCACAAATGCATTGCTACCGTCCGGCCTGACAGCTGGGATTCGGTGCGTGTAGGTGCAGGGGCAGCTCCCATCCGTACAGAGAAAGGATGGCTTGAAATTTATCACGGTGCCAACAGCAACCACCGTTACTGCCTGGGAGCCTTACTGCTCGATTTGAAGGATCCCACGAAAGTACTGGCGCGAAGCAAAGAGCCTATTATGGAACCCATCGTCTATTATGAGCAAACAGGCTTCTTTGGCAACGTGGTTTTTACCAACGGACATTATGTGGTAGGTGACGACATCTTCATGTATTACGGGGCCAGCGATGAGGTGATTTGCGGGGCCCGGCTCTCGATAGCAGATATTCTTTCTTCACTTAAATAAACAGAAAACGCATGGTGGCAAAACTAACTACAGAATTTCGGTTCTTTCTCTCGATGCCGCACAACATGAGGGTGCTGTTGATTACCAACATGCTCTACTCGCTGGTATTGCCTGTAGTCGAAATCTTTATGGCTGCCTATATCATGCGTTATTTTTCCGACACCAGTTATGTGGCCATCTTCCAGGTAGCCATGTATACCGGGATCATCATCACCTCGCTTACCAACGGTTTTCTGCTGAAAAGCTTTAAGGTGGCCCACCTTTACAGCTTTGGCATCCTGTTGAGCGGCTTTGCCATGGCCGGGATGATGTTTGTTAAGGATATCACCCTGCCAGGACTGATTATAGCCGGAACGCTGATAGGGGCCGCATCCGGTTTCTTCTGGACCAACCGTTACCTAATGGCCCTAAACACCACCAACGATGAGAACCGCAACTACTTCTTCGGACTGGAATCCTTTTTCTTTACCATCTCCAATATCACTGTTCCTCTGGCTATTGGAGCCCTGCTTGCGTCTGTTGACGGAGCACGCATTGGAGGATTTGTTCTGGATATTTACCAGGGCTATAGGGTGGTGACACTCATTGTTTTTGCCATCACGGTCATAGCCTGCTTTTCATTGGCAAGAGGCAAGTTTGAAAACCCGGTGCAGAAGGATTTCCTTTATTTCCGCTTTGGAAGGCTTTGGAACAAGCAGATTCTTTTGGCCATGCTCAAAGGCCTGGTGCAAGGATTTCTGGTGACAGCCCCAGCCATGCTCATCATGCGTTATGTGGGCAAGGAAGGCTCACTTGGGTTGATCCAGGGAATCAGTGGCGCCCTTACCGCCATATTGGTATACCTGCTGGGCCGCTTTGCCAAACCCGAGCACCGCATACTGATCTTTGGCTTTGGCATCACCCTTTTCCTGATCGGAACCATTGTCAATGGAATAGAACTTTCGATGACCGGGGTGATTGTTTTCGTGCTGTGCAAGGTGTTCTTCCAACCCCTGCACGACTTGGCTTATTACCCCATTATGATGAAAGTGATTGATGTGATGTCCTTGCGCGAAGACCGTAACAAATATGCCTATATCCTGAATCATGAATTCGGACTGTATGCCGGAAGGGTAACTGGCCTTGGGCTATTCATCTTTTTAGCATTGTATGTATCAGAGACTTTTGCCCTGCGATACTCGCTCATTATCGTGGCAGCCCTGCAAATGCTGTCTATTCCTCTGGCCATGAATATATTGAAACACTCTTACAGCAAAGAACAATGAAAAAGACCAGACTGATTTACCTGCTTTGGGCATTATTGCTCCTGTTCATTTCCTGCAAAGAGGATCCAGGCACCCCTGTGGTGCAAACTTCCATTGCACGCATTAACCAGATGCCCGATCTGCCGCAGCCATTAAAGATTATTAACTGGCAAAAGAAAACCCGGCAATATGACTCCCTGGCATTTAATTTCAACAGTACCAGCTATGCCCCATTGATCTGGCTGGACAGTGCCCGCCGAAATATTGACCAGTTGACCTATGGCCTTTATACCGTGATGGGCGACGTGCGCCAGGGACCAAAGAAGAATAACGGGGAATTTCATGAAGCCCTTACCTCTTACCAGTCGCTGATCAGTGCTGGGCTGATGGGTATTGATAAGACCAACCAGCAGGGGTACAACTTTGTAAAGATGTCTCAGAACTATTTTAACAGTGATACCCATTGGAATATTGTGATGAACAATACCAATCCAGGGGTAGCCTTGTTAGGAGGCGGTTATGGCCGCGACTGGTGGTATGATATCTATCCTAATATCCTGTATTACGGGGTGGCAGCTCTCTTCCCCAAGGTGGACAATACGGAAAATATTCAGCGCTCCGTTGCAGATCAGTTTTACAGGGCCGATTCAGTGCTTAATGGCAATTACAATTATTCGTATTTCGACTATGCCAAAATGAAAGGCATGCAGAACAATATTCCCCTTCAGCAGGATGCCGCCGGAGGCCATGCCTGGGTGCTTTATTCGGCCTTTTACAAATTTGGCGATAAAAGATACCTCCAGGGGGCCAAAAGTGCCACAGATGCCCTTGTAAGCCAATCAGAAAGCCGCTTTTATGAGAACCTTCTGCCTTTTGGCGCTTATACCGCTGCCAGGCTGAATGCTGAACAGGGAACCAATTATGATGTAACCAAGCTGCTGAACTGGATATTTGACGGCTGCCAGAACAAGGAGGCGCGTTATGGCTGGGGGGTCATTGCTGAGCGTTGGGGCGATTACGATGTCTATGGACTGCAAGGCAATATAGTGGATGGGGGAGGTTATGGCTTTTTCATGAATTCAGTGTTAATGGCCTGGCCGCTGGTCCCGCTGGTTAAGTATGAACCCCGCTATGCAAGGGCCATCGGCAAATACATGCTAAACGCGGTGAATGCTTCCCGATTGTTTTATCCCGACCAGGTGGATTCAGTCCATCAGTGGCTGCCAGAGCTGAGAAACCTCACTCATGGGATCATTGGCTATGAGGGGATCCGCAAAATGGATGATTACCGCAAACCTTCACTCATAGGGGTTACCCCGGTATCGACGGGCGACGGGCCCAAATGGGCTGCAGGGCAACCCAAGGAATCGATGTTCAGTCTTTACAGCACTTCCATAGCCGGAATTTATGCTGGAATTGTTCATACCACTGAAGTGGAAGGCATCCTGGCACTGGATTGCAATATCACTGATTTCTATGCCGATAACCCTTACCCTGTCTTCCTTTATTACAACCCTTATACTGAAACAAAAACCATTCATTATTCGTCAGAGAAGCAGGTAGATTTATTTGATATCCTGTCAAAGAAATATCTGGCTGAAGCTCAGCAAGGCAAAATCGCAGTGCAAATACCTGCCGGCGGGGCCTGCCTGGTGGTGGCACTGCCTACAGGGGAGAGGATAAAAAAGGAAGGCAGGAAAATGAAGGTAAGGGATACGGTGATTGCGTATTATTAAAAATTAAGATGAATAAAAGATAATAAATAAGGAATAAGAAATAAGGAACAAGGAATTAATGGTGGGAAAGATAGGAGCGGTGCTTTCATGGTTCTTATTCGACATGGATGTTTTTTGATTACTGAAGGTTCAACAACTGAACTCATTGTGCAATAATATAATGTTTGTCGCAACCATTAATAACAGTTCAATATGAAACGGCTTTTATTACTTCTGATGTTTATAGCTTCAACAGGCCTGCTGCTTGCACAAACTGCCGTGGAAGGATCTGTTGCCGACAGTAAGACCGGAGAGACCATTATCGGGGCCTCTGTCCTGATTAAAGGAACGGCTAAGGGCACAGTAACAGACATAGACGGCAATTTCCGGCTTGTCTCAGATGCCTTGACCCCCGCCTCTGTGATTGTCTTTTCCTACATAGGTTACACCGCTCAGGAAGTGGTGCTGGGTAACCGCACGCGATTGGACATCAAACTGGCACCTGCCGATATATTGCTGAACGAGACGGTAGTAATAGGCTATGGGTCTACCAAACGACGCAATGTGTTGGGGGCAGTGAGCAAGGTCAGTACTGATGAATTGACCCGATTGCCCGTTCCCAGTGTTGACCAGGCCTTACAGGGTTTGGCAGCCGGGGTGCAGGTGACTCAAAATACGGGAGCACCGGGTGAAGGCGTTGAAGTTCGTATTCGGGGTACAGGTTCTATTTCCTCAAGCAATGATCCGCTCTATATCGTTGATGGTATTCC
>DATGYU010000438.1:0-8471 GCA_035297625.1 Prolixibacteraceae bacterium
TAAAAAATAATATACATCTTTGTAATCAAATCAAAGAACAAATGACAGGTTTTAATAACATTTCCCTACTAGGTCTCATTCTCGGTATTCTAATTTGGATGCGCGATTGAGAATGGTATGGGTAAAACTATAAAAGCTTAAAAAGAGCCATTCTCAATTCAGGGGATGGCTCTTTTTTTTTTGGCCTGCTGGAAAAAAGAACAAAAACAATATAAATTATGAGCGACAGATTGTACATTTTCGACACAACTTTACGGGATGGTGAACAGGTTCCGGGGTGCCAATTGAACACCGTTGAAAAGATTGAAGTGGCCCGGGCTTTGGAAGAGCTGGGAGTAGATGTCATTGAAGCAGGTTTCCCCATATCCAGCCCCGGGGATTTTAATTCAGTAGTTGAAATATCTAAGGCGGTCACCTGGCCTACCATCTGCGCCCTCACCCGCGCAGTGGAAAAAGATATTGACGTAGCTGCCGAAGCGCTTAAATTTGCCAAGAAAGGGCGTATTCATACCGGTATCGGAACATCATTTTACCACATTCATTACAAGCTGAATTCCAACCAGGATGAGATCGTTGAAAGAGCCATCGCTGCTGTGAAATATGCAAAACGATATGTTGAAGATGTTGAGTTTTATGCCGAAGATGCAGGCCGAACAGAAAATGAATACCTGGCACGCGTAGTAGAGGCAGTTATCAAAGCAGGGGCCACGGTAGTAAACATCCCTGATACGACCGGGTACACGATGCCCCATGAGTTTGGCGCCAAAATAAAATACCTGATGGACAATGTGCCCAATGTGCATAAGGCCATCATTTCAACCCACTGCCACAACGACCTTGGCATGGCCACAGCCAACACCATCGCAGGAATCATGAACGGCGCCCGCCAGGCAGAGGTTACCATTAACGGGATTGGTGAACGTGCCGGAAATACTTCACTGGAGGAGGTGGTCATGATTCTAAAAAGCCGCTATGCGGTATTGAACATCGACACCAATGTCAACACAAAAAATATCTATAAGACCAGCCGCCTGGTATCCAATTTGATGAACATGCCGGTTCAGCCCAACAAGGCAGTGGTGGGACGAAATGCTTTTGCCCATTCTTCAGGTATTCACCAGGACGGGGTATTAAAGAACCGTGAGAACTATGAGATCATGGACCCGGCCGATGTGGGTATCAATGAATCGAGCATAGTACTGACTGCCCGAAGCGGAAGAGCCGCCTTAAGACACCGCCTGGAGGTGATGGGCTATGAACTTGACCAGGCAAAGCTGGACGACATTTACGAAAAGTTTTTGAAGCTGGCCGACAAGAAAAAAGATGTCAAGGATGATGATGTGGCTGCCCTTTTAGGGGATGTTTCGCAAAAAGAGCGTCGTGTGAAGCTTGACTTTTTACAGGTGGTAACCGGGAAAGGCCTGGTGCCCGTAGCCAACGTGCGCCTAAACATTGCCGGTGAAATACTGGATGCCACCGCATCAGGCAACGGACCGGTGGATGCGGCCTTAAAGGCGGTAAGAAAAATTATCCACCGTAAAGTGGTATTGGAAGAATTCCTGATTCAGGCCATCACGCATGGCAGCGATGATATGGGAAAAGTACACATGCAGGTAAAGCATGAGGAAGCCATCTTCCATGGTTTTGGTGCCAACACCGATATCATTACTGCTTCGGTGGAAGCTTTCCTGGATGCCATTAACAAGATCCCGGGAGCTGCCAGGATAAAAAGCGAGTAACAGGGGGTAAGGGGCTTGGAGCAAGGAAACGGAAGCCAGTGTTCAGTGTTCAGTGTTCATTAACTGCTTCGTAGCACAGATTGATCACGAACTTTAAAGTCCTTAATGTCCTTAACCTCCTTAAGAGTAAATTAAATGATTGAATCATAAATAAGAAGTTTAACAACTTTACGGAAGGGCTGTTTGTTTAACAGCATTCAGTAATGAAAAGAACAATAAAGATAGAATGGAAGCAAAAACTTTATTTGACAAGATTTGGGATGCTCACGTGGTGAAACAGGTGGAAGGCGGACCAAGCGTATTATACATTGACAGGCATTTTATTCATGAAGTAACCAGTCCTGTAGCTTTTCTTGGACTGGAAAGCCGTGGGTTGAAAGTTCTGCGTCCCGAAAAGACGGTGGCTACTCCCGACCACAATGTGCCGACCATCAACCAGCATTTGAGCATTAAGGATGAGCTCTCGCGTAAGCAGGTGGAAACCCTTAAAAGTAATTGCGAAAAATATGGCATCGTCTATCACGGGTTGGGAACAGAAGGACATGGAGTGGTTCACATCATAGGACCTGAAATGGGTATTACCCAGCCGGGAATGACCATCGTGTGCGGCGACAGCCACACCTCCACACACGGAGCTTTTGGAACCATTGCCTTTGGTATTGGCACCAGTGAAGTGGAAATGGTACTGGCCAGCCAGTGTATCATGCAGCCCAAGCCAAAAAAGATGCTCATTAAAGTGGACGGACAGCTAAATAAAGGGGTAACGGCCAAAGATATCGCCCTGTATTTTATCTCCCAGATTTCTACATCAGGGGGAACAGGACATTTCATTGAATTTGCAGGTACTGCTATTGAAAGCCTGTCGATGGAAGGGCGTATGACCCTATGCAACATGAGTATTGAATGTGGTGCCCGTGGTGGAATGATTGCCCCCGACCAGACCACTTTCGATTATGTGAAAGGACGTCAGTTTGCTCCCACAGGAGAAGAATGGAATAAGGCACTCACCTACTGGAAAACCCTTAAATCGGATGAAGGCGCAGTATTCGATACTATTTATGAGTTTGATGCTGCCCAAATAGAGCCGATGATCACTTTTGGCACCAACCCGGGCATGGGAATGGGTATTTCGCAAACCGTTCCTTCAAGTGATAAGCTGACAGGCAATGATAAGCTCTCGTTTGAAAAGTCATTGAAATATATGGGTTACAACCAGGGAGATAAAATGGTGGGCAAGCAAATCGACTATGTTTTTGTAGGAAGCTGCACCAATGGTCGTATCGAAGACTTCAGGACATTTGCATCTTTTGTAAAAGGCAAACATAAAGCGCCCAATGTGACGGCATGGATTGTTCCCGGATCAAGGGCTGTTGAAAAGCAAATCATTGCAGAAGGACTGGTAGAGATTCTGGAAGCTGCCGGCTTTGAACTTCGCCAGCCCGGATGTTCTGCCTGCCTGGCGATGAATGATGACAAGATCCCTGAAGGAAAATACTCGGTTTCTACCTCCAACCGTAATTTCGAAGGACGGCAGGGACCCGGAGCACGCACACTGCTGGCCAGCCCACTTACTGCTGCCGCAGCAGCCGTTACCGGAAAGATTACCGATCCAAGAGAATTTCTGTAATCAATTCAATCAGTGACCTATCATTCTAAATAAATATTAAAACACACAGTAATGGCCTACGATAAATTTACAACCCTTATATCTCCCGCAGTTCCGCTTCCCATAGAAAACGTGGACACGGATCAGATTATTCCTGCCCGATTTTTAAAAGCCGTGGAGCGCAAAGGCTTTGGCGACAATCTATTTCGCGACTGGCGGTACAATAAAAACAATCAGCCTATTTCGGACTTCCCATTGAACAAGACAAAATATTCAGGAAAAATACTGGTTGCTGGTAAAAACTTTGGCAGTGGCTCTTCCCGTGAGCATGCCGCCTGGGCGATTTACGATTATGGGTTCAGGGTAGTGGTATCCAGCTTCTTTGCCGACATTTTTCAAGGTAATGCCCTCAACAATGGCATCCTACCTGTGGTGGTGTCTCCTGAATTCCTGGAAAAAATATTTACTTCCATAGAAAAAGATGCGGGCTCGTTATTTGAAGTAGATCTGGAAAACCAAACCTTTACAATTAAGGCTACAGGTGAATCAACCGGCTTTACAATCAATCCCTATAAAAAGCATTGCATGATCAACGGGCTGGATGACATTGATTATCTGGCGAGTATCAAAGAAGAGATTACTGCATTCGAAAAACAATAATGCCATGACAGGAAAAGTAGTAGAGGTAAAAGATCAAATACTTAGTATCATGGATACGACCCTCAGGGATGGAGAACAGACCTCGGGGGTATCCTTCTCTGATAAAGAAAAGCTAAGTGTTGCAAGGATTCTGCTGGAGGATGTAAAGGTAGACCGGATAGAAATTGCCTCAGCCAGGGTTTCAGAAGGCGAATTCTCTGCTGCCAAAAAGGTGATCGAATGGGCCAGGGAAAAAGGATATGTCGACCGGATCGAGATCCTTGGTTTTGTTGATGGTAAAGTATCCATCGACTGGATCAATTCGGCCGGGGGAAAAGTACTGAACCTGCTTTGCAAAGGATCGTACAAGCATGTAACCCAGCAATTACGTAAGACCCCTGAGCAGCATATTGAAGACATCAAAAAGTCGATCCAGTATGCCCGGGAATTGGGCATCACTGTAAATGTATACCTGGAAGACTGGTCAAACGGGATGCGCAATTCAAAAGATTACGTGTTTTTTATGATCGGCGAGTTGATGCAGTTGGATATCAACCGAATCATGCTACCCGACACCCTTGGCATCCTGGACCCGGATGAAACCTATGACTTCTGCAAAGAGATCATTGAAACATTTCCCGGAGGAAGGTTCGACTTTCATGCCCACAACGATTACGATCTGGCCTGTGCCAACGTTTTTCATGCCATAAAAGCCGGCATACGATGTGTGCATACCACTGTAAACGGATTGGGTGAAAGAGCCGGGAATGCCCCTTTATCAAGTGTTATTGCAACGGTAAAGGATCATCTGAAAATGAAAACCACGGTCAATGAGTCGATGCTTAACAAGGTATCCAAAATAGTAGAATCGTTTTCCGGTATTCGCATTCCGACCAATAAACCCCTTATCGGGGAATTTGTCTTTACCCAATGCAGCGGTATCCACGCCGATGGTGACAGTAAAAATCATTTATATTTCAACGACCTGCTTCCTGAACGTTTTGGACGCACCAGAGTATATGCCTTGGGCAAAACCTCGGGTAAGGCAAACATCAAAAATAACCTTGAAGATTTGGGCATTGAACTTGATCCTGCTTCCCTGAAACTTGTAACAGACCGCATCATTGAACTGGGCGACCGGAAAGAGACGGTAACTGTTGAAGATCTTCCATTTATTGTAGCGGATGTGCTGAATGAGGAGAATTCGGAATCAATGATTAAGATGGTTAATTATTCGCTGTCGCATGCCATGGGATTAAGGCCCAGCGCAACAGTAAGTATCATGATCAACGATGACCGCTTTGAAGCCACTGCAGCAGGTGACGGACAATACGACGCATTCATGAAAGCTGTGCAATCGGTTTATGAAAGGTTAAATAAGCCATTTCCAAAACTGCTGGATTATTCAGTAACCATTCCCCCAGGAGGTCAAACCGATGCCTTGGTGGAAACAGCCATTACCTGGGAGCTGGATCACGAATTTAAAACCCGTGGGCTGGATTCCGATCAGACGGCAGCCGCCATTAAAGCTACGGTACGCATGCTAAACCTGATAGAAAAGAAATAGAATAGTTTAAAGTTTAAAATTCAAAGTTTAAAGTTGCTGCTGGCTGCTGCAACAGGCCCTAAAAAGAAAAAACCAAAAATATGAAATTAAAATTAGCCATATTGCCCGGTGACGGGATTGGACCTGAGATTATCGATCAGGCGATGAAAGTTGTAAAAGCCGTCGCTGCCCGTTTTAATCATGAACTGGAATATGAATTCGGATTGACTGGCGCTATTGCCATCGATAAATTGGGAGCCCCCTACCCTGATGTAACACATGAATTGTGCATGAAGGCGGATGCCGTTCTTTTTGGAGCCATCGGAGATCCAAAATATGACAATAACCCAAAAGCGACCGTTCGCCCTGAACAGGGACTGTTGCTGATGCGCAAAAAATTAGGTCTGTATGCCAACATTCGTCCTGTAGTTACCTTTCCATCTTTGTTGCACAAATCACCCTTAAGAAGAGAATTGATTGAAGGAGCAGACTTTGTAGCCATCAGGGAACTTACCGGAGGTATTTATTTTGGTGAAAAAGGACGTCTGGATAACGGAAATACCGCCTTTGACACTTGTACTTATACACGCGCCGAAGTAGAACGTATCCTTAAATTGGGCTATGAATACGCCATGAAACGCAATAAGAAACTAACTGTTGTCGATAAAGCCAATGTGTTGGAAAGCTCCCGCCTGTGGAGAGAGGTGGCCCAGGAAATGGCTCCCTCCTACCCCGAGGTTACAACAGAATATATGTTTGTCGACAATGCGGCCATGCAAATCATACAGTGGCCCAAAAACTTTGATGTGATGGTCACCGAAAATATGTTTGGCGATATTTTGACCGATGAGGCAAGTGTAATTACCGGCTCTCTGGGATTGTCGCCCTCGGCATCCATCGGCATTCACACCTCGGTATTTGAACCCATCCACGGATCGTATCCCCAGGCTGCAGGAAAAAATATAGCCAACCCGGTAGCCACCATTTTATCGGCTGCCATGATGTTTGAATATGCCTTCAACCTGATGGACGAAGGAGCCCTCATCCGCAAAGCGGTGGATGCTTCCCTTGATGCCGGCGTGGTCACGGTAGATATTTCGGCAGATAAATCCTATTCCACTTCAGAGGTAGGCGACTGGATTGCGGACTGGATTGCAAAAAGCTAAGAGTGTTGGTCTTTAACACAAAAGGCTCCCGGCTTATGCCAGGAGCCTTTTGTGTTAAATTAGATATTTAATAGAATCTATTGGATTGGATTCAGATACAGTTTTTCTATCCCTGAGGCAGGTTTTCATTAAAACTAACCATCCAGTTGACGCCAAATTTATCAGTACACATTCCGAAGTAATCGCCCCAAAAGGTTTTTTCCATTGGCATGGTCACCATACCATCCGCTGATAGTCCATTAAATAAACGATCAGCCTTTTCCCTGGAATCGGTCATTATGGATATCGAAAAGTTGTTGCCCTGCGCAAAACGAGCAGCCCATTCTCCGCCGGTATCACTGCCCATGAGCATCGTTTCGTTACTGATGGGCAAACAAATATGCATAATTTTTTCACCCTCTTCCGGTGATTCCGGTCTGCCTGCCTGAGCAGGAATGTCCTTGTACCGGCTTACGTAGGAAAATTCTCCACCAAGAACCGACTTATAAAAATCGAATGCTTCAAGGCAGTTGCCATTGAAAATGAGGTAAACATTTACTGTCGTCATAATTTTATTTTTAAAGCATGGAAAGTTAAATTTCGGCATATTAAACAGTGTTTCTATTCTTTTGGTTTAAGCAATTATAATTCCGGATAATTTCTTTACATTTTCATCCACAAAAAAGTAAATTTCTTTACTGTTTTTATCACAATTGATAAACTTTTGTACATTCGTACCAAATAAACTATCTAATAATTAAACCATGACTTTCCTAATTCTCGCTTTCGGGTTTCTTTTTGGGGCTATCTTGCAAAGTGCCGGGTTGAATAAATACAATACCATAAGTGGTATGGCCCGTTTGGAAGATTTTACAGTAGCAAAAGCAATTGCAGTGGCCGTTGGTGTTGGAGCTATCCTGCTGAGCATTGAAATTGGGCTTGGATATGCATCTTTCCATGTAAAGCCGGTTCTTTTGGCCGGCATCATTATCGGCGGATCGATTTTTGGGGTTGGAATGGCCATTTTAGGCTATTGCCCGGGCACATTACCCATTTCCCTTGGTCAAGGTTCAATGGATGCTTTAATCGGCATTTTAGGGGGTATTTGCGGGGGTGTCGCGTATACTGTCATCCTTCCTTTCATTCAAAATAGTTTAGGCCCCGATTTAGGCAAGTATTCTTTGGAAACTGCCATTCAAGGTGGAACACTTTATTATTCCCTTGTCATGCTATTTGGGTTGATTTTGGTAGGGATTGCTTTTCTTCTGAATAAGATTGAAAGGAAAAATAGCTACAACTGGTTTTATGCTGGTATCGGGTTGGCTGTTTTAAACTGTGTAGTATTTCTTACCGCAGTATTTGACCGGCAAATAGGTGCTTCTACCACTTATCCGTATGTGGGTGATTTACTTGCTGGGTTAACCACCAACAACTATTTTACTTCTATTGAAAAGCCCGGAAGCTGGGAGCTTATTTTCCTGGCAGGTGCCATGTTATCAGGATTGGTAATTTCAGTGATCAGGAAAGACTTTAAGATTCAACTGATTCATAAAGGATGGTCAAAGACACAAGGAAAGTCAAAGTCAAAAAGAATCATGTGGGCATTTTTCGGAGGGTTCATCATGCTCATCGGGGCTCGTATGGCAGGTGGGTGCACCAGCGGCCATGTCATTTCAGGCGGAATGCAAATTGCCGCCAGCAGTCTGTTGTTCGGAGCAATCGTATTTGCCGGATTATTGGTTACCGGGAAATATTTTTACCGCAAGAGATAACCGCATAAGATAAAACAAATGCTG
>DATGYU010000439.1:0-3519 GCA_035297625.1 Prolixibacteraceae bacterium
TATTACAAGGTAGCCGATGTAAAAGCCCTGTTGGAGCAGAATTATATCCGTTACCACTTTAAAACAGAACCATGCTAAAAGGGGGCAGTGATCAGTGATCAGTGGTCAGTGATCAGTATTCAGAGCGTCATCCTGTCCTGAACAGATTTCAGGATTGTTTCAGGACCCCCTTGAAACTTTAAACTTTAAACTTTAAACTTTTAAACGTACACCATGATTCACGAAGAAGAAGTAATTAGCGTAACCCATTACGGGCTGAATATCTATTCTCACATCCTTAGAAACTATTACCCCGACCAGATTGTCCTTGAAATAAAAGGCCTGGAATGCAAACCTACCCGCAATCCTTTTAATGACAACAAGCCTACGCTTAAGATCTGGAAAGAGGAGGGGGTATTCTTTTACAAGGATCTGGAACTGGAAGGCTTTAAAGGCAATCCCTTTGACTTTGCTTTCCTTCACTTTGGCCTTAAGGGTCAGCCCCTGCTGGAAAGAATTGTAAAGGACATGTACCTGGTCGTCCAACAGCCCAAGGGAAGGTTTACCTACACCCCGGGCAAAATACCTCCCAAATTATATGATGACGGATTCCCGGAGTGCAGCTTCTTTTATGCCCCCATCAGCAATATCACCCCCGGGGCAACGGTGAACATCTACGACATCTACAGGGGCATCAAAGGGAAAAGGTTTGAATACAAAACCCGGGAACTTAGGTTGATTAAAGGACCGGACCACCGCAGGCAATACAAGGCCAGGTACTTCGATTATATCACCGCCTCGGGAGTTTTCAGCAAAAGAGGGGATAAGTTCCTGGTCAAACATTCTGGCCTGCTGACCCTTGACTTTGACCATGTGGAGAACCTTCAGGAGTTAAAGACCACCCTTTTAAACGACAGCTATTTTGAAACCGTTCTGATGTTTGTCTCCCCATCGGGCGATGGACTGAAATGGATCGTGGAGATCGATATCAAACAATACTCTCATTTGGACTGGTTCAATTCCATCGCTTCCTATATCAAGATGAAATATGGGCTGGCGGTGGACAAATCAGGGAAGGATGTATCAAGGGCCTGCTTCCTGCCATGGGACCCGGAGGTATATATCAATCCGAAATACCGATGCTGAGGAAAAAGATTCCGCGGATTTGGGCGGATTTCGCGGATGATGCTTCTAAAACCTTTGTGCTCTTTGTGTAATTCCCTTAGTGCTCTTTGTGTTTAAACTTTTTTTACCACAAAGGACGCAAAGAAATTACACAAAGAACACAGAGAAAATAATTCAAATACCAGTTTTTTAATCATAAAATCCAAAGAAATGAAGGAAACCTTTAATCCACAGGACTGGCTCAACAAACCAGTAAACAGTGATCAGTATTCAGTAGGCAGTGGCGACAACCTCGTGCCATCGTCCCATCGCCCCCTCGTCCCCTCGGACATCTACAGCGAGGTCGACACCGTGATCACCCGTATTGAAGCCGCCTTCACCGATATCACCACCAACTACAGCGATTGGCTCAATGTAGGCTTTGCCTTTGCCCATGAGTTTGGCGAGGCAGGACGCGGCTTCTTTCAAAGGGTAAGCCGTTTCTATTCGGGCTTTACCCTGGAAGCGTGCAACAAGCAATTCGACCAGTGCCTTCAATCAACGGGTCATGGCATCACCATTAAGACCTTTTTCCACATGGCCAAAGCGGCAGGCATTGATGTGAACACGCAGGGAGCAAGGAGCATGGAGCAGGGAGGAAAAAACAGCGGCCAGGGAGCAGTAGGCAGTGATCAGTGGTCCGTTGGCAGCGGATCCGGGTACAGTCCTTCAGTAAATCAATCCTTCAATCCGCAGGAGCCTGATGAAGACTCATCACCGGAAGAAATACTGCCTACCCTTCCGGATGTAATCTTTGAGCAGCTGCCCCGGTTTTTCCAACAGGTGGTGGCATTGGCAGCATTCAAGGAAGAAAGGGATGTCCTGCTCTTGGGTGCACTGGCAACTGTAAGCGCTTGTCTATCCCAATTCTCAGGGGTGTATGATGGGCGAAGGGTAAATCCCAACCTGTACTTTTATCTGACCGCCAAGGCTTCGGCCGGCAAGGGAAGGCTGATCCTATGCCGCAACCTGGTCAATTTGATCCATTGGGAAAAAAGGAAGGAGTCGCACCAGGCCGAACAGCTGTATGAAATAGAAATGAGGGAGTTTAACGCGATCAAAAGCAAGGATTTTGACAGCCCAAAGCCTGAAAAGCCAAGGGTAAAAATGCTTTTTATCCCTGCCAACAATTCCACCACCGGCTTTTTCCAGATCCTCTCGGACAATGACGGACATGGACTGATCTTTGAAACCGAAGGGGATACCATTGCCCAGGCCTTCAAGACCGATTACGGTAACTTTTCAGACGGATTTAGAAAGGCTTTTCATCATGAGTCCATCAGCTATTACCGCCGTACCGACCGTGAGTATGTTGAGATCGACTGCCCTTGCGTATCGACCGTTATTTCTTCCACCCTTGGACAGATGTTAAACCTCATACCCAGTGTTGAAAACGGACTGGCCAGCCGCTTCATGTTTTATTTTATGAACATACAGCCCGTTTGGAAAGACGTCTTTGCCGGCAACTCTGACAAGGTCCTGGAAGAACATTTTAACAACCTTGGCCGGGAGTTCTATGCGCTTTACAACAACATGAAAGAAAAAGAGGAAATGGAATTCAGGCTCAGCCAGCAACAGCAGGATGCGTTTAATGTATTTTTCACCCAGATACAGGATAAATACCTGCTTTTAAAGGGAATGGACTACATTTCCATCATCCGCCGCCTTGGCCTGATAGCCTACAGGATCATGATGGTTCTGACGGCCATGCGCATTCCCGAGACTGGCGACTTCTCCGTAACCCAGGAGTGCAGTGAGGCGGATTTCCATTCTACCCTTTTAATTATCAAGACCCTGGTACGTCATGCCTCCCATGTGTTTTCCCAGCTTCCCGAAGAAGTGAAGCCTGAAAAAAGGCCGAACAAGAAGGAGAAGTTCCTGGAAGAGCTGCCGGAGAAGTTCACCAGGAAAGAATTTGTGGCGCTGGCCAAAAGCCTGGAGATTGCTGAAAGAACCGCGGATAAATATATCGCGGCATTTTGTGACAAAGGGCTATTGTTACGCGAACAACCCAACATTTATACCAAGATAACAGACCAATAGTCTGCACGCATTGCACGCATTGCACAGATTGCACGCATGTCTTTTTATGCAATGAGGGTAAAAGGCTGAAATAGTTAACGTAAGTTGCCAGTTATCGCAATAGTAAGGCCAAGACAATGAAATGGACAGCAAAAAGGGCTTTTGGCTTCTGGCCCCGAGTTTCTCGGGGCAAGAAATGCTTTGAACAGCATCCATATAGATTGAAGGGCCTGTTTTGCCAGGAGCTAATAACTAGTAGCCAGATGCCAGTAGCTAACATTTTGAATTAGTTGTATAATATAACAAATGGCCTGTCAGGAACGGTCCTGTGGCGCGAAAGGTTCTCTTACAGAT
>DATGYU010000440.1:0-1827 GCA_035297625.1 Prolixibacteraceae bacterium
ACAATGGGCATGCTCGATTTTCTCTTTGACAGGAAATGCTCGTTCAAAGTCACGATGAAACCAGGCCTCGAAGTGGAAGAACTGGAACTTGAACTGATTGATTTTGGCGTTGAAGAAGTATTTGCGGATGAGGAGGGTGAATTGATGATTTATGCTGATTTCACTGCGTTTGGTCCTATCCAGAAATATCTGGAAGAAAACAACTTTGAAATAAAGACTTTCGCTTTTGAAAGGATTCCAAATGATCTCAAGACACTTTCACCTGATCAACAAGCTGAAGTTGAAAAACTTATTGAGAAAATTGAAAGTGACGAGGATGTAGTTAATGTATTCCATAATATGTTAGTAACTGGCGAATAACTTACTAGTGGCTAAGTAGCTATTGATCATGACTGGTTAAAGGGTACATAAGTTACCTGCATCAAAAAGAGGAAGAAAAAAATTACGTATTCTGAAACAAGGGATTAAACCTTTTAAAATGTATCTTGTTGATAATCTAGCCAATTAGCTAAAACCTGTATAAACAGGGACAATGAAAGTTTTGTAAACCCTCCCTCAGGGGATCAAATTTCTTCATGTTATAGCTGCCTGAAAATCAGATGTGATTGGCAAAGGGGATAAAAAAGATAGAAAAATTTTCAAAAAAGATTTGGAGATAATGTAAAAGGGTGTACTTTTGCAGTCCCAATTCACGCACTAGATGCAGAAAGCGGGGAGTTCATTGAGAGATTAGAGGGCAGCGGAAAAAAAGTTAAAAAAATTTTCAAAAAGAGTTGCGAGTGTCAAAAACATTTGTAATTTTGCAGCCCCAATCGATGATAAATACTCGATGAAGGAAAACAGAAGAAATTAGAAGTTCTTTGAACTATTGGAGCAATAAAAAACAATAAGCAGCAATGCATTATCATGTGAATGATAATGAGAGACATCTTTGAGAACATTTAAATTTTTCATTACAATGGAGAGTTTGATCCTGGCTCAGGATGAACGCTAGCGGCAGGCTTAATACATGCAAGTCGAACGGGATTCGAGGTAGCAATACTTTGATGAGAGTGGCGCACGGGTGCGTAACACGTATGCAACCTACCTTTAACTGGCGAATAGCCCCGGGAAATCGGGATTAATACGCCATAACATTGCGAAATGGCATCATTTTGCAATTAAAGAACTTCGGTTAGAGATGGGCATGCGGGACATTAGCTAGTTGGTGAGGTAACGGCTCACCAAGGCAACGATGTCTAGGGGTCCTGAGAGGGTTTTCCCCCACACTGGTACTGAGACACGGACCAGACTCCTACGGGAGGCAGCAGTAAGGAATATTGGTCAATGGGCGCAAGCCTGAACCAGCCATGCCGCGTGAAGGAAGACGGCCCTATGGGTTGTAAACTTCTTTTGTCAGGGAATAAACGTGGGTACGTGTACCCACCTGAAGGTACCTGAAGAATAAGCATCGGCTAACTCCGTGCCAGCAGCCGCGGTAATACGGAGGATGCAAGCGTTATCCGGATTCATTGGGTTTAAAGGGTGCGCAGGCGGATTGGTAAGTCAGAGGTGAAATCCCACAGCTTAACTGTGGAACTGCCTTTGATACTGTCAGTCTAGAGTATAGTTGAAGTTGGCGGAATGTGTCATGTAGCGGTGAAATGCTTAGATATGACACAGAACACCGATCGCGAAGGCAGCTAGCTAAGCTATAACTGACGCTCATGCACGAAAGCGTGGGGATCAAACAGGATTAGATACCCTGGTAGTCCACGCTGTAAACGATGATTACTCGATGTTGGCGATACACAGTCAGCGTCTGAGCGAAAGCAATAAGTAATCCAC
>DATGYU010000441.1:0-12356 GCA_035297625.1 Prolixibacteraceae bacterium
CCGGTTTAATTGGATCATACCAAATACCAGTAAATAATAAACTCTTTTCCTGAAAAATAGTAAATCCATTTGGACCAGGTTTTTATTTGAAGTACTATTTATATACTATTGTAATACTAAAACCTTTATTTTAGTATTACAATAGTATATAAATAGTACTTAAAAACCAAATGTGATCCATCCGGGATATTACTTTACCCTGAACTTTGATGGTAAGCCATGGATTATTTATTGGAACAGATGGATGCCTCAAATACCAGCCATGTTGAGTTTTTTAGCACCTCCTGCTTAACCTTTGATTCGCATATACATGTAAAAAAGGCCGGGAAACTCGTTATGATCTTCCCGGCCTTTTGGTTATGGTTGCCCGTATTTTTGTTTTTGCTGATAGGAGCTATTTAAATTCAATTTTAAAGCTGACAACTTTCCAGTCAGGCATATTGGCAGGTTTGGTGATTACAAGGGCATCGGCTTCCTGTTTCCATTGAAGCTTTTCTTTGCTTCCCAGCATCTTTACCGAGGCTACTTTTTGGGAAGATAACCTGGAATTAGTACCCAATGAATGGATGCGGATATTTTCGGCTGGCGCTTCCATGCAATAAGCATACAGGGCTTTGTCTTTGGTGGTAAAGCGGATATCTGTAGCGCCATAAGGACGTACATCTTTTACCCCGCCAAATATTCCCTTTTCCTGGTTCTTTTGGGTAGAAGGTCCTTCCCCGTAGATTTTCCAGGGCCTTGACCCGTAGATACCTTCACCATTGGCGGGCATCCATGCGGCAATCTCGTTAAGGATATTCATCACATCGGGTTCCAGGTCGCCTTCGGGGGTCTGTACCACGTTGAGCAGCAGGTTCCCGTTTTTGCTGACAATGTCAATCAGCATCTGGATGACCTGTGTTCCGCTCATATAATGCTGACCCGTGCGGTAATACCAGTCGCCAATGGAAGTGTCGGTCTGCCAGGGGAATGGGCTGATGGAATCCAGTGCCCCGCGTTCCACATCCTGCACCCACATGCCGCCAGAGGCCTGTTTGCAGGTGTAGACCGTTTGCACCTTTCCTGATTTGTGATCTGCCCCCTGGTTGTAATAATGGGCCACCATTGTCCTTCCCACTTCTTCAAAGGGCAGGGCGCTGTCAGAATAAAGCAAATCGGGATGATACATGTCTACCAGTTCGTTAACGCAAGAGAGCCATTCTTTCTGATTTTCGGGATCCTTGGTGAGCCAGCCGGTATCGTCAGGGGCCGCTTTTTTGTGGTACAGGTCGGCATACTGTTCGTCATTGCCATCATAGGGCACCCCGGCCATAGGACCAGTTTTGTCGGCACCGCGGGCACTCTGGAACCAGGTATAGCTGGCTCCCAGGTGTTCGGATACCCCAAATCTGAGGCCTTCCTTTTTTGCGGCCTGTTGCCACAAACCTACCACATCTTTTTTAGGACCCATGTTGACCGAGTTCCAGCGGTGGATCTTTGAGTTCCACAGAAAGAAATTGTCGTGGTGAGTACCCATGCTCACAAAGTATTTGGCGCCCACCTTTTTGTAGAGTTTCATCAGTTCCTCCGGATTCCATCGTTCGGCTTTCCAAAGGGGGATAATGTCCTTGTAGCCAAATTTGGAAGGATGGCCGTAATGGGCCACATGATAGGTGTAGTCTTCATCAGGCTTGTCACTCAAACTGTTTTTACTCCAGTCCCACGATTGGTTCATATACATTCTCTTGGCAAACCAGTCACCCTGGCGTGGAACGGCCTGGGGGCCCCAGTGTGCCCAGATGCCAAATTTGGCATCACGGAACCATTCGGGATATTGATACTGTTTGAAGGATTCGAGCGTAGGTTCAAACTTCTGGGCCAGCAACTGTGTGACAGGTACCAAATTGAAGAGTACCACCAGCATAGCCAGGCAAATGATTCTTTGGATGTTTTTTTTCATATAAGTTGTTTTAGGTTGAATAATGTATAGCATTTTTATGAGTTAAACCGAACAAGTATTTTCATTACCTGTCCTGGGTGGGCTGCCCAGTCAGCCACCGTTTCAGTGGCCTGTTCAGGTTGAATTACACGGGTTACCATTTCTTCTAAAGGAAAATTGCCTTGTTTCAGATAATGAATCACCGCCTCGAAATCGGAGGGGGTGGCATTGCGGGAACCGAAGAGTTCAATTTCCTTTTGCACCCACAGTTTGGTAGCAAAACTTACGTCATTTTTAGCATAGCCAATGCATACTACCCTTCCGGCAAAGGCTACTTCTTCCAGGGCCGACTGATAGGTAAGAGGGTTGCCGGCAGCTTCCACCACTACATCAGGACCATGGCCACCGGTAATTTTCTGCAGGGCATCATGAAGGTTGGTGGTCATCGAATTGATACAATGGGCAGCGCCAATCTTACGGGCTAATTCCAGTTTCTGGTCATCAATATCAACGGCAATCACTTTGGCACCTCTTAAAGCTGCCCTGATAATGGCACCTGTTCCGATCATTCCACAGCCAAAAACCATGACCGTGTCGATGTCGGTTACCCTTCCCCGGTCGATGGCATGAAAGCCAACTGTTAAGGGCTCCACCATGGCCAGTTCACGGGCTGAAAGACGGTCATCGGAAATCAGCTTTTGCCATGGCACGGCAATGAATTCCTGCATGGCCCCGTCTCTTTGAACTCCCAAAGTTTGGTTGTAACGGCAGGCATTTGCCCTGCCTTTCCGGCAAGAAGAGCACTGCCCGCAATTGGTGTAAGGCACCACGGTAACCGCCTGCCCTTGCTTGAAACCATCGGGGACATCTTCGCCTATATTAACAATGGTGGCCGATATCTCATGACCGGGAACCCGGGGATACTCCACCATGGGGTTTTTGCCCAGATAGGTGCTTAGGTCAGACCCGCAAAAACCCACATAGTTAATCTTTAGCAGCACTTCCCCTTTGGCTGGTGAAGGCATGGGCCGGTCCACCAGTTGGATGTTTTCAGGAGAGGTTATTTGTAATGCTTTCATAGTTTAAAGTTTAAAATTTAAAGTTTAAAGTTTGGCTCTCTCAGGGCTAGCCTTAAGGACCTTAAAGTCTTTAAGGTCCTTAAAGTCGGGTTGAGGAGGGGCCCCATACTGGTTACTGCAACCCATATACCCTGGCGGCATTGCCACCCATGATGCCGGCCTGCTCTTCCCGGGAGAAGGCCGCTATGTTTTTTCTTACCAGGTTAACCCAGCTTTTATAGGGGATGGCTACAAGGCAAACGGGCCAGTCAGAGCCAAACATCAGGCGCTTGGGGCCAAAGGCTTCCATGACCACCTCAAAGTAGGGTTGAAGCTGTTCAGGGGTCCAGTGTTGAAAGTCGGCTTCGGTAACCATGCCCGATAACTTACAACAAACATTCGGTCGGCGGGCAAGTTCACGGATGTTGTCTTTCCAGGGCAAGAGCTCATTTTTACCGATCAATGGCTTGGCAATATGGTCGAGCACAAAGGGCTGGTTGGGATGCCTGTCAACAAATTGGATGGTATTGGGCAATTGCCTTTCCACGATTAAAATATCATAGACAAGGCCGTATTTTTTGAGCATTGAAATGCCTCTGTTGAAATCAGAACGCAGCATAAATTCGGGGTCATCTTCTCCCTGAATGACATGGCGAAGCCCTTTCAGCAATGATTCTTCGGAATATTTAATCAGATGACATTCCAGGTTGTCTTCCATCAAAGGAAGCCATCCTACCACCCCTTTCATAAAGGGCGTTTGGCGGGCCAGCTCGAGCAGCCAATCGGTTTCCTCAATCATCTGGCGGGCCTGGACAGTGATTACTCCATCAATGCCTGCCTCCTCAATAGTTTTTGACAACTGCTCAGGGAGAAAATCCTGGCGGATGGCCTTCATTGAATCATCAATCCAGTCATAGGCTACAGCATCATATTCCCAATAATGGTGGTGAGCGTCAATGATCATACATTCAGGTATTTAAAATGTTCACCTATTATTTTCTTCTGCTGCATCTCTTGCCAGAATGACAATGGCAGGTCTTTTTTCAATACCTCCACGTTATGCCTTATTCTTTCCGGCTTGCTTGGATTCAGGGCCACTGCACTTACCTGTGGCATCATCATGGCAAATTTCAGGCAGGCATCCCCGGGATTGACATTGTGCCTTTTGCAGGTGTCAAAGAATCGGTCGCGCCATGTAAGTAAATGCTGGTCTTTAGGATCTTCAGGATTGATCTTCCGATAATCGAAATACTCGCCTCCTGTTAAAAAGCCGGCATTGAAGATGGCCGAATTGATGATTCCCACCCCATCGGTATGGATGCGTTCAATGAATTCAATGATTTCCGGCGGATGATGATAAAGGGTCAGCTTGTTGGCAAACATCACCCAGTCGAATTTTACATGCTCGTACAGTTCCCGGATGGTCAGCCAGTCCTTGGCACCAATGCCTACCGCTTTTACCGCTCCCTTGTCTTTTAGTTCAAACAGCGCTTTGTAGGCTCCAAGAATATCGTTTAATCTTTGTGCACGGTCATTTTCATCAGTGGCGGCAAAGAGATATTCATCGGGGTCATGTACGGTCACCACCTGCGGGGTATAATAGCCGCCCAGCAGTTCACAGCCCTGCTGCCAGCAATCGAGAATGCCGGAATAGCTGATCTTTTGAACGGCATCATATTTCAGGTTCACCCATGCGCCCGGTTCAAAGGTGGGCTCATCGGTGGTGAGCGGCACACGGTACCAACCCAGCTTGTTGCTGATGATGATGTCGTCTTTTTTGACCCCCAGCTTTTGAAGGCCTTGTCCAATTACTTCAAGGGCAAGGCCTGCCCCGTATTTACCTGCGGAGTCAATCATAGGGATGCCTTGCGAAACGGCAAACCACTGCTGCATGATCTGAAGTTTTACCTCTTCAGGCAGCTCCTGGTAAAGGTTTCCCATAAAGCTGGTGCCGTAAATGATGGGCGGAACCATTAAACCGGTCTTTCCCAGCGGTCTTGGAGTGATCTTGTTTGTTGGATTCAAAAGCCTATAATTTGTATATTCTTTCCATCAGTTGCCATTTTTCATCGGCAGTAGCCTCTGCGCTTGTTTGCTGAAAACGCGACACATAGGCCTCCCATTCACTTTGCCTGGGCTTGCCTGCCAGTTGATCCATGGCCCTTTCATGATCAAAATCAGGGACGGTATCCATGATCATAAACAGGCGGTTGCCCAACAGGTAGATTTCCATGTCGATGATGCCTACTTCCTTCATGCCCTGGGTAATCTCAGGCCAGCCGGCTCCGGGAGCATGTACTTTTTTGTATTCTTCAATCAGCTGAGGATCATCCTTTAGCGTCAAGGTCTTGCAATAGCGCTTGTAAGATGGATTCCTGGTGTTTTCAGTGTTTTCCATAGTAAAACAGCATTAAAAATTTACATTCATCAAAGGGCTCAATGACCGCTTCCAATCTTTACCCCGTTCAGGCCTTGCGAACCGCTGAGTTTGGTCCAGAAGAACCCGTAAAGCGCGATACCCAAAAAGCAAACCGCCGGAACAATATAACCTGCCGACATACCATCAACATCCGCAATTGCCCCCATTACCTTGGGCAATACAGCACCTCCCATAATGGCCATTACAATGAAGGAAGAGGCCAGTTTTGATTTTTCGCCCAGTCCAAAGATGCCCAGAGAGAAGATGGTAGGGAACATGATGGACATGAAAAAGAAGCTCAGGAAGACGGCAATTACCGATATCCATCCCAGGTTGGCTACTACTACCAGCATCAAAATTACATTGATAAATGAATAAAGGCCAAGCATGTTGTGAGCTTTGGTTACTCTTAGGATGAAAGATCCGGTAAAACGTCCCAAAAGGAATAATGGGAAGGCCATCCATGACATCAGCGAGGTAGCTCCCTTCTCTGTGAGGAAATAACTTCCGTCTCTTAAGATAGATCCATTCTCTCCTCCAATAAACCAGCTTGCCTTAAAACTTTCGCTTATGGAAGGAACTTCTTCCACCATATAGTTGATAAAGAAACTGAAGATACCGGCCTGGGCGGCTACATATAGAAACTGTGCAATGGTAGCACCGGTAAAGTGAGGGGCTGACCACAGGCTGTTTTTATGAATCAGTTTATGTCTTTTTACAGCAATAAAAATAATGGATGATACCCCGGCAATGGCAGTGACGATGTTGAACACCCATTTCAACATGTGGTTTAAAGCCGCCATAGCCTCAGGATTGGCAAGAGTTTCCCGGTCCATGTAAAATACCTGAACAAAGAAGCGGAAGATCATCCCAAGGGCAAAGCTAAACAGGATGGCACAGCCATACAACAGGAGGGTAGACAGCTTGTCTTGCTTACCAAAGACATCTACCGGGGCATTATCATCCTGGGAATGATTGTTGTTTTCCTTAATGTCGGGCATTTTGCTTTTCACAAAGGCGATAATAAGCACCAGGATAATACCGGCAATGGCCACATACGGGACCCACATGGTTTGATGGGCTATTTCAGCATTTTGCTGGGCCGAAAGGGAGTCATCCGAATGGTAAAAATACAAACCTCCAACGTAGGGAGCGATAGGCCATCCAATGGCATTAAACGACTGTGCCAGGTTAATGCGCGAAGCTGCATATTTGGGATTTCCCAATACGGTGGTATACGGATTGGCAACTGTTTCGAGGAAGGAAAAGCCCATGGCCACAAGGCATACGCCCAAAAGAACGGCCCAGAAGCCATCAATTTTAGTGGCAGGATAAAACCACAGGCAGCCAAGGGCTGCCAGGCTCAAACCTAAGATAATACCCCATTTGTACCCCAGTTTGTGAATAAACCACCCTGCCGGCAAGGCCATAAAGAAATAGCCCAGGTAATGGGAAAACTGGACATTGGCCGAGTCTGCCTTTGTCAGGTGATAGTAATCCTGGAAATGCTTGTCCATGGTATCTATCAGGCTGTTGCCTACTGCCCAAAGCATAAAGAGCATGGCAACCAGGAAGAAAATAAAGGTATGATTGATCCCGTCTTCCGTAGTAAAGAGACCTTTTTTTGTCTTTGTCATTTCGTAAGTAAAGTTAATTAGTTAGTTCTTCGTTTTATTAGTTCTTCGTTTCAACACACAGCCCGGTATCTGCTGTTTTAATTAATTAGCGATTCAAAAGTCATCAAAGAAATTCATATTGCCAAATCTTAGTTGCTCTGCAAAGCTTTGCATGAATAAAATAATTTGTGATGCGTTTTTTTGATCCTTCATTTTCGGCAGAATGAACAGGAAACCATTAGATTTGCAGAACTAAAAAAGAATATTCTCTCCTGATGTTATGGGTAAAAGGCATGTTTCATTAAAGGATCTGGCAGCCGAACTGAATGTATCCATATCGACTGTTTCCAGGGCACTGAAGAACTGTTCAGAGATCAGTCCTGAGGTTACCCGTAAAGTGCGGCAGCTGGCCAAGGAAAGGAACTATACGCCCAATCCGCTGGCAATGGGTTTACTCCGTCAGGAAACCCGTATGATCGGGGTGATTGTGCCTGATATTGTCACTCATTTCTTCTCATCGGTGATCTCGGGCATTGAATATGTAGCCAAGCAACATGGCTATTACATCCTGATCTCCTCGTCCAGCGAATCCTATGAAAAGGAAGTGGAATCGGTCAAAAATCTGCTCAATACAAGGGTGGAAGGTCTGATTGTCTGCCTGAGCCAGGAAACACGAGATTATGACCATTTTGATGCCTTGATCAGCAATGAAATCCCCCTGGTATTTTTTGACCGGGTATGTCGTACCAGCGAGGTGCCTAGTGTGGTCGCCGACAATAAGGAAGCGGCCAGGCATCTTACCCGTCATTTTTATGAGAACGGCTGCCGTCGTATAGCCTATATCAACGGCCCGGAACAGTTAAGCATCTCAAGGCTTAGGTATGAAGGCTACCTTGAGGGACTTAAGGATTGCGCCCTTTCTTTCAATGAAAAATTGGTTACCCGATGCAATATGAGCCCGGAAGATGCCACCGTGGCTACCCGTAATCTGCTGCTAGTGGAGAACCGGCCTGATGCTATTTTCGGAATCAACGATACGGTGATCTTTGCTGCCATGAAGGAAATCAAACAGATGGGACTGACCATTCCGGGGGATATATCCCTGGCCGGTTTTACCGGAGAGTTTCATTCTACGGTAGTAGAGCCCTCGCTAACCTCAGTGATTCATCCCACCTTTGAAATGGGACAGGAAGCTGCCATGTTGTTTTTTGAGAGGGTTAAAAATCCTACCGCTGAGCCTCGGCAGGTGGAAATGAAGACCAGCCTGGTGATCCGAAACTCATCCAGGAAGATGGGGCAGGGAGCAGGGGAAATGAAAGCATGAGGGTACGATAGCACGAGAGGAGATGGTGAGAAAATGAGTGATCAGTGCCAAGGATTACTGAACACTTACTACTTGCCTGTCAGATACTCAATTGTAAAGGCAGGGAATCATTTAAATAACGCAAGTTGCCAGTTATAAGAGTCTGGTAACCTGAACAAGAAATGAATAGCAAAAAAGGGCTTCTGGCAGCTAGCAAAAATGCTTCGAACAGCAGCTATGTTAAAATTTCGGAGCCTGTTTTGCCAGCAGCCAGTTGCCAATACCCAGCAACTTGAATTAATTAAAAATTGAATGATGTTTATGATTTTGATTTGCCATCTTCTGAAAAGAACTTTATAATTTGGTTTAGGATATTTTGTATATTTACTGTCTGAAAACGATTGAATTATGACAGCTTTAGAATTAAAAAAGCACCTGATACATAGAATAGCAGAAATAAATGATGAATCATTTTTGGATGCTATTAAGACGATTCTGGATTCAAAATCACAGTCACAACAATTAATGCTTTCAAAAGAACAACGTGAAGAGATAATGAAGTCAAAAGAACAGATTAAACAGGGCCAATACCTTGAACAGGCAGAAATGGATGAGAAATTCAATCAATGGCTAAGCGAAAAATAATCTGGTCTCAAAGAGCCAATATTAAAGTCTTTGAGATTTTGGATTTTTACTCAAAGAGGAATAAGAGTAAATCTTATTCTGCCAAGCTTTATAAAAGACTCATTAAAGAACTTTCTATACTTGATAAGCATCCGGAATTAGGGATTAGAACTGAATTTGAATCCGTTAGAGGTCTAATAGTAGAAGACTTTATCTTATTCTACGAAATTACATCTAAGAATATTTACATTCATTCTATTTGGGATAGCAGGCAAAATCCAATGGACTTAAGGATAAAATAAGAGTGTATGTGTAGTTTCGATATTCATTGTACCCTCCCTAGGATCAAAAACTATAGAGTAGAACAGGAATTGCCAGGTTGTAAATAACCTTGTGTTTTTGTTCTCATCCTCTTTATTCGTACTTTTGCATCTTCATATTAATAAAACAACAATGAGCAAAGCAGAAATTCATACCAGCAAGGGTGTCATGAAAGTAAACTTTTATGATGAAGATGCACCGGGAACAGTGGAGAACTTTATCACCCTTTCCAAAAAAGGATTCTATGATGGATTGACTTTCCATAGGGTCATTCCTGATTTCGTGATCCAGGGTGGTTGTCCGATTGGCAACGGAACCGGTGGACCGGGTTACAAAATTAAATGCGAGCTGGATGGCGATAACCAATTCCATGACCGTGGGGTATTGTCGATGGCCCATGCCGGAAGAAATACCGGGGGCTCACAGTTTTTCATTTGCCACAGTCGCCGCAACACCGCTCACCTCGACCGTCAGCATACTTGCTTTGGTAAGGTGTACGAAGGCCTCGAAGTAATCGATGCCATCCGTCAGGGGGATTTAATTGAAAAGATCGTAGTCACTGAAGAATAAATGATCTCAACCCTCGCTGAAAAGCGGGGGTTTTTTGTTTTCATTTATAATGTTAATTTGCCCATTAAATACTTCTCAATAATATTGTTATCAATTATTCTATTTCTTAAATTTAGGAATTATTCTTAATCAAAGAAATCGTCAATCAATTGCCAACAATAAAGATGAAAACACTACAAAACAGAATACTTCTCACCCTTCTTATCTCCATTCTGCTGATGGGATGCAGCAATGAAGTTTCTTCTCAAAAAGAAGTTCCGTCTGTTCCAGATCAAGGAGATACTACAAAACAAGAAAATATTTTTGCCAAAGGAGCCGATATCAGCTGGTTGCCCCAAATGGAGGCTTCGGGCTATCAATTCTACAACAATACTGGGGATAAGGAAGATTGTTTTAAGATTCTTAAAGATCATGGCATCAATTCCATTAGGTTAAGGACCTTTGTGAACCCTTCCAACGATAAGTTCAGCGGTCATTGCAGCAAGGAGGAAACGGTGGCCATGGCTGTTCGTGCCCAGCAATGGGGGATGCGGGTGATGATTGATTTTCATTACAGTGACAGCTGGGCCGATCCTGCAAAACAGGTAAAGCCCAAAGCATGGGAAGGCCATGATTTTCCTACCCTGCTCAGCGATCTTTACAATTATACCTTTGAGGTGATGTCCGCCCTTAAAACTGCCGGTGTTACCCCTGAATGGGTACAGGTAGGCAATGAAATTCCCAGTGGTTTTATATATCCCGAAGGAAGTATTTCCAACTGGAATCAGCTGGTTCTGTTGCTCAACAAGGGGTATGATGCCATCAAGGCCGTTAGTCCGCAGTCGAAAGTAATCCTGCATATTGATCAGGGCAATAACAATGAGCGCTTCAGGTGGTGGTTCGACAATGCAAAGTCAAAAGGGGCTAAATATGATGTGATCGGATTGTCGTATTATCCATACTGGCTTCCCGGAAACCCGGATTATATCCTGTCGATTGCTGATTTGGGATATAACCTGAAAGATATGGTTTCCCGTTATGGCAAGGAAGTGATGGTGGTGGAAGTGGGTGGTGAAGATACCAAAGCCCAAAATACTTACGATATGCTTTTATCCGTTCAGAAAAAGGTAAGGGAAGTGCCTGACGGTAAAGGACTGGGTGTTTTTTACTGGGAACCCGAAGGGGCCCGCAGCTGGAGCCATTATGCCCTAAGCGCCTGGGGCGATGATGGCAAACCTACCAAGGCATTGGATGCTTTTTTGGATGAGGGAAAATAAACAGCAATTGATCCGATTGTAATGAAACAATATTATTTACTTTTAATTCTGCTAGCTCACCTAAATTTCATTTCTGCGCAGACAAGGCAGCATTTCAAATTAAGCAATCCAAGGTTATTCATGCTGGTAGAACAATTATTATAGTCCAAATAAATTTAGTTTTAGGACTAATGATCAACTTTATTACTAATGGAAAAGCTCCAAAATTAACAGGCAGACCAATGATCTTTTGACATTGAAGGATAGAGTAGAATATTCGAGACTGTTCAAATTTTTGTATTAGTGGAATGTTGGCTGATTATCAGATGGGTAAACCAAAAGTCAGTAGAATAGTTGTCATCGCCTATTAAACTTAATCCGGTTATACGACCCTTTCAGCATGAAAACAAGCTTCGAATTACTATTCCTCACATTCAACGCGTAATTTGTGTAATCTGCAGCTTGCCTAAATTCTTGAATATCAAAAAAGTTTATAACATTCAAGGTGCCAAAAACGTAAACAGCAAAATCAGGCAGGACCCATTATTCTACCTCTATATATTTTAATTAAACCAGGTTTCAAAAACTAAAACTATGAAAACATTCTGGTGCGCCTGCGGATCTGTCCCGTGGGTAAATAAAAGCTTTAGAGTAACGAAACTCACCCTTATCATTTTATGCCTTATCATGCTCTCAGGCACTGTTGAAAACGTCTCGGCTAATCTATTGCCGATGCCGCAGCCCCAGGGTACGCAGCAGGGGCAGCCCATAACTGGGACCGTAAAAGACCAAAATGGTCAGCCCATGTTTGGGGTTTCGGTGGCTGTAAAAGGTACCACTACCGGCACCATTACCAATGACCAGGGCAAATTCAGCATAGCCGCCCCACAGGGCAGCACGCTGGCTTTTTCCATGATCGGCTATAAGGCCCAGGAGTTTACCGTCTCCGGTACCGAGCCCATCAATATCACCCTGCAGGAAGAGATGGTCGCAATTGATGAGGTGGTGGTGGTTGGTTATGGATCGGTCAGAAGAGGAGATCTTACCACTTCAGTGGCCAGCGTGTCAACACAGGATATAGAAGAAAGGCCCATTATTTCGGCGGCCTCAGCCATACAAGGTAAAGCGGCAGGAGTGACTGTATTACAACCCAGCGGGGAACCCGGGGCAGGGATGGTAGTGCGTGTGAGGGGCAATACTTCCATTAGCGCCAGCAACGATCCGTTGTATGTGGTGGACGGTGTGCCGATGACCGAGATCAACTTTCTGTCGCCCAACGATATCGAGAGCAT
>DATGYU010000442.1:0-6226 GCA_035297625.1 Prolixibacteraceae bacterium
GTATCTTCGCGTGGCATACAGGATGAAAGCAGTTCAACAATTACTGCCGATTATGGAGGCTTGTTCAAAGATCCGCACCGCAGGGACGAATTCCTGAAGTATGTAAACATGGATAAGTGATTATCGATAGGCGATTTTATGTATCTAAGTATTCTTGTTGATATTCCGCTTTCCCCGGATTAAAATCACGGGGCTACAAGATGGACTTAACCTGAAGGCCCTTATCGTCTGATGGCTTGGTAATGCGCCCATTCTGAGCGAGCAGAGCCTTCAGGCTGGGTAGATGTTATAGGAGGGTGTCCAATAAGATAAAAAACACTTTTAAACACAAAGCCACTAAGACACAAAATATTGATTATTAATGATGTATTTTTCGTGGCTTTGTGACTTTGTGTTTAAGTTCTTCTTTTTGGACACACTCGGATAGAAAGAAAAATAGGATATGGAATGAGCTGATCAATCGAAGTTAACGCCAATGCGATCTTTCGGGAGAGTTACACTGAGTGAAGATACTGAGAAACACAGGGTTTTTGGACACCCTCGATGGAAAGAAAAATGATGTATGTAATGAACTCTAAACTATTCAATCATTTAAACCATCAGCCAATTTAAATATTGATCCATTCTATCAATTTTCACGATCATCATTCGTGGAATTCATTTAAATTCATGTAATTTGCATTTATTATGGATGGAAGAAAACGCTCAGATATTAAACCAGGGATGCTGGTAAATATCGTACAAAAACAAGATCAAAGAACCGGTGAACTGACGGAAGGTATCGTAAAGACTCTTTTGACCAATTCACCCAATCATCCGCATGGTATCAAGGTCAGACTTGAAACCGGCGAAGTGGGTAGGGTACAGGAGATACTGGAAGAGGAATAGCTGGTTGCTTTTGGCCGCGGGCTGTTAGCCGCTGATATTCAGTAGTAAAAAGTAACCAGCTATTGCCGACTGACCCTACCTTCCTTTAAATACCACCTGTTTAGCCTCATTATTTATCTTAAGGATATACATGCCATAAGGGACCTTTTGCCCCAGCTCATTGGTGCCATTCCATACAAGGCTTATATTCTCATCGTTTCTTTGATTGGCAAGGTTCCTTAATCTCTGGCCTGTCAAAGAATAAATATCAACTGATATCGATTGATGCTTTGTATTTACTATTTCTATTATCATCTCACTGACAATAGGGTTGGGGTAATATTTTATCTGAGCATCGGCCTGTATTTCTTCTATTCCGACAAAAAGGCCATTTTGAGTAACGACAAGGTTTTTCGAGTCAACACCTGGAGCGGACACGGTAATTGTTCCTATTCTTTCCAAATTGGTGTTGTTGGACAGAGCGGTTATTACCAGCATCTTATCTCCTGTTCCAGATGTGGGGCTCACTGTAAGCCATGATTGATCAGAGGCGGCAGTCCATTGGGCATTTCCTGAAAGAATGATGCGGGCGGTACTTTCTTTTCCATCAAATTTGATGTCCGTAACGGAAAGGTTCAATTCGATTATCTTTTTGGTAATTGTAATGATTACCTCATCGGTAGCGGAACTTACCTGTCCGTCGTTTACTGTCAGGGAAAAGCTATAGGTTGTTCCAACCTCTACCTGAGGGGCTGTAAAAGTAGGCCTTGGGTCAGTTGCCGAACTAAGGGTAATGCCAAGAGGAGCAGTCCACAGATAGGTAAGCGCGTCATTGTCAATATCAGCGGAAGCTGATCCATCCAGTTGAACGATATCACCACCAAAGAAAGACCGGTCACTTCCTGCATTTGCCACCGGGGTGGTATTTGGCCTCGCTTGCTGTGTAATTGTTATTGTTTCAGTAAGCCCCTCAGTAGCCGATACAATTACCTCTGCCGTACGTATTATTTTCGACGGATTGGCCTGAGCGGTAAAGGTGAGTGTTTGATCACCGCTGTAAGTTCCGGGGGTGATCGTCAGCCAATCGTGGTGACAACTGGCATTCCAACTGGTATTGCAATGAACATTAACAGTTGCCAGGCTATTGTTTTCGGCGCCAATGGTGACACTCTTTTCAGAAACGCTTAACTCAAGCTTGTTAGCAATGGTAATTATCACATGGTTTTCGGGCGAATTGACAGTTCCGTCATTTACCACGAGGGTAAAGGTATAATCAGTATTGGTGTCTACCTGAGGGGCTGTAAAGGTAGGTTTTGAGACATTGTCAGCGCTAAGAGAGATACCTTCAGGGGCAGTCCAGAGGTAAGTTAGCTCATTGCCATCGGCATCAGAAGAGGCAGAGCCATCCAGCTGAACCATTGCTCCTTCATCGACCGTTTGATCATTTCCCGCATTGGCCACAGGAGCAGTATTTGTTTTCCCTGACTGAGTGACAGTAACTATTTCACTCAACTGGGCAGAAGACACTGTTACCACAGCACTTCTGCTTGTCAATAAAGGATTTGCCTGGGCAGTGAAGGTTAGCTGCTGATTGCCATTTCCTGAGATTGGATTTACAGTAAGCCAGTTTTGATCAGAACTTGCGGACCATGAAGAATTACTTAGCAGTTGAACTGATGCGGAAAGATTTGCTTCTGCACCCACAGAAACGGTATGAGAGGAAACACTTAATTCAAGCTTGTTAGCAATGGTAATTATCACATGGTTCTCGGGCGAATTGACAGTTCCGTCATTCACCACGAGGGAAAAGGTATAAGCAGTGTTGGTGTCTACCTGAGGGGCAGTAAAGGTTGGTTTTGCGACATTGTTAGCGCTAAGAGAAATACCTTCAGGGGCAGTCCAGAGGTAAGTTAGCTCATTGCCATCGGCATCAGAAGAGGCAGAGCCATCCAGTTGAACCATTGCTCCTTCATCGACCGTTTGATCATTTCCCGCGTTGGCCACAGGAGCAGTGTTGGCTTTGCCTTGCTGGGTAACAGTAACTGTTTCCGTATAGCCATTGTTGGTTGAAACAGTGACGATGGAAGTTCTGGAGGTGTATAATGGGTTTGCCTGAGCGGTAAAGGTGATGGTTTCATTTTTATTTCCCGAAGCCGGACTTATCGAGAGCCATTCCTGGTTATTTGTGATGGTCCATGAAGCTGTGGTGTGCAATCTGATGGTGGCTGAACTATTGTTTTCGGGGCCAAGATTAACCGTATTGGAAGAAAGGGAGAGCCCGGGTCCTTCAACAATTTGGGTAAATTCTCCCCATTCAGGGGCAGCAGCATAGAGTTCAGCCGCGCCAAAAGGGACATAAAGCGTGCAGTTGGTTTTGTCGACCTCCCCAAAGGAGCTTTGTGTCTGCGGGGGAATCGGGTTGTTTGAATAGATGCTGGTAAGACCTGTACAGCCATAAAAGGCAGTCATCTCAATAAGGCTTACGGATGGAGGCAGTATAATGGTCTTTAAACTGCGGCAATTGATAAACGCCGACATCCCTATATTGGTGACTGTTGGAGGTATATTCACCGAATTCAGGGAAGAGCATCCTCCAAAGGTACCCAGGGGAATGCCCGTTAAAGCCGCATCAATGACTACTTCTTTTAATTCAATGCATCCATCAAATATCCATTGGTCCATATAACTAACGGTAGAAGGAATCGTAACAGAGGTGAGCGGGGTGCGGGCAAAGGCTGACCACCCGATAGAGGTCACTGTTGCAGGAATGGTAACGGAGGTAATTCCTGAGTATTCAAAAGCGCTGCTACCCAATATTTGTAGTGTTGAAGGCAATTGTACACTGGTTAAAAGCGGCTTCATTAATCCTCCGTAGTTAAGGGAATTCCTGGATAAACTGGGACCGGGGAACCAATCGGCTACAAAATTATCAACAGAAGGGATAAAGCATGGCGAAAGGGTCGTGTTGCTGATATCCAGTGTTTTCAAAGCAGGCATCAAATTGTTGATGGTGGCAATATCGTTGGCATCGATGGTGCCGCTAATGGTAAGGTCCGTTACTGTGCTTAGTTGTTCTGAAGTGATGATAGCGCTTAAATTTCCTGCATTATTGGCCACTGTCATCGACACCTGGGCCCGCAAAAGCAGGCTTGCCGATACACCTAACAAAAGTAGAAGTATTCTCATAGCTATAGATTTTATGAAAGGTTAAGCTTCATCAGGTCAGTGGGAAAACCAGGGTGGCAGTGCCGGATGCTCTACATCCTGCCGATATCGCTCAAATCATTGAAGTCACAATATTTCACCTGCTGACAATTGTACGGTAAATGAACTACACCATTAGGTGCTATATAAATGTACAAAATATTTGTGGTAAAATGTAATAAACTTTCAGGGGTTTTACCGGAATTTATTGAAATAGCGGGATATAAAAAGTAGCCGTGCGAACGCTTAACTTCGCTAATGTCCCTGAGCCCCGGAAGTCAAAAAAGTCCCAAAGAATAATGCGTATTTACAAAGCAAAAGGAGAGGATATAATAAATCATTAAAAAGATGTAACCCCTTGGCAATAACTTTGGTCTTAAAATTGTAATACGATGAGGTGGAAAAGATATCGGATTTCATTGCTTTTGCAGAAAAACGAATGTTGCTATGGTTAAATTTTTAAACTATTTAGTTATGAGTAACGATGATAAGTCTAAGGAATATAAGAATATGGATGATCTGGTGAATCCTGATCATAAAACAAACAAA
The DNA here is from genome assembly GCA_035297625.1 of Prolixibacteraceae bacterium. GTDB lineage: Bacteria > Bacteroidota > Bacteroidia > Bacteroidales > Prolixibacteraceae > Aquipluma. Next base: position 4,621 of record DATGYU010000442.1, read on the forward strand.
GCATTTGAGAATAAGCTGACCAGTGAATTATATGAATTGGTATTCAGCTACTGGCCCAAAATGGAACAGTATAAGAAACGGATATCGGTGCAGATCATCGAACTTGCAGAAGTTTGTGTGGCTGAGACAATGAGCTGTCTTGTACTGGCAGAAGAATATCTTCGTACTGGAGAACATGTTACAGAAGAGAGTCCTGTACCAAAACCTGCCACCAGGGATGAAGCAGAGACGAAATTGAATGATTTATTCCGACGCTTTCCCAAGTTGGATACCCTGGAACGCCGTGATGCGTTCTGGCAGGAATATGAAAAAGGATTATGGTCCGACCATTTCTTTCTTGCTGTACACCAAAAGATGAAGGAAGCACTGACCGATTTCTATACCGACCGTATTCTTAAACTGGAAGGAGTGCACCTTCGCCTGCTCGACAGTTATCTCTACTACCTGGGGGCATGGCCTTTTGTCCAGGGTATCTACGGACTGGAACGCTCTGCCAGTGAAGAGAAAGAAAACCACACCTGCACGGCTGATTCAATTATCTAGTATCCATTTTGTTTTATGATCAAGCCTTCCTGCATTGATTAATTGAAAGATTAATAATGCCAGAAGGCTTGCGTTTGACTAATGAACAGGCTGCTAGTCATCAGGTAATACGCCCCAACTTTCAGGTGTTTATAATTGTTTTTTAATTGCCTCATAGCCTATGCGATGGCTATCGGGAGAACTCGCCTATCCCGAGTACTCGGGATCCTGCTGTACCCGATTTATAGGGGTGGCTCGTTTCTTGTTCGCCAACCGGAGGGCTAAAAGCGATTGTATTGCCTGGAATAGTTCCATTTTCTTTAATAATTTGATTATCATTCAGAAACATAAGCTGTGAGTTTAGTGGTCGTGCTTCTTTGTATTTATGATTTTTAGCCCGGTTAGATCGTTTAAGGATAATCGGGCTTTTTATAAAAAAATGTGCTTTTTTTTTCATGGAATAATAATTTTTTATTGTTACGTTCGTTCTTCATTTGTGGGCGATTGGTAGGGAAGAAGATTTTGTAGGATAATTTGCCGTGAGCGATGATTAACCACCAACATAAATCTTAAGCTATGGAAAAAGCCATTCTTTTTGAGCCGGAACTACTGGCCGAGGTCGAAATTAAATCCCCCGATTTGTATGAGTATTACTGTAATTCTCCCTTGTCTTTGTATGAGTTTGTCGATTATGGAACTCCAGGCTTCCCAATGTATATACAAAAAGAAGTGTTGGATTTGTTTGAGCCTTATAAAAAGTATAAATCTTTAAATATTCACGGGATCATATTGGCTTTACAGGCAGGTTACATTTGTGGGCATTATGATTTAGTCAGTAAATACCCGGGGAATATCATCGACCCGATAACGTGCGCTGTGATCATGCGTACCATCATGAACATCTGCTTTAAATATCCCTATTATACGATTGAAAGTTTGCTGGATACGGATAATATGGATTGTCGTAAAGGAATTCCCTACAGTAAGCTGACCTATAAAGAGGCTCAATATTTTGTGGCCTGGAATACCATATTCGATCGGCATGAGGATTGGAATAGCTTTTTTGTTAAGATAAAAGCTATGA
>DATGYU010000443.1:0-3770 GCA_035297625.1 Prolixibacteraceae bacterium
TCAGGGCAGGCTATAATTACCAGATCCGGCAGGATTTAAAGTTTAACGAAAAGATGTCTACTGTCGGCCTCTCCTGGGGTTTTGGATTCAAAATCTCCCGTTTCCATTTCAATTACGGCTCCGGACGTTACCATCTTTCCGGTGCTACTAACGTGGTGTCCATGGCCATCAACCTTCAAAATGATTTTAAAAGAAATAGTTTAAGGTAACGGGCATACGAATTCACATAGCTTGCCATTTTTAGTTGAAATTAAGTTGAACTGCTGGCTGTAACCAGCTGGTAACAAATGCTTCGATCAGCCTTAATGTAAAATGATCTTGGCAGTTTTATCCCATAAACTAAAAGCCAATTGCCGGCAACTTGAATTAATTAATTCCTTCGCCTGAAGTCGATGGAGGATGACTCATTATCTAAGAGTAAAGAAAATAATCAATATTCATGCGAATCAAGGGTTGAAATATGAAGATATCCACCTATTAGCCTGGCAGATAAGTGACCGCTTAACAAGGGTCTGGCTGGTAATTTGACCCGAGGACCAGCCGTTTAAATAGGATCATACCAAATACCAGTAAAATAATAAACTCCTTCCTGCAAATTGTAAATCCAATTGGACCAGATATGCATTTGAAGTACTACTTATATACTATTGTAATACTAAAACCTGAATTTTAGTATTACAATAGTATATAAGTAGTATTTAAATACCAAATGTGATCCATCCGGGTTTATACTTTACCCTGAACTTTGATCATAAGCGAATGAATCCGATTGTTTTTATTTATTCCCCTGAATTGGCAATGGATTGGTGGCGCTAATCTCCAATAATTAAACCAAATGTTGAATTGAAAAATAGGTAGATATTTGGAATATTCAGTTATTTAATTAGCTTTATAACGTATTTCATAGGAAGTTATGGAATTATTGCTTGACGATTCAAAAATGTTATTCAAAACTTGTATTTATCAAAAGGCAAAACGAATTTACCTGTTCTGTTGATTGGAGCATTTACTGACCAAACAGGTGTATTTATTTGGTATTTTTTCAAGAGTATAACGAACTTGACATATCGTAAGGACATAAACAGATCAAGATTATCAACCATGATTTAATATGTTTAGCATGGAATTAAATAATAAAAACTTGACCAACTTACTGCTGGTCATCGGTTCTCTGTATGCGTGGTGGTTTACTGCCAGTGCGATTAATCCTCAGTTACATTATTACCTTCAACAGTCAGCATTCTTAACTGACTTTTCATTCTTTAAGGGATTTGCAAGGTACCCCGGAGGCATTGCTGATTACATTTCGCAATTTATTTCCCAGTTCTTCCACTACAAGATAGCGGGTAGCTTGTTAATCGTACTCACTGCTGTGGGGCTGGGCATGATCGCCATTCGTCTTGTTGAACGCATTGCAGGGAAAATAAAATTAAGTTTCAGTGTCATTGCCATTTACCTGTGGTTATCTATCCTTATTCAGTGCAATTATTACTATCCCTTTTATGCAAGCGTGCGCTTACTGATGGCAGTATCGTTCATCCTGATGTTTGACTGGGCAAGTTCAAAATTTCCCCAATGGCGCTATCCTGCTGCTTTAATATTGGCTATCCTGCTTTTCTATTGTGCAGGAGGTGCGGCCCTCTTTATCTTTGCCCTTTCGATGATCATTCTGCAAATACACAACTCTGGGAAAAAAGCGGATTGGTTATACCTTCCCCTGTTTGCATTATTCTCAGGCCTATTGCCTTATCTGTCTTATAAATATGTCTTTTTAGTAAACCTACCGCTTGTTTATGACCTGACTCATAGCAAGTCACCTGAGATCATATTTTATGCACCTGATTACAAGTTATATGCACTATATGCGCTATTGCCTTCTTTACTTTTCATCGCAATGCTTTACAACAGGTTGAAGTTAAGAATGGAAAAAGCGCCCACTGTGTCAAATACCAAAAAGCAGGATATCCATAAAAAAGGACTAAAAAAGCAGGACAACCGGACCGTCAGCACCGAACATACTTCCAAAGTAAAAACATCAGCTTCTCCTGTTCTGTGGGTTGCTGGGCAATTTTTAATAATGGCACTTTTGGCTGTATTCACATTGAATGCCACCCTGGATAAAACACTCAGAAATAAATTACTGGTATCCTATTACGCATCCAATGAAGACTGGGAGAAGGTTCTTCAATCGGTAAAAGCGGTGGAAGGGTATGATTTGTTTGTAAATGTTGATTTTAACAGGGCTTTGGCCAATCAAGGCAAGCTGGCAGATAACCTTTTTAGCTATGCACAGCTGGCCGGGCCTTCCGGGCTCTTTATCGATGGAAAAGTGACCAGTGACATTCCGTTTATCTGTTGTGATCAGTATTATGATCTTGGGTTTATGCATGAGGCGCAACATTGGGCTTTTGAAGCCCAGACCATTTTCCCAAACAGTCCAAGACTTTTAAAGCGGCTGGTGCAGATTAACCTCGTGATGGGGGATTATGCCCTTGCCAAAAAGTTTCTGAATCAACTGGATCATAATATGCTGTTTCATCAATGGGTGGACCATTATCAGAAATATATCGACGATACTACCCTTGTAAGCAAAGATCCTGAACTGGCCTTTAAACGCAAATGTGAGCCATCGGAGTCCTTTACAGCCGGTGATGCCACAGTTAAGCTGACAAAGTTAGTTGAAGCTAACCCGGGAAATAGAATGGCAATGGATTATTTACTTTGTTCCATCCTGCTGGAGGGCGATTTGGCTTCGTTTAAAAGCCTTATCGCTAAAAACAATCATTTGTATGGTTCATCTCTTCCACGTGCCTTTGATGAAGCCCTGGTGCTCTATTATTACATTTCAAGGCAGGATCCTGTTCCCGGGGAAATAAAATACTCAGTTGAGCGGCAAAAGCAATTTACCACTTTTGTTAATGCCATAAAACCCTTTGGCAGCGATTGGCAATCGGCCAGGCAAACACTTGCCCGCGCCTTTGGAAACACCTATTGGTATTACCTCAAGTGTCAGAGTCCTAATGTAACAAAAGCACAAATTAAAAGAAAGTAAGTCCATGAACAAGATATTTCGTCTGTACAGCATCCTGGTTATTAGTGCACTGATCAGTTCATGCTCCACTAATGTAAGCAATTATGCACAGGTGGAGCGGTATCCGGTTATCTTTCCTGATTACACGGGGATTGTGATTCCGCCCAATATTGCTCCCTTAAACTTTGCCATTAAGGAAAAGGGGGATGCCTATGTGGTTAAAATATCGTCTGGCGGGCAAGATCCTCTCACCATTGAAAGCAGTACAGGCATCGTGGATATTCCTGCAGGCAAATGGCATGATCTTTTGGAAAAGGCGAAGGCAAAAGAAATTAACATTGACATTTATGTCAGGGGAAGTGAGGGTAAGTTCCAGCGATTTAAGACCATTACCAACAGGGTGAGTGAGGAGCCTATCGATAACCATCTGGTTTACCGCCTGATCAACACCGGCTATGTGATGTGGTCGGCTATTGGCATTTACCAGCGTAACCTGGAAAACTTTGATGAATCAGTAGTTGTGGATAACAAAACCATTGACAACAATTGTATCAATTGCCATTCCTTTTCCCATAACAATCCTAAAAGTATGATGCTGCATGTGCGTTCAACACATGCCGGTACAATAATCTACAATAATGGCAAGCTTAAAAAAATCAACACCAAGACCCCCCATACCTTATCGGCGGGAGCCTATCCAAACTGGCATCCCGATGGGAAACATATTGCCATGTCAGTC
>DATGYU010000444.1:0-6031 GCA_035297625.1 Prolixibacteraceae bacterium
GTATTGCCATTGTATGATGGGTAACCGATCTGCTGTTATACTATTATCATATTGTTAGTACAGCAGCAGTACAGACACCGATCAGACAGTAGCAATAGGTAGACAATACATGGAATAATAAAAGACAATATTCAGGCCAAAAGTTAAAGCATCAGTTAGGATGTAAATCTTCGTTACTGTCAGAGGCAGCTCAACTGATCCATGCTGTAATGGTAAATGGGCAGGATTTACTGCCCATCTCTATATGTCAACCCTAGATTCGCATTGTTTCATATTCTTATTTAAATTACTTATCCGCTTTGGCGGAAAGGATTGAATTCCTGGCCACTGGTAACTGACCACTGATCACTGCTTACTTTCTTCTACGATTGCTTTCTCTTATTAAACTCTGCTACAGCATCATCCAAAAACTTAATAAAGTTGTCCACATTTAAATCATAGGCTTTGGGCTGAACCAAAAGTTGTTCCTTATGATCGAGCAATACGTAGTAAGGCTGGGCATTTACCCCATAGCGTGAAATCTGGAAATCGGCATATTTCTTTCCCAGTGTCTTTTTTACCTTACCATCATAGGTGGAGGTTACCCATTCACTTTGGGGCAAAGTAGTTTTATCATCCACATAAAGGGCAATGACCACAAAATTATTTCTCAGCCTTTCCAGCACGCGGGTATCCGACCAAACATTGGCTTCCATTTCACGACAGTTAACACAACCATGACCTGTAAAATCAATAAAAACAGGCTTGCCTAATTTTTTGGCACATGCCATCCCCTGGTTATAATCAAAGTAACCCTCCAGTCCATGGGGAAGGTGCAAAAAATCGGCAAACTTTGGCTTTTCGCACAATGCTTCTTCATTTTGTGCCGATGTTGGTGAATTGTTAAAACTGGCCAGCTTTACCTCATCACGAATGATCTGATGCAAATCAAAATCATGGGTTGCCTGGGGAGGAATATATCCTGAAATGGCTTTCAGCGGGGCGCCAAACATGCCAGGGATCAGATACACCACAAAAGAAAAGGTAACAATGGCCAGCAATAACCGGGGGACGGTTACCGTTTTCACATCACTGTCGTGAACGAATTTAAGCTTTCCCAACAGGTAAAATCCCAGTAATACAAATATGACAATCCACAGGGCAAGATACACCTCACGGTCCAGTATGCCCCAATGATAAGTCTGATCGGCCACACTTAAGAACTTCAATCCTAAAGCAAGTTCCAAGAAACCAAGCACTACCTTTACAGAGTTGAGCCAACCGCCTGATTTAGGCAAATTATTCAGCCACCCGGGGAATAAGGCAAAAAGGGTAAAAGGCAAGGCAAAGGCCATGGAAAAGCCGAACATTCCTACAATAGGCTTTAATACCTGCCCTCCGGCTGATTGCACCAAGATGGTTCCAACAATGGGGCCTGTACAGGAAAATGAAACCAGTACAAGAGTCAAGGCCATAAAAAAGGAGCCCATCAAACCGCCTTTGTCAACCTGTTGGTCTGATTTGTTTACAATCCAGCTTGGCAAAACTATTTCGAACATACCAAAGAAAGAAAAGGCAAAGAGCATGAAAACGGCAAAGAATATCAGGTTGGGCAACCAATGGGTACTGAGCCAATTGGCTATTCCTGGTCCAAAAATAACGGACACCAGGGTGCCGATAACAGTATAAATAACGACGATTGAAAATCCATAGAAGATGGCATTTAACCGGGCCTTCAGTTTGGATTCGCCTGAATTCATAAAAAATGAAACGGTCATGGGAATCATCGGGAAAACGCAGGGGGTCATAATGGCCGCCAATCCTGCCAAAAATGAATAGAAAAGAAACCATGCCAAACTATGGGATTGTTGATCCTGATTGGGAATATTGGACGGAATAGCAGGTGCCGTATCCACGGAATTTACTGATATGCTATCTTGTTTTGGAGAATTGGAAGTCGTAGCAGGTACTGCATTGGAAGATGGTGTCCCTTCATTGTTAAAGGTAAAAGTAAAATCTGCTTCGCTTGGAGGTGTACAGGTTTCATCATTACAAGACATGTATTCAACAAAACCTTTGATTTCAACCTTACCTGATCTTTTAAGTTTTATCTTTTGGGTCAGTGTGGCCTTGTTGCTAAAATAGCCAACATTCATATTGAAGATCTTGTCGAAATATTTGGTTGGAAGCGGCTCTTTCTGCACTTTTCCCACAAGATCAAACAAGGTGGAATCGGCAAAATGAATGGAAGTTTTAACAGGCCCGCCCTCTTCAAGGTCGGTATCGTAAAGATGCCAGCCCTTTTCAATAGTGGCTTTGAAAATCAATGTTGCCTCCTGCCCATTCTGCGTTGATTCGAAAGACCATTTTACAGGTTCAGCAATTTGTGCCAGCAGATGATGGGCCATAAAGCAAAAGACAAGAATAACAGCAACTCTTTTCATTGATTGGGATTTAATATTTACCGCAAACAAAAGTACATTCGATTTTTATTATAAGCTAGAGAGCGCAGGGAAAATGTTTATAGTTCCAAGTTCCAAGTTCCAAGGAACTGACTGCTTCAACAATATGAAGGATCACAAATGCACACTAATTAAAAGAATGGACACAAATAATAAAAAAACTAACCGTTTACGCTTTCCGGACAATGAAAGCGTCAAACGTGAATAGCCATGGGTCGCAACCCATGGAAAAAGAAAAAAGCATACTAACGACGAACGATGATAACAAACATGAAAAATCAATTCTTCAATCTCTTTAACAACCCATAAAAACATTAAAATGTATATCACAAGATATTTATCACTTCCATACAAGATACACTTTATCATCGCCATAGGTGCGTTATCGGTTCGTCGATCATTCGAATCCTGGCGAACAAATAACCATCAAAGAACGATAAGCTTACATTGTTGATTAATATCTGATTAATCTTTAATAAATATTGTCTTTGGAATTTTCTCAATGCGGATAAAAGTCATAAAAAATCCCGGTAGTTGCTTACCGGGATTCTTTATGAGATTTAAAAAACAATCTCTTCATTGTTTTCATCGAAGAAGTGGTACTCTGTCAAAGAATAGGAGTTTACTTCTTCGACCTGGATACTTTTTAAGTATTTAAAAGCCCATTGATTTTTGATCGACCAAAAGCCTTTATTCAGAAAAGCTGCCAAATAATTATGGGTTTTAATGATCACCTTCTTTTTATTCAGCTCTTTGAATATATAATTGACTTTGCCTTCAATTTCATCGACCAGTAAGATGGTTGGGGTAATTTTACCCGTTCCGTTACAGGTAGGGCAAACTTCTCCGGTTTCAATGTGTTCTTCAGGGCGAACACGTTGACGGGTAATTTGCAGGAGGCAGAATTTACTTAGCGGCAGGATGTTGTGTTTGGTACGATCCACTGCCATTGCCTCCTTCATGCGTTCATACACTTTATGGCGATTTTCGGCCAGGTGCATGTCAATAAAATCCACTACAATGATGCCCCCCATGTCGCGTAGCCTTAACTGCCGGGCGATTTCGTCAGCGGCGGCAAGGTTTACTTCAAGGGCATTGGTTTCCTGGTCTACTCCAGCTTTTGAACGGGTACCGCTATTCACGTCGATGACATGGAATGCCTCGGTATGTTCGACTATCAGGTATGCTCCATTTTTGAAGGATACTGTTTTACCAAAAGATGCTTTTAACTGTTTATCAATGCCGTAATAATCAAAAATCGATTGATTTCCTTTGTAAAGTTTGACTATATTTTTCTTTTCCGGCGCAATTTGACTCAGATATTCGGTGATTTCTTCACATGCAGTAACATCATTGACGATGATACTGTTGAATTTGGGATGATAAATATCCCGAAGTAAAGAGGTCGTGCGGTCCATTTCTCCAACGATGAGAGCCGGGGCATTTACCTTTTTTAATTTTTGAAAGGTAGTCTCGAATTTGGTGACCAGTCGTTTTAATTCCTGATCCAGTTCGGCCACTTTTTTACCTTCAGCAGCAGTACGTACAATCACCCCATATTTTCTGGGACGTATGCTTTGAATCAGCTTTTTGAGTCTTACTTTTTCCTCATTGGATTCAATCTTCTGGGAGATACTTACCTTTTCGCTAAAAGGCATCAGCACCATGTTACGGCCTGCAATCGAGAGTTCTGAGGTTAACCGTGGACCTTTCGTGGAGATGGGTTCCTTGGCCACCTGCACCAGTATGTTTTGCCCGGTCTTTAGAATATCTGAGATTTTACCATCCTTATTAATGTCGGGTTCCGACTGAATCTTGGAGATGGAAAATATTTTATTGTTTTTCGAAGAAGCCGTTTTCAGGAACTTATTCAGCGTTGAAAATTGAGGCCCCATATCGAGGTAGTGCAGAAAAGCATCTTTTTCGTATCCAACGTCAATGAAAGCAGCGTTTAAACTGGGCATTATCTTTTTCACACGTCCGAGATAAATATCTCCGACTGCAAATTTTGCCCCTGTCATTTCCCTGTTAAGTTCGACTAACCGCTTATCTTCCAATAAAGCAATTACCACTTCAGATGGAGAGACATCTACAATTATATCGCTACTCACTACGTTTTTTCCTTTTTTCGTTTAAAAATAACAGACTTAAAAACATATTAAACCTAAAGCACTGAGTGCTTTAGGTTTAATATTTAATAATGCCTTTAAAAGCTAATGCTTAGTAAAGAAAAGACTATTTCTTCTTTTTATGTCTGTTTTTTCTTAGTCTCTTTTTACGCTTGTGCGTAGCCATTTTGTGTCCTTTTCTTTTTTTTCCGCTTGGCATAATGAATTATTTTACTTGGTCTTTAACTTGTGCAACAAAGGTTTTCGCTGGTTTAAAAGAAGGGATAAAATGTTCAGGGATAATGATCGTAGTATTTCTTGAAATATTACGTGCAGTTTTCTCTGCTCTTCTTTTTACTATAAAACTGCCGAAACCACGAAGATACACGTTTCTTCCTTCAGTTAGAGAATCCTTTACGGTTTCCATGAATGCTTCAACTGCTTTCTGTACTGTCACTTTCTCAATACCTGTGTTCTTACTCACCTCGTTTACGATATCTGCTTTTGTCATTTCTTAAAATATTTAGTTTTCAACAATTTATAAAACCGAGACAATTGGTGTGCAAAAATAAAAATTATTTAAAAATTAGAAACATTATAATTAGATTATTTTTGTAATTCATAAAGATTTTAAAGTAGTTAGCAAAAATATGGATTTTTTCACCCAACAGATTCACCATTGGTATTCTAATTTCAAGCGGGATTTGCCTTGGCGAAATACGAGTGATCCTTATTATATATGGCTTTCTGAAATCATTTTGCAACAGACAAGAGTCAATCAGGGATGGGCTTATTATACAAGCTTTACAGAAGCTTTTCCCAGTGTTAAGGATTTGGCAAACGCTTCGGAAGATCAGGTCCTGAAGTTATGGCAGGGCCTTGGCTATTATTCCAGGGCCAGAAACCTGCATTACACCGCCCAATATATCGTGGACCACTACCAGGGTAAATTTCCTGCAACCTATCGCGGATTACTGTTATTAAAAGGAATAGGTGAATATACGGCCGCAGCCATTGCCTCGATTTCTTTTCAAGAAGAAGTGCCGGCAGTTGACGGGAATGTCTACAGGGTGCTTTCGCGTTATTTTGGCATTTCGGAGCCCACAGATACCACCACAGGCAAAAAAATCTTTATGCAGCTGGCCAAAACCCTTATAAAGGGAACAAACCCGGGCATGCACAACCAGGCAATGATGGAATTTGGAGCCTTGCAGTGTACCCCGTTAAAACCCAATTGCCCGGAGTGCCCGCTTAACAGTCATTGCTTTGCTTATTCAAATCAAAAGCAAGGAGAGCTTCCTGTAAAATCAAAAAAGACCAAACAGCGCAACCGATACTTTAATTACTTTGTTTACTGACATATGGGTATGTTTTTTAAGTTATACAACAAATAAATGTACAATAAAATATCCAGAAATGATAGTCCGATGAGATAAAATATTGATCAGATTATCAATTGTTTTAAAATATCCAACACCTAAA
>DATGYU010000445.1:0-48789 GCA_035297625.1 Prolixibacteraceae bacterium
TGGTATTGTAATACTATTTAAGTACTATTGTAGTACTAAAATGGCCATTTTAGTACTACAATAGTACTTAAATAGTATTACAATACCATATTTGGCAAAACCCCTAAGGCGCTGTGTTGATAGAGGATAGCTGTTCGGCAGGCATTTTAAACAATCAATTGGAAAACTGATCGGGGTTGAAATATAATAAGTGTATACGTCCGCTTTTACCCGGCATTTTTAATCATTCCTAACGTATATCTCTTCATACGGCATTATAAATATCTAATTTTCAGCATATGCTAATTATTCTATTTCATAAATACCTGGTCCAGGCAAATCTTTTCCTCGATGTCAGATATTCAGGATTGTGTTCGTTTAGGTAGGCTTCCTTTTCAAACGAGATATCACGATACCCTTTAAACAACCATTCAATTACGTACCAGAGATAGAATGGTACAATCAGCATTTCTTTTTGCTGCTGCCAGTGGATATGTTCATGATTGAGCAGGCATAAGTCTTTCAACTTTGCTGGCTTTATGAATATGCCTATCGGGGCCAGGGTGATGCCCGAAAACTTTCCAAGGTATTTAAAAGGATAGATTTTCATCAGTATACAATTCTGCTTAGGCAGTACATTCTTTCCTTTTTTCTACAACAATTCAGGAACAACTTCTACACTTTATTGTGGATTTTTTCCTCGGTCAGCTTGTAGATTCCACACTCGCAAATAGGACTGTTGCACAATTCCCCTCAACCCTATTCAGTGTAAACGCCTAATATAATATTAGTTAACACCACGCAAGCTTATTCTGTGTTTTTGTGGCATGATATTGTCTCTATATCATTCGACAAACAATAATTAAAAATTCAAAAAACAGAAAATATGAAAAAGGTAATTATTTTAACAGCCGCCGCCATGGCATTTAGTTTTGTCACCCCACAGCTATCAAATGCTATGAAATCACAGAATAAAATAGCGGTGGTTCAGGACAAAGACGATAAAGACGACAAATACAAAGAAATAAAAGCTGAGGAACTTCCGGAAGCAGTAACAAAATCTATCGCCAATGCTTATACCGGGTATAAAATTGACAAAGCTTATAAAGATAAAGATGAAGATTCGTACAAAGTAAATGTAGCAATGGGTAGTTTAAGGTACGATCTTTTCTATGATAAAAAAGGTGAATTGGTAAAAGTTGAAGAGCCAACCGCAGAAAGAGTTGGTGATGCAATTGATAAGACAGGAAAAGATGCTGACCGTGCAATAGACAAGTCAGAAAAGAAAACTTCAGAAACCTGGGAAAAAACAGAAAAGAAGACCAATGACGCCTGGGATAAGAGTGATAAAAAGATGAGTGATCCTATGCATAAAAGTAGTATAGATACCACCAAGACTGGCAAGAGCAAGACCAGCAACGTGGAACCTTCAAATAATAACTATAATACATTTCCGTCTAACACCCAGACCAAATAGTTTTTATTGAAGCGCCTTTAATATCACTATATGCTACACATTAGAAGTATTTTATTCAACAATTGAGTAAAAGAAACGATTGGTGTATCAAGCCTCTGCCAAAATATATTTTTGGCAGAGGTTTTTTTTTATAAACAATTTCCAGAAATTAGACTTATAGTAGGTACGGAAATAATAGATTAACCGGAAGTGACAGAGGAAAAAGCAGGGGGCATGAAATATGGAAAAACGGAGGCTTAAAGAATGAGGGTGAGAAGGGGTGAAAATGAGAAGATGAGAAGATGAGAAGGTAAAAATGTTGATTGGTTAGTTAACTGTATATTCAGTGCATAAATAGTAAATCGTAAATAGTCTAATTGTAAATCATTCAATCTTTCAATCATCCAATTACCTGAGACTTGGAACTTTGAAGCTGGAACTTGAAACAATGGCAAATATCTTGATTATAGATGATGATGTTACCTTTTGTCTGATGTTGAAAAAGCTTTTGGAAAAACATCAGTATAAGGTAACTACTTTATATTCTGCTGAGGCTGTGAAACAAACAGTACGAAAGGAATTTTATGATGTAGTACTGACCGATTTAAGAATGCCAAATGTGAGTGGTATGGACCTGATAGGAATCATTAAACAGGAATCGCCACAAACGCAGATCATCATGATGACTGGGTATGCCAATATTTCTACTGCTATTCAATCCATTAAACAAGGAGCTTTTAACTATCTTCCCAAGCCATTCCAACCCGAAGAGCTACTAAATATTATCGGGGAAGCCCTGCAGGAAGGGATAAAAAAAGCCAGTTCAGCAACCATGGGGACTGTATCACCACAGGACAATTACCTGGAAGGAAACAGTAAAGTCTCGCTGCGTTTAAAGGAAATGATTGCTATTGTGGCCCCTACTACCCTATCGGTACTAATAACAGGAGAAAGTGGTACCGGGAAAGAATTTATCGCCCGCTCCATCCATCAGCAGAGTGCAGTATCCAAACAGCCATTTGTGGCCGTGGATTGCGGAGCTATTCCGCGAGAATTGGTAGCAAGTGAATTCTTTGGCCATGTGAAAGGCTCTTTTACAGGAGCCATTTCTGATAAGACCGGTCATTTTGAAGCGGCTAACGGAGGCACTTTATTTCTGGATGAAGTCGGAAATCTGCCTTATGACACCCAGATACAGCTATTACGCACATTGCAGGAACGAAAGGTAAAACCCGTTGGCAGTACACGTGAAATTGCTGTAAATGTAAGGATTATCTCTGCTACCAACGAAAACCTCCTTGTTGCCAAAGAAAGAGGCAGCTTCAGGGAGGACCTTTACCATCGGCTGAATGAGTTTTTAATAGAAGTACCCAGCCTACATGAGCGTGGCGAGGATATCCTTCTTTTTGCCCGTCATTTCCTGAACCTGTCAAACAGAGAATTGAATAAATCAATAACTGGCTTCAATTCAGAGGTAGAATCTGTTTTTTTGAATTATACATGGCCAGGGAACTTGCGTGAGATGAAAAATGTGATCAAAAGAGCTACTTTACTGGCCACAGGTAAAGAGATCACCATGGAGGAAATCCCTTCTGTAATTGTTTCACATCATAAAAACGAAGACAGTTTCAAGTTATTCAACGAGAAGAATGAGGATGAACTGATTCGACATGCATTGCAAACTGTAGGATATAATAAAAGCAAGGCTGCCCGGCTGCTTAAAATTGACCGGAAGACGTTGTACAACAAACTGAAGCAATACCATATCGAGATTCCTGAAAGAATGAATCACTTTGATCCTGAAGATTAAACTATAGCAATATGTTCTTCTTTTTCAATGACCTGCAACAAAGCTTCAATCTTTTCGAGGGCTAGTTTTCCCCATAGATAATATTGAGGATTGTTGATTACACTACTGTCACGTTCAAGGCGGGAAAGCAGTTCAACAATGTCTGTAGCTTCCATTTGTCTGAAAAGGGTCAGCATCTTATGGGAAAGCGCCGCAATAGCCTGTTTATCGCCACTTTCGATATATTGCCTGAAAAGGATGGTATTTTCTTTGCCCGTATGAATCAATGAACTTAATATCTCTTTGAAACTTTCAGGATCACCGGCTGCAAAGGCTGCCAATTGTTCAAGGTTATAACCGTTTAGACCAGGACTTGACAGCGATTCGCGCCTGTTATTCCCGGTAACTCTAATTTGCTCACCTGAGACCACATCAATCAAAGTCTGCGGATGAAACGGCTTTTGCAGGAAAGCTGCAAATCCTGAAGAAACGTTCTGGCCGGCATCCATTCCGGAGATGGCAATGGCTGTAACAGGTCCTTCATTTTTATCCTGTATCCTTTTAAGCAGTTCTACTCCATTCATACCTGGCATCTGGATATCCATGATAAACAGGTCAGCACAGCCTTTTGTAAATGCCTGAAGCGCCTGCTGGGGATCGCTAAACGATTGCACCTGCATTCCAATGGATTTCAGGACAGAGCAAGTCATCTCCAGCAGGGTTTTGTCATCATCTATCACCCACACGATCCCATTTACTGCATTTGTCATGGCCGGATGTCTATTGCCATGGCCATAATTTACGGGCATTTCCACAAGCTGATCGGTCTTTAAAAGAGGCAGTTCAACGATAAAATGAGTTCCTTGTCCGGGGGTACTTTCCAGCTCAATTGAACCATTCATCAGGTGAATGATCTTTTGGGTGATGGTAAGGCCTACCCCGGTCCCTTCATACTGCTTTTTATTGGTGACACGGGCAAATTGTTCAAAGATGAGCTGTACATTTTCTTTGGAGATTCCGATTCCGGTATCAATGATATCTATCCTTATGTGTTCCACCTTTGCAGAGGTATCTTGACCAGATATTCTAACAATCACCTTACCCTGTTCTGTAAATTTAATGGCATTGGAAATCAGGTTACCCAGAATCTGGGTAATCCTCACAGGGTCGCTAAGATAATTGGTGCCATTAAGGATATTAAATTCCAGTTGAAGATCAATGTTTTTAGATAGCGCCTGAGGCCTAAATCCATCAATAATATCTTCAACAAGTGTTTTTAAGTTTAGCGGTAGACTTTCAATGGTCAGTTTTCCCGTTTCAAGGCGTGCAAGGTCCAGCAAATCATTGACAAGTTTGCGGATATGTTCAGATGCTTTGCTTATATGCTGTAAGTATTTATGATGCTGAGGCAACACGGCGGCGTCCTTATCCATCAGTTCGGTAAAGCCAATTATAGAGTTTAAAGGTGATTTCAAATCATGGGTTAAGCTGAGCATAAATTGTTCCTTGCTTTTCAACAATGATTCGGAATAGGCTTTGGCTTTTTCAAGGCTTTGACGGTAATGCTGGCTTTTGGTAATATCCCTTAGAATGTTTACCAGAAAAAAGATGAGAGTGAAAAGGGCAAAGGCACCTACCATGATTATTTGCCGGGTAGTCTTTTGCAAGCTGCTTTCCTGTATTCTCACTCTTTGATAGGAACTAATCAGCTCTTCTTTTTCAATATTGGTAAGCATCTGGCGCAACTGTACAGTAAGGGTAAGGTCATTGGCCAGGATTTCCTGTTCTTTCTTGTTTAGGCGCAACTCGGCAGCCCTTGTTTCATTTCGCATTTCAGTAACAATAGCAGTTACATAACTGGTGATCGTATCTATGTTGTTGACAGGGCTCACCAGGCTATCTATCTGAACTGATTCAGTCGTCTTGACATGAAGGGTGGAATCAGGCCTTTCCTGTGCTGCAAAAACATTAAGAAGCCGTTCGAAGAATTTCTTTTTCTTTTGCTTGGTATAGACGGTATCCCTGTTGGTGACAATATTCTTATATACCTTAATCGGATCGCTAAGACTGTCGTTGACGATTTCCAATTTCTTTATAGCTTGCTGATAACGTTCAGAAGAAGTATTCTTCTTTTTAATGGAGGCCAGCTCTATCACATTCTCCTGCTTAATCTTCAGTAGTTTTTTAATGCTGTCGGTATGCACCTGTTGAATGGGATTATTGAGTTTTGCAGCCAGGGTATCAATCTGAAGGGTGATTTTATCCATCAGCTTCAGGTAATCCCTGTAATGGATTTTCTGGCCGGTAATGGCATAGCTCCTCTCCAAACCTTCCGCCTGGTATAGGTTGGTCAGAATGTTGTTGATGTACAAAAACTTATTATTTGCAGGATTTACATCTGACTTTTCTATTGAATTCTGAAGAATCTCTGAATAGATCACCCATACGATGAGTGAAGCCAATACAAACAGTGTCAGATAACCCATAAACACCTTTACTTTAACAGGCTCCATAAATACTTCTCATTTCCAGTGGTTTCTGTATTTATAAACGAAAGTTAACCCATGGAGGTTCTATGAAAGCCTGATTATTTTATGATGTTCTTTCAATCGATTATTATTACCATTATTTTATTTCCAAAAATAAAACATGGTATCACTTATCGTTTATGTCGTCAGCGGTATGGTACCTAAGTAATTGCTGATACTGTTTTTAAACATCATCTATTTTTAATTCTGGTGAACGTACGGTTATGGATTTCTTCTTATTATGTAACAATAATTTATTACTTTTTATAAAACAAAAAAACAAAAAGAGGAATGAGTAAGATTAAACCAACAAATAAAACAATTATGATTTTTGTTTGGCGGCGCCTTTCCGGGGTATTTTCAACAAGGATTTCCCTTTCGCTCCACTGCTCCTCTTTTCTCAACTCAGCGGGAGAATATCCAAAGTATTCTTGAAAGCATTTGTTAAAATAGACAGGGCTTTCAAAGCCAACCCGGTAAGCTGTTTCGGCTACAGTAAGATCATCATTGAGCAGTAGCTCTTTTGCCTTTTGAAGCCTTGTTTCCCATATAAACTGGCTGATGGTCTGGTTGGATGCTGCTTTAAGCTTGTGGTGCAGAATAGAGTGGCTCATGCCCATTAGGCGGGCAAGATCCTCGGTGCCAAAAGCCTCATTGGCCATGTTGGCCTCCACAGTCTCTGTGAGCTTTTTTATGAACTCCCTGTTCATAGCAAGTCGTCTCACCTGGTTCTATTACAAGTGCAAATGAACTATAAAATTACGATAATATTAACTCACAAACAACGAGTTATCAATTAAATTATCATTATTTACCAAATCTTCAGCTTTACTTCTCCTGTCCCAAGGTTTTCAAAAGGACCGACTGTAGGGTTTGTTTCGGAACGTTTATTACCAAAGAAATCAGTATCGATAGTTAAAGGAGTCCCATCGGGATTGTCGAATGCAGCTTTTGGTATTTTGGCCTTTCCTAACAGCACTGTTGTGATCAGTTGCAATGGCTGATGCTTATAACTTTCATTAAGTGTTAGTTGCAAATACCCACTTTCACCTTCTACCAGTTTAACCTGCGGATTGAAGATGGAATCATTTGTGAAATTTTGGTCATTAGAGGACGGTAGCGCCCCGTTGTAATAAAGATTGCCTGATATCCACACGGGCAGTTTGGCTTTATTATAGGTCTTTAAACCATGATCAGGAGCGCTTTTTTGAACACCCACTCCCACCAGGATATTATTGTAGAAACGATCATCGCCCGACAGGATAGTAGTCATGGCTTTCATGTCTGTTGAATGGGGCAAAAAGTAAGGAGTAAACCTGTTGGGGTCAGGCCACATCTGGACAACCCCTGCTATGAGATTATGCACATAGGCGCCGCCTTCCGACTGGGTTCTTATGGAAGCTGCCGAGAGAAAAATATTATTATCCACAATAAAAGGCCCGTGGTCTACTTCAAAGAAGATATCTTCCATGCTGTTATTGTAGAAAAGGTTACCCGACACTCGGGTACCCTGGGCCATCCAGTCGAGCCATATACCGCGGCCTGCGTCATGAATGCGATTCCCCTTGATCTGGGTATCTATGGCTGCATGGAATTTTATACCACCTATTTCAGCACCTGAGAATTGTCTTTTGGTGTAGATGTTATAGATATGGTTATTTTCAATAATACTGAAAGCTGCTCCCATACTTCCGCATATGCCGGTTTGCTCACAGTTGAAGATGGTATTGTTTCTCACGATATGAGAGCCAATATGATCTTTGTTCCAGCCATTGCGAAGGGTATTGAACACCACCTCTATGTAATGGATATTGCCATCGTTGTTGACATTGCCGATATCAGCCGACCACACGTTATGACCCGAGCTGCGGTCTTTTCCCAGGGTGATACCCGAGCATTTGGAATCGCTGATCACATTGTTTTCGATGATCCATCCCTTGTTCCAGTGGGTAGCAATCATGCCCACCTGCTCCGCTGTGGGAGCACCCCATTGGGTGGCAGCCTGGCTGATGTGAAACCCCCGGATGGTAATATAATTCAACCCCGGTTTTTCAGGAAAGAAAACTGTCCTTCTCATGCTGATTTCAACCAGCTCCTCATTGGGATTATGCCCATGGAAGTTGGCCCAGATACGGGTATTGACATTATCACTTTCACAAAACCAGGTATAGGTTGATCCTTCGCTATCTTTAATCTGGGTGTTGGCTACCGGATTGATAACCTTGGTAAGTGTTTCTTTTTCATAGAGCGACTTGCCGTTCAGGAACACCTCGCCGGTATGGTGTATGCGGCCCATGCGGTTAAACCAGTCTCCGAAAATGGAGTCCTTGTAGGGATTGTAATTTCCAAAGAAAGCATCTGGAATGGTAACAGACCATACACCATCTTTTTCTTTCTTCCATCCAGTAATGACTTCAGATCCTTTAATTTCTACTTTTTCACCTTCAGCAGCCCTGTAGACGATTCTTTTTGCATCACTTTCGCCACCACGGGCAGGGTTTATCCACTCACGGTAAGTTCCACTGTGAACGGTTACGATATCCCCGGGCTGTGCTAATTGGGCCGCATGATTGATTGTTCGGAATGGTTTTAAGGAACTGCCCACATTGGCATCGGTTCCATTGATGGCAACATGATATTCTTTGGCAAAAACTACAACGGTTGCAAGCATCAAGATTGCTGCAAGATGGTATTTTAGAAAATTCATGGTTAGGTTGGATAGGATAATGGGGTGATTAAATTATAGCTACTGGCTACTGGCTGCATGTTGCATGTAGCCAGTAGCACCAGTGAGTTAGTTTCTTCCGTTGAATTCCTGAATGGCATTGACCATTGCCACGATGTTTTCAACAGGAACATTTGCCTGGATATTGTGAACGGTATTGAAAACAAAACCACCGTCCCTGGCAAATACATCGCACAGGTGCAGAACCTCTTCCCTTACTTTTTCAGGGCTGGCATAAGGCAAAGTTTTTTGGGTATCGATACCACCGCCCCAGAAAACAAGGTCCTTGCCATAGGTATTTTTAAGATGAAGGGCATCCATTCCCCGGGCACTTACCTGTACCGGATTGATGATATCAAAGCCGGCATCGATAAAGCGGGACATGAAAGTTTCCACCGCTCCGCAAGAATGTTTAAAGGTTTTCCAATTGGTGTTGGCATGCACCCAATCGTTGATGCGCCTGTAATAAGGCAGCCAAAGATCATCGAATTGCTCGGGGGCACAGAATGTGGAATCCTGGGTGCCAAAATCTGTTCCACAGATAAACACTGCATCAATGTTATCGCCAATCACACCATATAGTTTCTTAAAGTTCTCAATAGCGATTTCACTCTGACGGTCGAAGATGGCTTTGATATAATCAGGCCTGAGCACAGTGCTCATATACCATTCGGCGATGTCACGAATGCCTTTGGGATGTTTCATATTTAGCCCGGGCACCAGGGCAATATCGCCAAGGGCTGTTCCTCCCAGTCCGGCAATAACAGCTTTTCCGGTAGTGCGGGCCTTTTGAGCGGCATCTTTCCAGAAGTTGAGATCCGCATCTGTTACAGGTGTAAATTCTTCCAGGTTATTATTTACATCCAGCTGGTCTTCCTCGAAAGGATCCTGACGGATGATGGCATCAAAGAAATAACCCGCCTTAGGCATTCTGGCACTGGGTGCAACAGCAGTATCCCCTTTGGGATAAACCAATTCATCGCCCTTTTCATCTTTGGAAGTATGAAAACCATCGGGCACCAGTACCGTCTGTCCCCAATGGGTCTTAAATTCCTTAAAGGGTGCATGGTTATAAATGCCGAACATATCGTTCATACCCCAGGCGCCCACTACATCAATGCCCATGGCATCCATCAATTCCTGGTCTACTTCACCCAGCATTTGGTAAGGTTCAATTACCCTGACCGGCCTGCTTTCCAGACCGTAATATCTTCTAAGGTTTTCAACGGATAATACATGTATTCCTGTTACGGCAGTGGAACCAAGGTCCACAACCACTTTATCGGGTTGTTTATGATTGACCGTCAGGTCGAATCGTTCTTTAGAGGTCATATTAATTAGTTTAGTAATTTGTAGTTTAGATCATTTGTCAACTTTGCAGGGCTGCTAATTTAGGTCATTTTTGCAATTTATTGCTTTACGAGCACTACTGTGCGATTAAGATCTGGTGTAGTAACAGGAAATTTAACTATTTCATTGCCAGCCGACACTTCTATGTAATACTCAAAATCATCCTTAATTTGAGAGGCTGGTATGGTGATTTCAAATACGTTTCTATCCATCTTTTTAAGATCTATAACTTCATATTTTCCATTACCTAACTGTCTCCAAAACAGTTTACCGTTCACAGAGTTTTCAGAAGAAAGAACTCTGATACGCAAATAAAAATCATTACCCACGGCAAGAATTGATTCATTCGTTGGCACAATGACACGTGTTTTCCCTGTATATTCCTTGCTGGGAAAAGCTTCCTTAGGAAGCTGTATTCCCAATTCACTGAAAAACTGATCCTGGCCTAAAAGGTACTGACTGCGCTGTCCATTGTGCATTTCAAGATTTGCAATCATACCCATTTCTCCGGTGCTGGAAACCTTTGCCAGTAATAATTCGTAGGTTTGTTTCCACTTATTCATCAATTCCAGTCGGAGTGGCAGGGCGTTACTTTTGGCCAATTGCACTTTTTTGTCCTTGTCTTTTTCCTTATTGATTTCTTCAATTGATAACCTTAGCTTTTTCAACACCAATGCAGTTTCAACCAGTGATTTGTTGTATTTCAGGTTATTCAGCCAATATTCAAACCGTTCATGATTTCCGGCTCCCGGAACAGTTGGCAAAATAGCTTCCATCTGCGGGAGAAACTGATAACGATCTATCCTATCCGTCAAATCCTCCACTGTCCGGTTCACCATCAGGTTGCCCGGGCCGTCAATCCAGTCGCTCACATTGAGTGTGGCATCCCCTTTGTATCCTTCCTTCAATTCCTTTCCATCGCTGTCAAGCCATACAAACAGATCGACCAGCTTCTCATTATAAAAGCCAAATTCACTTTTCGTCCATTCGGTATAAAAATCCTTGGTTGGCAAATCCCGTATAGCAGCTTGTTTTAAAGTATCCCACTGGTTGGCATTCCAGGCAGCATCAGCCAAAGCAGATACATTGGGGGATAAATCATGTGTACGCCAGTGAATACCAATCAATCCATTGCATCCATAACGATACGAATCTAAGGCATCTTTCCTTAAACGTCCCACCCACAACTGGGCACCCATCAAATCAGGATCATCCTCCATCCAGGGGATTGACCATTTTGGCCGATCTTTAATAGACTGGAACCCTTTGTCCACAGGAGTATATCCAACACCACGGTTAATACAACTGAATGGCATATCTTTGGGTAATATGCGGTCAAACTGAGTGCGGTCTTTGGGTGGCCCCAACACCCAGCCACAGGTCGCCAGCTGAAATGGTTTTCCCATTTCATTGAGTACCTCCCAGGCCAGTTTCATATCCTTTTCTGTTTTCGCCACATCGGTATCAGATGCGCCCTGCCAGGTCCAGCTTTCAGGAGTCCAAAGCCAATAATAGTCTATTGGATAGGTTTTCTGAATACGGCTAAACATTCCCTTGTAGAATTCCTTAATCTGTTCATCCGTTTCTGCATTCACCAGGTATCTATTTTTTACTTCCTTTGGGATGATTAACGGAGTTTCTGTTCCCACACACACTTTTACACCCAATGATCTTGCATGGCTGAAAGCATCGTGGAACATTTTTCCTGAAGCATTAAAAATCTTTAAGTTCTCTTCTTCCGTATGAGGCCAGGGAGAGATATTCTTCATGTAATCCGCCCCATAGGTGTCTGTCTCAAAGATTTGGGAAGCCCCAAACATGAAATCAGAGGTCTTAACAGGGAAATATCCCCAAGTGCTGTCGTTGGTGGCAAAATGCAATGCCGGGTAAGCTGCCTTGACAGTCCCGTCAGCATTAATGGCATCCTCCTTTCCAATCCATACCAGGGGTTCCGCTTTAGGTCCCCCGCCATCAAAACGGGCACGGTATGGATAAGTATGAAATCCTATGAAATTCATCTTCATTTTGGGCAACTGGCTGATGACAGCCCTGTAGTCGTTTACATTCCACCAATCCGGTCCTTCCGGGAAGTCGTGGAAAGGCTGTATTCCCCTGATGGCGAAAAGTGGTTTTTGACGCACATCCAGATCGGGAATTGTCAGGGCCACTTTGCCATCCGGTATTACATCGCCATGGAGATAAAAACGAATGCCCAGTTGTTCTGCAAACTCGTAAGCAGCGTACAACACGGCCTGATCTGAACCACCGGATACAATCAGCTTAACAAGTTTTTCATCTTTTACTGTTTTCAGATAGTATTCTTCCTCCTGAAGGTCCGCGGGCACCTGGTTTTGTCCCTTTCTTTCAATCATAATGACTTTACCGGATGTGGAATTTTCAGGTGATTCAGTAATTTGAGCCAACTCACCTGTTCTAAGATAAAGGTACCTTCGTATTTCACTGGCAGCCAGCGATTCTTTTGCCGTAGGATCTTTTGGCAGGATGATCTGTGTGGGTTTAGGCTTGCAGCCAACCACTAATGACAGCAAAGCCAGAATTAGCAGGTAAAACCTAAAGTTTCCTTTCATGTTGATGTAGGTTTAAAGGATTGAAAGATGTTATAAAGCTACTATTTTTATATGAATAATTAACTCATCTCGCCAGTTATATGAATCTGGTCACCTAACTAAAAGTGAATAGTAAAAAAGCTTCTTGCAACTGGCAAAACATACTTTGCATATAGATTATATATGACATTAACAGTATGGTTTTGCAAGTAGCCAGATGCCAGATGCCAGATGCCAGTAGCCAGTCGCTGACAACCTGAGTTTATTAGTTATTGTTTGGTAATCTCATACAAATTGCCATCATACGCTTTCATTATTAGGACCTCGAAGCCTTTTTCTGACAATTCTTTCCCCTTCATTCTGGCAATTTGCTTTCCTTCAATGGCAGATATCACATCATAGACAGCCTCCGGATCCAGGTACTGCACCCTTACGGTATGTTTGATTTCAGGGGCATTTTGATTGAATACTGCCACAATTCCCCCTGATTGTGTATCGGTATTAATTCTTTGAAATCCATCCCAAAAACCTTCCTTTGGCTCCCCAAATCCCAATAGATCCTGACGGTAACTCATGATATCATGTTTGGTCTGCATCTGATTGAGCCAATCAGCCCAGGCACGGTACAATTTAAGATCTTCAGCAGACAGTTTACGTGGATCGCCCAGCATGATAGGCAACGAGCCTGCTTCCGACTTAATATGCATTTCCCAGCCCTCATTGTCCATCTGCGGGTTACCAATCACAAGGGCTGTGGCTGAAACAGCAGGTGAACGCCACCATGACATGTTTCGGATACGCAAATCGCCCATTTCATTGGGACCCCCAAAGTTGGACAGCCAGTTGCCTTCGGCATGTTTGAGCATGGCATAGTCAATTAGTTGCAGACCACCCATGGTCTCAAAGGTACAATCGATAAAAAGATTGGGCTTGGCAGCATGAAGTTCATCGAAAAGCTCCCACATGCGCTGGTAATTGGTAGCTAAGGACTCATGCTGATCCTTGTGCAAAGGATGGTTGGGGGCATAACAACCCGATTTGGAAGGGTCAAAAACATAGGCACTGGTGACGACAGAAAAGTCAAGTTTCATGTATTCCAGGCCATAATCAACGGCCAGCTTCATCAGTTTATCCTTGATATAATCCTTCCATCCCGTAGAGAAACAGGCTGAGCGTACCTCATGATTTTCATCTTCCACATGCAGGTTGGCAAAGCCTCCCTTTTCATTTAATGCAAACCATTCAGGGTGTTCATGATAAACCTTACTTTCTTTGGAAGCGCTTCCCACGCTTACCCAGAGCCCGGGTTTCATACCTAAAGATTTGATATAATCAAATACAGGCTTTAGACCATGGGGGAATTTGGTGTAATTGATGCCCCAGTCGCCATAATTATCCTGCCATCCGTCATCAATGATAAACTCCTTCATACCGGCATCGGCTGCCGCTTTGGCCAGCTCCATCACCAGCTTTTCATTGATGTTTTTCTCAAATGGAATCCAGGTATTGTAAACAAAGGTTGGCTTTTCCTTCAGCTCCGAAAGACGGATGCCCATGTGCCTGCGGATATAATCAGGAACCGAAGTGTTCAATATCTCCTCAGGTTCTAAATGGTTGTTGTAAACCATGGTAAAGACCTGAGGTGTTTCAAACATTTCATTGGGACCAATCCATTTTCTAAAAGGGAAACGGGCATCCTTATGGGTAAGTCCGGTGCGTATATCACGTTCTCCCCAAAATACGGAGGTGTGCTTTAATACCCCTGAGGCTTCATTGCCTATTACAATGCCCGATTTCCAGTCCCTGTTATGGACAATTACCAGGGCATCCTGCATGTTCCCGTCATAGGGACCTATTGATTTCCGGCGCCCGTAATCGCTGTAGATCCAGCTAAAGGTAGTGGCCGTATATTCTGTTACATTGAACACCTCAACATCTACTGATTCCAGCGATACTGCCTCTTTGGAAAGGTTCATAACAGCAAGACTTTTGCGGATCACAGGAAGATCTGGGTAAAGCAGGTACTTTAGGGTAAGTTCTATCTTATTATCCTGACTCAAAAGTGTCACCGAGGCTCCATTACCATTGTGGTCATCAGTAATGGGATTTACAGCCTTTAAACTCCAATTGCTCTGACCGGAATAGAGTACACCATTTACCTCCAATTGAAAATCGGTATTTGCAGGCATGAAGTATAGGAATTCTCCTTCCACCGGCTTATAAGAGGTAGTCAAATAATTACCGATGGAAGCAGGCAATTGAATGGTTCTTTCAACAATACCATTATTGAGCGTGAGCTCAGTCTTTGTCCATTTGGCAAATTGGGCATTTACCTCAGAACTGAATAACAATATTCTTAAAAGTGCAACATATAACAGAATGTTTTTCATATACTACTTGCTTAAATTGCAAAAGAACGGCCTTTCCGTTTAACCGACGATTGTTTACAGACGTATCATTCTAAAAAAATAAGTAAGAGTTACCAAAGTCGATACAATAAATATTATCCAAATTATCAATCCAATTCCCACGATATTCCATTCCAGGCTAAGATCAGGTTCCTGGTTCCCAATATCGCATAACGCAAGAAATGTGAAGAGTAGCGCTATTATTGACAAGACACCCATGACCATATTAATAATAGCGGCCACCTCCAGTTTCTTTATCAGCTTATGATTTTTCGAGTTTAAAGCATAAACTTCTTGATTGTGATTGTTCGTTTTCATGACGGAAAGATTTAATCAAAAAAACAAGAAACAGTATCTTATTACAACAATAGTATAACGTTAAATTTTAATATTTATTATTCAACAGGCAGGTATTTTACAAAGAAACTATTGCAGCATTAGCTCCATAATATATTGTATTTTATATACTTACAATACTAAAACTCCACTATCACCCTGCCTGCGGCTTTGGTCAGATTCACTTCCTTGGTCTGGCCATTGACAGTTACCCTGTACTTGCCATAGAAGGCCGGTAAAGAATACATTCCTTTCTTATTGGTTTTACCCTCGGCATTGGTCCACCATTCATTAAATACAAGGTTCTGGTAAGCATTAGCGGCAGGTCTGGGTGACCAGTCCTTGTTGTACAATGAAGAAGGCCTGATCCAGTTGGCCCCTTCCCAGAATCCCCACATAATGATGCCCTCAACGGCTGGATGGGCAAAGCATATTTTATAGAAATCGACCAGTTCTTTGGCGGTCAACTGCTCTTCCTCAGGAGTCATTACTACTGTGCGGTTATTGTAATACTTTGAACGCTGCCCGGGAATATTGAATTCAGTAATACGGATGGGCAAATGAAACTTAGCCAGTGAGTCCAGTGCATTTTTAAGCTGCGCACGATCAAAAGTCTCCGCATGCAAATGGCCTTGTACGCCAATCCCGGCTATTGGAACTCCCTGTTTGAGCAGCGAGCGGATATGGGCCATGTACTGAGGCAGCATCACCCCGGTAGTGATATCGTAATCATTGAGGAAAAGCTTGATGTCAGGGTCGCCGTTTTTAGCCCACTGTGCCATCTTTTTAGTGATATCCGGGCCCAGCCTCTCTTCATAGAAATTGCCATGAATCATCTCATTGTTGAGATCATATTCATGAAATCTACCCTTATAGCGGGCTGTTAGTGTTTCAGCACGGTTCTTTAAAGTGCTTTCCAGCTCTTCGTTGGAAAGAGCTTTCACCCAAGGCTGCACAAACTGTTCTATTCCCCAGAAGATATTATGCCCTCTTAGCGGGATATTGTTCTCATCCGTCCATTTGAGGATAGCATCCACATTGGCATAATTCACCTCGCCTTTGCGGCGTTCCATGCTGGGCCATTTAACGGCATTTTCAGTTACCGCGGAATTAAAATTCTTCAGGAACAGTTCTTTGTATTGCTTCACATCCGATGGGGATGAAGCGCCATTGAATATCTGGTCACTGATGGCACATCCGAACCAGAATTCATGTTTTAACTGTTCGACATATACGTTGGCTCCTTTTTTAGCCTTGATGATCAACACCCCTTTGCGGTTCTTGGCAATGGATTGATTGATAGCATCCTCCTTTGCATAGCTGGCTGAGCAAAAAAACATTGGCAGTACTGCCCAAAGGATAAGAGCAATAATTTTCTTTTTAATCAAATAGTTCATTGGTTTCATTTATTAGGTTTATTTCTTAACGTTATCCTAAAATTGGAGATTCATGCTACCATACGCTACTAATAATTGCTGAATATCAGCATATTTATAAATATTGCACGGCTTACAAACCTCATCAGTTTAATTCTTATCAAAGCTAAAACAAACATATGTTCTTATTTCTACCCTCTGCTAATTTGAACTAATTCCAAATAACTGGTGTAAGGGGCAAAATCCTTTTCAGAAAGACAAATACATTTAACTTTGCTTCGAATCCCCTATTAGTGTAGCGATTCAGAAATTAATGTGTAATAATTAACGCAAGTTGCTTCTTACGGCTGAATGCTTAGTGTTCAGTATTCAGTATTCAGTGTTCTCTGGTTACTGACCACTGAAAGTGAAACCGGCAACGCATCTTAAATTAACAGACAGTCATCCTATGATAAAATCGCTTTTCATTGCAGGCATTGGCGGATTCATTGGCACTGTTGCCCGTTTTGTTATTGCCCGTTATTTTCAGTTCCATTACACATCAGTTTTTCCATGGAGCACCTTTGTTGTCAATGTGGTGGGATGTTTATTGATTGGGCTTATTTACGGTATTTCTGAAAAGGGTGATTTTCTAAGTTCTGATATACGATTGTTTCTTACGGTAGGTATCTGCGGTGGTTTTACAACCTTCTCCACCTTTTCGAATGATGCTTTCCTGCTGATGCAGGAACAGGAATGGTTTCGTTTTGCCTTGTATACCTCGCTAAGCATTTTTCTTGGTCTGGCAGCTGTATTCTTTGGACGATTCATTATTAAACTTATCTGATATGGAAAATAATACTGAAGTGTTCGCGCTAAGGATTTTTGTGGGCTCTACTGATCAGATTAACCAGCAGCCTTTGTATGAATACCTTGTTTTTCAGGCAAAGAAAAAGGGCATTGCAGGGGCTACCGTTACAAAGGGTATCATGGGTTTTGGGGCAAGCTCAGTGATCCATTCCTACAAATTCTGGGAGGTGAGCGATAAAGTTCCCCTGATAGTGGAAATGGTGGATGAA
This sequence comes from Prolixibacteraceae bacterium, assembly GCA_035297625.1. Taxonomy (GTDB): domain Bacteria; phylum Bacteroidota; class Bacteroidia; order Bacteroidales; family Prolixibacteraceae; genus Aquipluma. The sequence goes on from DATGYU010000445.1 coordinate 17,573, forward strand.
GAAGATAAGTTAAGGGCATTTTATGAGTTCCTAAAACCTCAGCTTGAAAGCATGAAATATGGCTGCCTGGTGACAATGGAAAAAGCACAGGTGCTGTTGTACAAGTCTGGGGAAAAGAAGATGTTCTAAAAATTTACAATTAGACGATTTACAATTTCCGATTTGCTGGCAGAAACAAGGTATTACAGTGCATTTAAATTGTAAATTGTAAATGAATAAATAGTAAATAAAGTTGAGTTCTCAATATATTTAAATTAAAAATTAGTCTATATGAGTTTTACACATGAAGTAGCAGGCATGATTTGTGTCGCTCAGGGAGCGAATCATGGCCCGGCTCCAATTCCTGAAGAAGGACGTTGGGTGAAAGCAAAGGAAGTAAAAGACATCTCGGGACTTACCCACGGAGTTGGATGGTGTGCCCCTCAGCAGGGAGCCTGCAAACTTACTTTGAACGTGAAAGAAGGTATTATTCAGGAAGCTTTGGTTGAAACCATTGGTTGTACAGGTATGACCCATTCAGCAGCAATGGCCTCTGAAATCCTTCCAGGAAAGACCATTCTGGAAGCTTTAAACACCGACCTGGTGTGCGATGCCATCAATACTGCCATGCGCGAATTATTCCTCCAAATCGTTTACGGACGTACCCAAACAGCTTTCTCTGAAGGCGGTCTGCCTATCGGTGCCGGACTGGAAGATTTAGGTAAAGGTCTTCGTGGTGTAACTGGTACCCTTTACGGAACCGTTGCCAAAGGTCCTCGCTATCTGGAAATGGCTGAAGGTTATATCACCAAAATCGGTCTTAGCGAAGAGAGTGAAATCATCGGCTACGAGTTTGTAAGCCTTGGCCGTATGATGGACATGATCAAAACCGGTATGGATGCCAATGAAGCTTTAACAAAAGCATCAGGCAAATATGGCCGTATGGAAGATGCAGTGAAAGTTATTGACCCACGTAAAGAATAAGGAGGAAACAGCTATGCCATTATTTGAAAGTTACGACAGAAGAATCAACCAGATCAACAAAGTGTTGAATTCTTACGGCATCTCTTCCATTGAAGAAGCCAAAAAAATATGCGATGACAAAGGCGTGGATGTTTACAAAATTGTAAAAGACATTCAACCCATCGCCTTCGAAAATGCCATGTGGTCATACATCGTAGGTGGTGCTATTGCCATAAAATTAGGCCAGACCAACGCTGCCGACATCGCTGCCACCTTAGGAATTGGCTTACAGGCTTTCTGTATCCCCGGATCAGTGGCTGATGACCGCAAAGTAGGTATCGGACACGGTAATCTTGCCGCTATGTTGCTGAAAGAAGAAACCAAATGTTTCGCATTCCTTGCAGGTCACGAATCGTTTGCTGCTGCTGAAGGCGCTATCGGTATTGCCAAATCAGCCAACCGTGTTCGTAAAGAGCCATTACGCGTAATCCTCAATGGATTAGGTAAAGATGCTGCCAAGATCATCGCCCGTATCAATGGATTTACTTATGTGCAGACAGACTTCGATTATGCTACCAGCGAATTGAAAGAAGTTGCCCGTATTGCTTATTCAAAAGGCGATAAAGCAAAAGTAAACTGCTACGGAGCCAATGATGTCCGCGAAGGGGTAGCTATTCTTCACAGCGAAGGCGTTGATGTATCCATCACTGGAAACTCAACCAACCCAACACGTTTCCAGCATCCTGTTGCCGGTACTTACAAAAAAGAATGTATCGAGCAAGGCAAGAAATATTTCTCTGTGGCATCAGGTGGTGGTACAGGCCGTACTTTGCATCCTGACAACATGGCTGCCGGTCCAGCTTCTTACGGTATGACTGACACCATGGGCCGTATGCACTCTGACGCACAGTTTGCCGGTTCATCTTCAGTACCTGCTCACGTTGAGATGATGGGACTGATTGGAATGGGTAACAACCCAATGGTAGGTGCCTCAGTGGCAGTAGCCGTTGCTATTTCACAGGCATAATCAAGCATTTAGATATCGAAAAGCCCTGCCTTCAGATTGAAGACGGGGCTTTTTTATGGAGTTAAGTAAAGGATTGAAGGACTGAAGGACTGAAGGACTGAAGGATTGGCAACTGAGACTACTGAATACTGCAAACTTATTATTGACTACTGCTCATTTAAAATCAATTTCCAAATTTATGCCTGAATGATAGTTTCTAAATATCCAATAATGTAAATTTGCTTGAAATAAATTCAATATGAGGAAAACAAAAGAAACCCCTAAAGGGAAAAATCTGGTACATCCAACCAATATACCTCTTTCTCAGGCAGAATTGGCCTATGAACTAAAAAAAGCTGAAGAAGGCCCTTTTATATCTGTACAGGAAGGAATGAAAGACTTTGAGCAATGGCTACAATCGAGAGAAAACGAGTAGTTTTATCTACTGAATTTCAAAAGGATACAAAAACTGTTTTTGATTATGGCAAAGAAACATTTGGTTTTAATGCTGCCAAAACATTTGTTTCTGAAATCTATATGCTCGTCTGGAATCTTGACTATCAGTATTTAATGTTTCCTGAAGTAAGATTTCTAACTACAAAAAATAAAAAATATAGAAACATAATCTTGGGAAGCTACCTAATCATCTATCGAATTACATCTGATCGTGTTGAAGTGTTGCGAATTTTCCATTCCAGTCAATGTATCCCTCAAAATATCTCCCCAGTCAAAAAGATCAAGCCAATATAATTTTTGGTTTTCAATTAATATACACAATTACATTTTTAGCCATTCTTCATTACGCGTTATAATATCCTCATTAGGATTCACATTACCAAATTCATATTCAGCTTGGCTATCCATAATAATAGACTTTTCCTTTTTATTTTTTATTTTATTTTCGCCATTTCCTTATACGTCTCCTCCGTATTTTTTGTCAAAACCTTTGGCAAATACTTTTCTCTCGGTGTCCCGTTTACATGGTAGAGCCTTTCTGTTGGAAACTGATACCTGATCTTTGTTTCTGTCAGCTCAAATCCTTCTATGGAGCCTAGCAGGCCTGCCATTTTAGTTCCTATGACAGTTGCCCTTTTCATCCCATCAAAGCCAATAGCAATGCCTTCACCCATGCTGCCGGTCCAATGACCTACTAAAACATAGACTTTACCCTTGTAGGTGTTTTTTCTTGGCAACACATATTCCACCCAGTATCTTTTGGTATCATATGCTGTTTCATCCACTTCATGCTGCTGATAGGGCAATTTCTCATGGATAAATCTGCCCATCATGGCTCTTGCAACGGTAGAATTTCCCCCACCGGGCGTTTCCATTAAATCAATAACCAGATTGTCTGTATTAAACAGGCTGTCCAGTGCATGATCAAAGGCTGCAATTAAATCATTGTTCCCCAAAGAATTATTTATCCTGATATAGCCTGTGTTTTTATTGATTTGCCTGAATTCCAGCGACCTCTTTGGTGACTCAATCTTGACACTATCGGGAAAGAAAACTTGCTTATGGCCGTTTTCCAATGTTGTAATACTTCTGGCCTTATCGTGTGTTCCTGCAAAAATCATGTCCAAAGCAAACTGGAGCATTTCTGAATTGTAGGTAGTGGTATACTTAGGCAGAAATTTTGTCAACTGCTCTTCAACAGGCTGCCCGTTAAACTCCAGTATTTCCATTCCTATTTTCAATCCGCATTTTTGGGCACCGTGGTTGTTTCTTAAATCTGTAACGATAAATCGTCCTCCTATCTTTTCCACATACATATCCTGTCCTGAGGGGACCAAACGGTTGGAGGATTCCAAATTGGTATTTAATGAACTGTGCCCATTGTACAGTTCACACAATACATTTTCCAGCAGTCTGACAAACTCATCTTTACTGGAAATGGGGTCTGCCTTCGGTCTATAAATTTTCTTTACCTTATCCCAGTTAATATCCTGTTGCTTTAAGTAGGCATAGTTATCATGAATATTTACCCAAAACTCATCAAAGTCCTTTTGGTATTTGGTCTGTCCACATACAAGGTCAGATCCAATTAAGAGCAAGAATAAAATCAGCTTATTTTTTATCATTTTCCCTTAAACTGATATTGACTATGCCTGCATTAACCCACGCAGTATGTTGACTTTCGGGATATTTTCGAAAGAACACTTAAATGAACGGAACGTTTGGTATCTGCTAATCTATTGACCCTTATTCTTTCTAACCGCTTTAGACCAGGCCATAATGGTCTGTTTTTGTTCTGCAGAAAGGGCTGCCTGCGGGAATTTCTTAAGTGCATCGGGAGGGGGCATATGGCCTTTTACTACCTGCTTATTGATCTGCCGGGCAGTTTTGGCCTGTTTCTTTCCGCTAAGCCTGTCCCATTCCGAAAGATTCATAAATTCTTTGGCCTTGCCTTTACTTTGGTCATGATGACATCCTACACACGATTGCTTGAAGATGGTAGCCATACTGTCGGGAAAAGCTTCAAGGGTCTGCTCTTTTGTTTTGGACTGGCAGTTGGCATTATTGGGAATAAAGTTAAAAACAACTAATGAAAAGATTACAAGAACCCCAGGAATACGAATAATATTTCTCATAGCATTGATAGATTAAGTGTGAAATTAAGCTATATAAATATACAGAAAAACTCTCACAAATGAGGTGTTTTCGTTCATATTACTGTTGCTTTCTTATTCAATCTCCCAACTATCGTAAACCAATTATACTACCGAAGGAGTCGTTACCCATAACAACTCCCCTTTCTTAGACCCCGTCAGTTGAACCCTGTGTGAGAGTATGGTATCAAAATAGAAGTTGTCACCTGGCTTTAAGTGATAAGCAATCTCATCCAGATGAAACTCAAAATTACCTTCAATCACATGGCAAAAAGCCTGCCCATGATGGGGTGTAAATAAGCCTTGTATATCGGAGTTCTTCACAAACCGGATAAGGTAGGTCTCCATCTTCTTTAACGGATCATGGTTGGACAATAAATACAACTCACTGCCGCTTTCATTCTTCTCGATAAACTTAATCTCTTCTTTGGTGATCAATGGATCCGGGGAAAGGTTTTCATTTTCGCCAATCAACTCCCCCACCGTGGTGTGCAAACATTCGGCAATGTGCTTTAGCGTTACAATGGAAGGCGAAGCTTTGGCCTTTTCAATCTGGGATAAAGCGCTGGGACTGATCCCTGCACGCCTTGCCAGATCGTTAAGCTGGATCTTCTGGTTCTCCCGCTTCTTTTTTATCCTTTCGCCTAACCGGTTCATGCGTCTGTATCTTCATTGGTTTTCAAATAACTGTAGGCAGCCTTACGGGCCCTGTCCATGATGGCTTTTCCAATGCCGGTTTCAGGTATTGCCTCAAAATATATCTGCTTTACCTGCTCATCGTCTTCCATCTGATGAAGAACGGCAAACAAGTTGACTGCCATTTCATTCATGTCGCCATGCTGCGATAAAGATCTTGTTTTAATAGCCGGATAAAGCTTTGCCTTTGATTCAGCACCAACAATCAGCCCCGACCCTTCCGGCAAATCCAGGTGATCGATGGTATCCAGAATATACAAGGGCTTGCGGGGTGCATAATGACTTTTCAGCATGCCCGGGGCATGAGGCAGGTGATCGCCATCGGCCTTGTGCCCACTGATTACTTTAACATGTTTTGAAAGATGTTCTTCCGTGATGGCGCCGTAGCGCAATATCCTTACCCCCTCTTCAGTTACAGAAACCACCGTTGATTCAATGCCAAAATCAGTGGAACCACCATCCAGGATATAGTCAGGATGCATGTTTTGCTTGATCACATGGGAAGCCTGGGTAGGGCTCAGACAACCAAACTTGTTGGCACTGGGCGCGGCTACCGGAACACCTGCTTTCCTGATCAGCTCCAATGCTATGGGGTGAGATGGCATTCTCACAGCCACTGTGTCTAACCCTGAAGTAATCAAATCGGGTACCCTTGATTGCTTAGTATACACAATTGTCAAAGGGCCAGGCCAGAAAGCTTTTGCAAGTTCATAAACCTGGGGGTCAATGGGAGCCTGAAACAATTGTTCCATCTGATCCAGTGAAGAAATATGCACGATCAGCGGGTCAAAATTAGGACGTTCTTTCATGGCAAACACCCTGGCTACTGCCAAAGCATCCATCGCGTTGGCCCCCAACCCGTACACCGTTTCTGTTGGAAACACTACCAGTTTCCCTTCCCTAAGCAGCGCTGCCGCCTTGTCAATATTAGTACCTGTCAGCATTTATTACAATAATTTATGTTTTTGGCCTGAGTGAAGGATTGAAGGATTGAAAGCTGTAAACAAACAGTGTTCAGTGTTCAGTACTCAGTAGATCTTAAATGCAATTTACTATTGTTCTGCTGCCAACTGATCACTGATCACTGCTCCCATCTTCTCATCTTCTCTCCCGCGCCTCTTCTTTTACATTTATGAATTCCTCGATTCTATCAGTGCGGCATATTCTTCAATGGTGGCATCATTCAAACAGGCATCGATGATCTTTTTACCCAAAGGCGAAATTCCTTCCTGATCATATTTCCGCACTTCATTCTTGAAGAAATCAACCAGGATGCGGTATCCTTCATCATAACCCTTCTCTCCCACCTCATTTTGGCGATACACTTTTAGAAACCGCGAAGGTATCTTATTTCCTTCAATTGTCAGATAATTCATTTCATAACCTAACAAAGTTCCTCTGGCCGGCTGGTACTGATCATCCCTTAAATAGGCATTGCCGCGGCGGGTTAGATATTCCCTCATCAACAGCTGTGGCTTAAAGCCTACATGCCACACCCCTACATACTGGTTGGGTGTCAGCACATAACGAACTTTATTGGTGGAGACAATCTGCTCCAAAAGCATATTGGCATGCTGAACCATCTTTCCGGTGGCAAAAGGCCAGTAGGAACCTACCCCTTCCGATTCCATTCCCCCTGTGCTTACAATACTTGGATTGGCATGTCCGCGCGGAGATACCAGTCTCCACAGCCATGCCAGTGCAGGCGGCAGGATATGGAAGATGCCCAATATGCCATAGGAGGGCGATTCCATGGAACAGGGCGGGGTACGCACTCCAAAACTGCGTACATCAACAGAAACCGGTTTATTTAAGACACCGGGCACGATATCCCTGGGCAGGATTACCCTCGGATTAGGACATCTTTTACCGGGTGAATCAAAAGTATGGTCCCAAACCAGGGCAGTGGCTCCCGGGGTGGATTCAATATTCAAAAAAAGCAATGGCTTGGAAGGATTAAGGGTGATCTTTTCCAAAAAAGGATCATCGCCATACTGCGTGATGGAATCTACCCTGATAAACCATGCATTTTCGGCATCCATCACCCTTAGCCGGCCATTTTTCTTCTGGATGGAAGGATGGCAAAGGGCCATGTCATCGGTTACCGGGTTAAAGGAACAAAGCAGCGGAATGCTGATCAACCTTCTTTCACCCGAGACGGTATTCTCACCAATAAGAATTTGCCCGTTGGGTTCACGAACCACGTGCTGGAGCATTTCACTCTTTCCACCCCCGCTGGCTCCCTCATGCATAAAGGTGGTTGTATTGTCATACGGGCTTACCACCTGAACAGTGGAGCAGTGGGCCGTTATCCAGTTTTCTTTTTCACCCTGGGCAAGCAAGACCCCGTAAAGGCCCTTTTTAGCGCTTGGGCCGGGATATAAGTTATAGGAGAACAATTCATGTACCTCGTCCAAACGATTGTGCACAACGATCTGTTTGCCCTCAAAATGGGTATGCCTGAAGGGCGGAGCCACGTAGATTACCGACTGTACTTTAAACCCCTCAGCAAGTTCATCGACCGGAACCATTTGCTGGAGCATGGAAAGGCCCATGGCAAAAAAGGCAGCGTTGGCGGGTACCACGGCCACACCTCCTGATCCAATACCATCACGACCGGCAAAGAAGAAAAACACCCCCAGGTCCTGCTGTTTTAACCAGTCGAAGGTAGCCGTTCGCAAAGGTTCAAATTCATAGCCGAACCTGTCTTTAAATCGAGGTTTATCTGTAGGCTGGTCATCAGCGATAACCATTGTATCAGGGTCACGCCGGCGCATATAGGCATCCGTGTAATTGGCCGAAATACCATTTTTTACCCGATGTACAATTGCCTCGGTATACAGACCTTTCCCTTCCACCTCATAACTTACCTCAAACGCATCGTTTTGAAGTCCGCCTGTTGAAGCTGTAGCTAACTCTTCAGAACTATTGAATACTGTTAAACTTTTGCAATTTTCAAGGAGTTCCACTAATTCCTTTGGCAAGGAAATCCCCTTTTGATGACAATAGACTAATAAATCTTTCATTCTATGTGTGTGTTAAAATTTCTCTTAAAAAATTCATCCTGAAATTCTGTTGTTATTGATGATATCTGAATTGAATTCAGGACAAATATAATTAAGTGTTGCTTCATATATTAATCAATACTTAATCTTAAAAATAAAGTAACGATAAGGTTACATTGAAGCATTTCCCTTGAAATTATGCATAAACTGCTTGCCAAAAGAATGTCACAAACCCAAATTGTCAGCCAGCCCACTCACATTGAAAAGAAGTTAATTAAGAAAAGGAGTTGGCTGATACTTATAAATATTATTATCCCCGCGGTGAGTCAAAAGTAAATCTTACTATTTCGTTTACAGCTCCGGTCAACTTACTTAACCAGGATAATTTTCCTATGTTTTTTACACCCGTTTATCATGCTAAGCATTGCCATTTTCTGATACCTATCTGTAACTTTTCTGTAACTTTTCTGTATCTGAGGTTACAGAAAGGTATCAGATAGGTATCAGATAGGTATCAGAAAATGGCAATGGTTTAGCAGTCCGGAATGTAAGGATACCGGATTTTTTGAGTTAAAAAGATTGTTTCCAATCCGAAAAAGCAGCAAGGGTTGGACTAAAAGAAAAATGCACAATGACCCTGGATCACTCCTGTCATTGTGCATTTTGCAGATTTTGTCCGGAAGACAAGCTGTAGCTTAGCAGTCAAGGATCCCTCTAAATGTTATTGGATGATTATTTTCTTGAAAATGTTGTTGTTGCCATCATAGAAGTTCAGCATATAAACGCCCCGGGGAACATCGGCCTCGATATTTAAGGAAGATTGCCCTAAATTGGTGAATGTCTTTACCTTTTCACCCACAAGGTTGATGAGTTCTATTTGTTTGACGGATGCTATTCCGCTGATGGTAAAACTTCCGTTGACCACAGGATTTGGGTAGACTGAAATCTTATCTGCCAGTGGTGTGTCTTCTGTTCCTGTGGACTCATTGGTAACGACAATCACTGCTGTGCCCTTCACCCCGGAGCCGTCCCAGGAGGTGGCAGTAACAATTACATTGCCAGTGCCAAGTGCGGTAAGTAATCCATTGGCATCGATGGTAGCCCGGTAAGTTGGAGAGACAGTCCATGTGATATTGGGGATGGTGGTATTGGCCGGTAATACCTGTGCCACCATGTTGAGGGTTCCCCCGATCTTTTTAATTTCTTTGCTGTTTTCAGTTGACGCAACAGTGATGGACTGGGTTTTTACCAGGGTTTCACTCACATAGGCCCTCAGCCATTTCAGTGCAGGTCTTTCCACACCAATTTTAGTAACAAGATACGCCCCCTGATCCGATCTCCACAATCCAACCCTGAAGCCCCACATGGTGATACCTTTCACTCCCGGATGCTCCCAGAACAGGGTAAACACTCTTTGCATCTCTTTAAGCTGTGCCAGGTCGGTTGGCCCGTCAATATCCATTTCAGTAAGATAGATAGGGATGCCGGTAGCTGCCAGGGCATCCAGATTGGCTTTTAAGGTAGCTGTTGTTGTACCTGTGGTGGTAAATGCATGGGCCTGTTCGCCAATACCGTCAATCAGGTTATTGGCCTTCAGCAGGTTGATGATCTGGATATATCTCTGGGTTTCCGTACTGCTGTTGATAACGCCGTATTCATTCATGATCAGCTTTGCATTGGGAAAATACTTACGGGCCATGCGGAAGGATTTAATGATCCAGTCCCAGCCTGTAGTACCGGCACCTCCAAGAGCTTTGGCATAGTCGATATTTTTGGTGGTGCTTCCCCAGGGAGTCATTCCATTGGGAGCATTGTGCAGGGGCTCGTTGACCACATCAATGTATTCCATATCGGGATAACGGGTAGCCAAAAGGGAAAACCACTGTTCAATCTCATTACGCTGGGAGGTGGTATCCAGTGAAGCCATCCATGCAGGTTGCTGGGCACCCCATATCAGGGTATGCTCCTTAAACAACATGCCATATTTTTTGGCATAATTGTAAGCGGCATCAAGGCTACTCCAGTTCATCACATTACGCGTGCCTTCCACACTACCCCACTTGCCCGCGTTTTCAGGGCTCACCTGGTTCCAGTAGTTTTGAAAGTTGGTAGCCTGGCCGCTGCTGTAAGCACAGCCTAAAAACTTTTCCTTTCCTTCAGCAATGGGCCCTTCAATCTGTAACAAAGCGCCATTGTCAACAGAAGGAGATGCATCAGCCGAGACCATCTTTTCTTGGCCAAAAATTGCTGAACCGCTAAATAAGAGAGCTATTATAAACAGGTAGATGTTATTTTTCATGGATAGTTATTATTAATCGATTTTTAATTTGGAAGAAGCTGTATACCGATCGCTGCTGATTGTCACTACGTACAACCCCCGGGCAAGTTTTAGATTCACAATGGAAACTTGGGTTGCACTAATCTTCTGCTGATAAACCTTCTTCCCGTACATGTCATATATCTCCACATTATTGAATATAAACTCCGAATGGATAGAAAGCTTATCATTTGCAGGAATGGGATACATCGAAAACTTTCCTTGCTTTTTGATCAGAGAAGCAGTATTGGTAAGATTTGGTTTTTTGCTGAAAGTGATCCAGCGAAGCTGAAATAGCTTATTGGTACCGGCACCTTTAAACTTCAAATATACGTCGTGATTGCCAGTTACAGCCGTTACGGGAGCTTTATATCTTTTGAAGACAGACCAACTGCCGGTATTTCCAATGGCGCATTCTGCAATTTTTGTACCCGTATCAAGTGAATCGAGCCAAACCTGGATACTTCCCCCGGCTGTTATGCTTGAAGCGGCAAACTCGACGGAATCGGGTATCATGGGATAATCGTCACTGCCAAATTCAACCCCGGCATACAGGGCCCAATCATTATTGTGGATATTGTCCACCATGCTCACTGCCGAGACAGGGGCGCTTCGGGTAGTGCCATACTGATTTGCCGGACTTTCAGCCATGATCTGGGTATAGGCATCGCGATAGATATAAAGGTCGAAAAAAGCATCGCTGCCCTGTACATACAGTCCTTGCCTTGTTCCTGCCCAGGAGGTGAAATCGGAATAAGAATCAACAACGGATATATCAATACTCTGCCCGATAGAAGACCAGGTGTACCCATTTTTACTGAACCAGGCGCTGATCTTGTGGTTGACCCTGGCCATTTTAAGCCACAGGGTATCGCCTACCGTATTGTCAACCTCATACCTGGTAGTATTAAAACTAAAGGCAATAACTTTCTTGCCTTCCGCAGAATAAGTGCTGATCAGTTTGACAAACATGGTTTCATCACCCCGCATAATTCGAAGGCCAGCCTCATCAGCGGGGGTTTTAGGATTGAAATCCACGCGGGTGATCAGGGAATAGTTATGCTCTCCGTCATTTTTAATGATCGTATTTCCTTTGGTGGAACTTTTAGGCGATAGCTTCAACCAGCCGGGACGTTGGCTTAGAGAGTATTTGTCTTTAGGAGTAAATCCCACGAAAGACCATTCAGGATTCAGTACAGAGGAGGTAAAAGAATCAGATTTAGGTACCATCCATGGAATACCGCTGCTGGGCAACTTAGGGGCTGTAAACGAGCTATTGACAGGATAATCGGCTACTGGGCGCAGGTCAGTATTGTAACGAACCTGGTTCAGTAATCCCTGCCGGCCCTGCCCTTTCCATTCACTTTTAGCATAAACCGGGTGCATCACCCATGAGGTACTATCATCAATCACAACAGCATTGGATGCATGGTTGGGACCAGTAAAAAGAGAACCTGCCACCAGAGGGTCGTTCTCATTAAAGAAATCGCCCAGCATTTCCCAGGCCGACTGATCGGCCGTAAGGGTTTTGCTGCGCATTACTTTCTGTCCTCCCCCTACATCGCGTGCAAAGGAATAGTAATAATAGCCTTTATATTTCCACATCACTGGCCCTTCGGCCCAGCTGTATATATTGGCAGGATCCGGATTCAGCCATTTCAGATCGTAAACCACCCCGGTAGGCTGACCTGTAGCGCTTAGTTCAACAATCCCATTGTTGGGCTTACCGTTTTTGATGATCATATACCATTTATTGTCATCATCAATAAATATTGAATTATCCCCGCCAAGTCCATAGGAAATGGTAGTAGGATTATTCACTTTCACCGGGGTACTCCAGGGGCCTTTGGGGTTATCCGCCTTCACGTAGTACATGGTAAAAGCCCGTGCAAAGAAATCCCAGTATTTGCCATTGTAATAAACGATATGGCCACCCCAGCAGCCACCACCGGGGGAATCGCCGTAGTTGGACCATGCGGCGCTTACCGGCTGAGCGATTGCTTCCCAGTGCACCAAATCGGTTGAATGGTAAATAACCGGGGTTGGGTTAAACGATGAACCGGTGGTATAATAGTCTTTACCTACTTTGGTAAGGGTACAGTCGGGATGATCTCCCGGGATGACCGGATTCATATATGATTGAAAAGAAGGAGACTGGGCATTCCCCAAAAATGGCAGGGAAAGCATCAACAGGCCAACTATTTTAACAGGTTTAATAAATCTCATTCAGTTATTGCTTTATTATTTTATTGGTGAAGCGTTGGTTTCCATCGGTAATGCTCAGCAAATAAATCCCTTTGGGCAGCTCTGATCCTATCTTGGGAGACGTTAAATTTTCAGCTGTCTGCCAATAAAGCCTCATTCCGGAGAGATTAAAAATCTCAACAACCGCTTTATTGCTGAATTGCTGAAGGTTTAGCGTAATCTCCTCATGAAATGGATTAGGGAATGCCAAAGGCTGTCGCTCTTCACTGACAATAGAACTTACATCTGTTGTAAAGGCTCCTTTTAGTGCAAGCGTAGTAATTGATTTAGGGGGAAGTTTGACTTTTCCGTCCTTATAAGTACCGGCCAGTATGCAATTTTCGGTATCTGAAGTCCTGTAGATATCTCCCGAAGAAATGGTATAAGAAGCAGGGGAAATAGTAATAGAGTCGGCATTTGCAGAAGTGTTGATGGCAATGATGCTCAAATTTTGTGCATCAGGGCTCATGTAAGCTGATACTCTAAGGGTCGAAGTACTTCCAGTAGCCTCTACTCTGCTGTAGCCCGGTTTTATAAAATGGGCGAATTGCTTAAACATATAATACTTGGGGCCAACCTTAAAACCATTGGGGTTTACCCATGAACCAGAGGTCCAGGGATTCTCCATATTGATAAAATCACTGCCGGGCCATATTAAATCCCATACCAGGTAAGCAGAAACGTTTTCCACTACCAGCGAATTATGGATGATACCGGACAATGTCAACCAGTCCTTATCACTATATTCCGTTTGCATCTTGGGGATGTTGGGGTAGGCGGTATTCAAGACGCTCATATTGGTGACCATGGTTGCTGCGTCTGTACCTGTATACAGATGGTGGGCCACCGCGTAGCATTTGCTCATGTCCATGGTTTTGGTGTAATCGCCCGGACGCCCTCCCCAGGCATTCTCAATGCCCAGTACTTCCGGCCCAATCATTTTAGGCTGAATATTCAGGGAAGCACTGTATTTTGTGATGGTGTCATAAACAGCGCTGAAAGCTTTGGCATAGGAGGCCACTTTTACATTGACACCAAGTTTCTTGTCGTTGACAATCTGCTCTGTGGGCATGAAGATACAGCCCTCATAGCCGGGATTCCAGTTAGGCTCATTCTGAATGCTAAGGTATTTAACATCAATCCCTTTGGATTTATATTCCTGTAAGGATTTAAGCCACCATTTGGCAAAGTCGCCATATACAAAATGCCCTGCCGTATCGACAGCCAGGGTAGCCATTGTCTCATCATTGGCAGGCTTGCCGTTGCTCTTGTATTTTCCCGGAGGTGACCATGAAGACATCAGCACATCAAATGATCCCCTTTTTTTACCTTCAAGGATGATACTTCTTGTATCCACCACTCCCTGGTTGTAAGCTCCCTCATTCATGTACATGTTACGGGCCCTGAAGATGCTCAAACCTAAATCCTTAAACAGATAATCGTAAATCAGGGCACGCTTTGAATGAGCCACTACCCAGCCTTCATAATAGGCAATGGATCCTCCAAAACCATCAATGATCTGCTTTTTACTGGCCGTTTTTACTGTGACAGTCTTTTGTGCAAAAGTTGCCTGCAAAAAGATAACACCCAGTAATAGAGATATTGAGATTATTTTTCTTGTCATTTTGTCAATGTTTAGTCAGGCATATCATCCTGTGGCAATTTACTTTATTTTGAACATCTAACTTCGGTCACTTCACAGAATATAACCGGGGCCTCTTTATTTCACGGATAAAAATAAAAGCAAATTCTTTGTTTAAGGTAAGAAAACATGTTTTAAGACCATTTTTTATGGGAATGGATGATTGACTTTATCGTTTGACAGATGACTGGTTAAACGAGGCAGAGGCTGTCCGGGATATTCAAATCATTGAAGTTCTACTCCGTGGAACGCTGTGGCTCAACTGTTTATTTATAAACACAGAGAACCATGGAGTGAAAACACAGGAAACCACAGCGTTTTTGGGCAGCCTCTTCCAATATTTATTTCTACTGAAGGATCATTTTACGGCTCGTGCTAAACTTACCGACTTTAAGGGTGTAAAAATAGATTCCTTTGGGAAGATTATCCGATTGGAACTGTACAGTATGTAACCCCTGAGGATACTCTTTTCCTGCCAGTTCGGCTACCTCATTGCCCAGAATATTGTATACCTTTAGTGACACATAATCCATTGAGGGAATGCTGAAGGAGATGCTTGTGCTTCCATTAAAAGGATTGGGATAGTTCACCCCTAAAGCATAGCCAACACTTTGCGTTAGATCCTCCTCTACGGAAGTAAGATATGGAGTACAACTATTTTTTGCCGCATCCAATGTACCCGAGGGGATGAAATCTTCTCTTGCAATGCTTAATTTATCCATTTTAGCGCCATCTTCCCCATAGGCAATTGTCAGATTATGTGGTCCTTTGGAAAGCTTGTAAGCGCCCAACTTCAACCATTGCCAGCCAATGGTTGGCTGTGCGGAAAACAGCTGATACGATCCATTGTCCATCTTTACCCACCAGGAATCGCTATCGGTATCGGGACAGCTAACCCGGGCGCAAATATAGCGAGTGGTATCTGCATTCACTGAAATCGAATAGGTGATGGTGCCAGCAGCTTCTGTCGGAGCCTCAACTGTGCTGTTTAATCCATCATTGATAGTGATATACCTTCCATTGGAAGCCTTGGTATCTGCCTTGATCAACCAGCTGCCTCCAAGAATTCCGCATTCAGCTTCCAGGTAGGTGGCCGGTTCATAACCCAGCAAAGGAAGCATCTTGTTGGCGTAACGGGTACCAAGTTCACGGTAGCCCGCCGAATTGAAATGGATATTATCAGTAGCATCGGTACATCCTTTTGAGGAGATGACATACGAAGTGGGAATGGTCTGGGGAAGTTTGTCAATGATGGTATTCATGCTGGAACAAACGCCACCCTGGTCAACGCCAACCACTTCACCGGCAAGCAATGGTACTGAATCAGCCTTAAGATTCAGGTCATTCAGAAGGTTGTTGTATATCCCTTTCACCTTAACAGGCCATTGTGTATCGCCAGTATTGGACTCTCCCTGGTGCAACAGAATTCCCTTGATGACGCCATCCTTCTGGGCCAGCTTTGCCATCTCCACTAACCGGGCATAAGGATTGCCCCCATATTCGGCAATGATGTTTTTTAACCAATCTTCAGTGACAGATGAAACATAGGTCTGGTAATTGACTTTATCAAACAGTTCAATCTTACACCCGGCTACCGAGACATTGATAATTCCTACCCTGACATTGGCAGGAAGATTGGCTACCAGCTTCCTGCCAAAATAATCGGCAGGAGACAGTCCGCTGTAGCAGCGGCATAAAGGAGGAATGGCCGTATACCACTTGCCTTGTATCCTTCCCAGGTTGGAACAGTTAACCGCTTCCATCACCTTAAAGCGACTGTCAACAGTTCTGTCCTGAGTCTCTATGGTACCCTGCCCTTCCATGTTCGACTGGCCAAAACATAGGAAGATGTAAAAGTTGGGATCCTGGGCAAAAAGGTTGGTAGTCAGTAAAAGAAGTCCTATGAGCAATATTTTTCTTGGTTGCATTTAATGTGTATTTATTATCTGTAATTTAATCAATTTAGTTAAGCTTTACTATTCTTTCCAATTACATTATTACTTGAAAAGGTTAAGATCCACCGATTCGCCCATCATCCTGTGACCGGCAACATTGGGATGTAAATAATCCGACTGCACAGAAGGCAATAGGCTTGTATTGTCCAGCGGATCTTGCATGGCCTGATCAAAATCGATTACCCCGTCAAAGCTGCCACTGTTGCGTATCCATTCATTGACGGTAATGCGGGCCTGATCACGGGCCGGGGTATAGTAGGAATGATTCTTAAAGGGCATGATGGTAGCGCCAATGACTTTAATGTTTTTAGTATGGGCCAGGGCAATCATTTGCTTGTAGGCCTCAATTAGATCAGTGGCCACTTTAGGAGCCGTACTCTCAGAAGCGCTCCCCAGGTCATTGACTCCTTCAAAGACCACGGCCCAGCGTACCCCTTTTTGATTAAGGATATCCCTTTCATAGCGGCTGATAGCAGAAGGACCTAGACAGTTCTTCAGTACGCAGTTGCCACCTATACCCATATTCAGAACACTGATGTGCTGGGTAGAAGGATTCTTTAGTAGCCGCTCCGACAAGATATCCGGCCAACGGTTTTGCCTGTTGGTTTCAGAACCTCGGCCATCGGTAATTGAATTGCCAATAATAGCGATAGCAGCAGCATTCTCAGGAGCTTTCACGTCAATGCCGTTGATGACATACCAGTGATCTGTGTTGACTGATCCGGCAAAATCAACCGACGAGATCGTATTACCGCTAAGGAGATAGCTGGTCGTGCGTGATCCGGGGTGCCCTGTTACCGTTTGTGAGGTCTGGCCAAAAAAGATGGTAATGGCAACATCCATCCGGGGAGTCAAATGAAAGGCTACCGGATCTGAGGTAATGGCTGTACCGGGTGCCATGGTAACTGTTGGACTTCCATTAAATTTCAAGGCTGTAACGGTAGTTGCATCGATATTGCTTCCACCTTTTGATACTGCAATTTGCACTGCATTGATCGTTACCGGGCTCTGGCTGTATTCACTGGAGAACTTCATTCTTAAGGAATCTCCATCCAAAGATACCCTTACTACCTGCCTTAAAGTATTGTTTGCAAGACCCGGTGCCGGGGGCATATTGCCAGGCTCTACCAGCTGCGGGGCAGTACTCCATGTTCCTACCCATTTTTCCTTCGGATATGTTTTATGAGGTTTTAAGATACTGCATGAAATCATCAGCAGGCAGGTTACGGTAATTACCGAAATTGCAATCCTGTAGGAAAGGCTGGTCTTTAAAGTGATTGGGTTAAGCATTAGATGTTATTTAATCAGGTTTCAATGCAATGATACTATTTATTTCAAGGTGCTGGCTATTTGTGTTTATTTGTTACCTCACATAATTATTTACTTTGAAGTTCAACCTGCGTATCCTTAAGACCTGCAGACTGTACTTTCACCTTAATGGTTCCTGACTGCCCTGCTTTCGACCTGACAATAACAAGGGCCATACCACTAAACGCCTGTCGGTTATGGGAAGAAAAAGCTTCCATATTGGAAGGGTCTCCGTTATCAGTAGCTACTATTTCACCGGGCCCCTCAATGCTAAATTCCATTCTGTTATTGGTACGGGGAACCATAAGCCCTGCCTTGTCAGCTATCCGGACGGTGATAAATGACAGATCCTTACCATCGGCGTTTAATACCTTTCGATCAGCAAAAGCCATCAATTTATTGGCCATGCCGGTAGTCTTTACAACTTCTTCGGCCCATTTCTTTCCTTGCTTGTAGGCAATCACCTTTAGCTCTCCGGGTTGATACTTTACCTCATCCCAGCGAAGGCGATATTCATAGGGCAGCTTTTTCTTACGCCCCAAAGATTGGCCGTTGAGAAACAGCTCCGCTTCATCCCCTGAGGTAAACACATGCATCGGGGTGATCTGCCCAATTCTTTCCGGCCAGTTCCAGTGAGGCAGGATATGTGCCATCGGTTTCTCCGGCAACCAGTGTGATTGATACAGGTAAAACCGGTCCTTTTTAAAGCCTGCCAGATCGAGAATGCCGGTATAGGAACTTCTAGCCTCATAATAAGGGGTGGGCTCGCCAATATAATCCCAGCCGGTCCAAACAAACTCCCCTGCTACAAAAGGATGGCTTTCCACCGAGCCAAAGACCTTATCGGCCGAAGAGCCAAAGTCAACCGCATGCAGCTCATAGGCGCTCACCTGGTAGTTTTTCGAATCCCCGCCACGGCCATCCCTGACAGGGGCGCTTATCTCTTTTGATACAGGAAACAGGTAAACACCCCGGCTGCTGAATGCAGAAGCCGTTTCAGTGCTTACAATCATCTTGTCAGGAAACTTTGCATGATATGCATCATACTGGGGGGCAGTCCGAATCCGTTCTGTACCTTCAAACTCGGGCGCCTGACGAATTCCCTCTCCCTGGTAATTGAGACCAATCACATCAGGCACTTTGGACAATGCCATATCCGGCTTGGCATAATTCATGGCTATAGTCGTTGGACGAGAAGCATCTTCTTCCTTAATAATTTGAGATATCTTTTTAGCCACAGCACCGCCCTCTTCACCGGTATACTGCTCCCCTACCTCATTGCCAAAACTCCACATGATAACCGATGGGCAGTTCCTGTCCCTGCGCACAAAGGCTCGGGCATCCGGTTCCATCCATTCAGGAAATATCAGGTGGAAGTCATGGGGAGTCTTTTTTCTTTCCCATGAGTCGAAGATCTCATCGATGACCAGAAAGCCCATTCGGTCGGTCAGTTCCAGCAGCTCGGGAGCCGGTGGATTGTGCGACATGCGGATGGCATTGCATCCCATTTCCCTTAACAGCTCCAGCTGACGCTCAGCAGCACGGGTATTAAAGGCAGCGCCCAATGCTCCAAGGTCATGGTGTTGATTGACCCCTTTGATCTGGATATGCTCCCCATTGACCAATAGTCCCTTATTTGGGTTGAACTCCAAAGAGCGTATCCCAAAGCGGGTTTCATAACTGTCGATTGGTTTTCCATTCTCAATTAAAGTGGTCACGGCAATGTAGAGGTTGGGCTTCTGCGCAGGAGGCGGTCCCCAAAGATTTGGATTCTTTAAAGTTAGCGTTGCATTTATCGTTGCACTTTGCCCTTTAACTACTTTTGAGGGATAAGTGGTAAACATTGCATTTGGCTTTTTAGCCTTACTGCCCTTCTCATCCAGGGGATATATTTTGGTTACAACTTCAACAACGGCATCTGTTTCTGAATCATTATCCACAGTTAATGAAAAGTCAATAGTCGCCGATGTTTTCGAAATATCTTTTGTGGTGATGGTTGTACCATACTGTCCTATATGAACAGGGTTGGCTTTTATCAGCCATACATTGCGGTAAATACCGGCACCTGAATACCAGCGAGCCGAGTGGTTGGGATTGTCTATCCTAATGGCCAGATGATTTTCACCGCCGGGAACGATATAAGGGGTTAGGTCCAGTCGCCAGGAGTTGTACCCATAAGGCCAACCTCCCACCAGGTGACCGTTCAGCCAAACGATGGCATACGACATTGCTCCATCCACATCCAGAAAGACAGATTTACCTGCGTCCGATGCCGGAATGTCCAGTTTCCTGCGGTACCAGGCCACCCCGTTGACAGGCAGTCTGCCCATTCCACCGCCTACCTCTGGATTGGGCCCAGCAAAGAAAGGGCCTTCAATAGCCCAATCATGCGGAAGGTTTACTTTCTTCCATAAGTGGTCGTCAAAATCAGCCTTTACAAAGTCGAAGTCATTCCCGGGATCTCCTGCAGGGCGAACATGTCTTTTTTGAGGATCCTTGATAAAAGCATTTGCTGAAGGCAGTATCCATTGTTTTAATACCTTTCGCGCTGATTCCATTTTAACGGCTTCTGTAGGCCTGGCATCGGCAACCTTATTTTCACCCTCTGTCACTTCGGGCCTGACATCATAGATCAAATTATCGGCATCATCAGCCTTGTCATATTTATAAAAACTCCAGTTGTCATTGATGGATATTCGTTTTCTTAAGTCATTTTTATTCACAGAGATATTACCGGGCTGTTGGGCTGATAGCGGCAAAACACACAAGGTAAAGAACAAGATGCATAAAAGGAACAACATTCTGTAAATGCTGCAACTGGTTTTTATAAGTTGAGGTATCATCCGTTAGGTTATAACTATTAAAATAGTTCTGTCAATTAATCAGCGTATAAAAATAGGATTACTAAGGACAATGTTGGTACAAAAACATGATTTTATACCTTTTTACCTTAAGTTTTTTTTCACTGAAAGGATAATTGAAATCACTACTTTTATCCCGTTCAAAAAGTAAATGTATTTATGGCCAAGACGGTTCATTTGCTGATCATGTATACCATGCTGGTGTTGACCCTACTTTTGTTTCACAAAGGAAGGAAACATCCCCGAAGCCTGATGCTTGCCCTGTACGCATCGGTGGAGGTTTTGACCAACGGATTGAACAGTCTTTCCCTGTCGGCCGACTGGACCTATTTTTACAATTATCCTTACTTGCATTACATCTATAAGCCGCTTTATTGTCTTTGGGTGCCGCTATTTTATTTCTATACCCGGTATTGTCTGTCCAAAGAGTTTAGGTTGAATAAAAAACATGCCATGCATTTTGTGCCTTTTCTGCTGTTCTTTCTTTTCTTTATGGCAATATGGATCATCAAAGGCAACCACTATATCTGGGCGAATATTTACATTAAGAACTCCTTTGTCTATAATACCGCCCTGGCGGTCGACATTATCGTCAAGATTCAATACCTGATCTATAATTTTCTGATGATCCGCTTACTGCTAAATGTTGAAAAAGAGGTAAGGGCACAAAAAAGTGCCCTTACAATCCAAAGCATTGATATTCGCTGGTTGCGTTTTATCGTTTACGGCTATGCCATTGGTTGTCTGAATGCCATTGTCACATTCATTTTTGACAGGATGGGCAGTCCGGTAGCTCCCACCATCAACCTGATTAGTATCAGTTATTTCTTTTTGTTCTTTTTTGCCATTTTCTACAATACCATCACCCATAAAATTGTGGAGGATGAAGTAAAGCCCAAAGCAGTACAGCTACCCGCTTCTGAGTTGCAGGCATTGATGCACCGAATTGAAGCACAGGTGACCGGTAAGAAAATGTTCCTTGATCCCGAACTTACCCTTGAACAGATTGCACTGGCTGTCAACGATAAAGAAAGAAACATCTCCCAGGCCATCAATATCCTTCAGCATCGAAACGTAAATGATTACATCAACCATTTACGAATTAACCATGCCTGCCTGTTATTGCTGGCGGATAAGGATAAGCCTGTGTTTGAAGTGATGTACGAATCGGGCTTTAATACCAAGGGGACCTTTAACCTGGCCTTCAAGAAAGCGGTAGGAAAAACACCTACCCAATTCAGGGAAGGCAAATAACACCGACCGCAACTGGCTGATTATTTAAAACTATCCGCTAAGCAAATCCACTGTCCCCGTTTGTTGTATTTTAATTATAAGTCAGAAATTATTTTTTTACCCATCTCTTTTTGACCCAAAAGTCATTCATTGATGATTCAAAAACTGTTAGAAAATGGTTAGAAGTTGATTCGTGTTTATTCTAATCATCTTCGAACTACCTTCGAACCACCTTCGAACGAACATCGAACGAACCATTAATCGGAACCATCTCCTTAAAGAAATGTTGGTGGTTTGGTATGCAGTTTTACTTTACTTTATCATTGATCGATTAAAATATCCACTCAAAGGAGTTTCCTTCATTGACCAAAATAATAAGTTTGGTTGTTCAACCGATTTATATAATCTTTGTCTGACCAATTCAATCTTCCATGGAACTACTACCTGAAGCCAAAGAAACAGTCATAAGCCGTGCCCAGTCGTATTTTGATGAGGGTTATG
Organism: Prolixibacteraceae bacterium; assembly: GCA_035297625.1. GTDB lineage: Bacteria > Bacteroidota > Bacteroidia > Bacteroidales > Prolixibacteraceae > Aquipluma. The sequence continues at coordinate 39,892 of DATGYU010000445.1, forward strand.
CCTGTTCCCAATCTGTTTTGCTGGCTTATGCCGATTATTTTAATCTGGATTTACCGACAGCCAAACGAATATCTTCCACTTTTGGCGGAGGAATGGGACGCCTTCGCAAAACTTGCGGGGCAGTAACCGGCGCTTTTATGGTGCTTGGTCTTGCCCATGGCAATGAAGATCCTAAAGACATGGATACCAAGCTGAACAGCTACGTCATGGTGCGTGAATTATATCATAAAGTTGAAGCCAATCATGGAACGGTGAACTGCAAAGAATTGCTTACCAAATATGCCTCTGAGAATGATGTTCTGCAGAGGACCCATCACAAGATCATTTGCCGGCAAATCGTTGCAGAAGTAAGTGAATTATTGTACGATCAGTTAATTAAAAGCACAGAGAATTAATATGGAATTTTTGCAATCACTGGACCGGGGCCTTTTCCTGCTGATCAACGGATGGCACAGCAGTTTTTTCGACCCCATCATGTTTTGGCTGAGCGACAGGCTGATTTGGATACCCATGTACCTTCTGATCGCTTTCCTGTTGATCCGGCAGTATAAAATGAGGGGTGTACTGATGCTTGTTTTTGTTGGTACCGTAATCATGCTTTGTGATCAAACGGCTTCCGGGGTATTGAAAGAAACTGTTCATCGCTTGCGCCCCTCGCATGATCCTTCGCTGGTTGGTATGATCCGCTTGAGCAAGGCAGGTCCGGGCGGCATGTATGGTTTTGCGTCTTCCCATGCAGCCAATGTGTTTGGACTGACTACCTTACTGTATTTTGTCCTTGATCAGCGGTTTAAAATACTTAAATACTGGCTTTTCATCTGGGCAGTGCTTGTTTCCTACAGTCGCATCTACAATGGGGTTCACTATCCGGGCGATGTTATTGTGGGAGCTATCATAGGGGCAGCTTACGGATATCTGTTGGCCAAAGCTTACTTTAAACTGGATGAATATTTGCTAAAAAGAAAAGCAGCCTCCTCAAAAGCGAAACCATGAAGCGAGCCATGAGAAAATTTACTTATACAGAGGAATCCAGAGTACCGGTGTTTGGCGGGTTCCATCTGACCAATTAAATAACAAATTACCAACAGATGAAATCCAGCATTTTATTTATACTCATTATTTTTAGCCTTCACCTGCAGGCACAACCATGGAAAGATCATGGCAGATTAAAGGTATCGGCCGACAATCCACATCTTATCAGCTATCAGGACGGCACTCCATTCTTCTGGCTGGCCGATACAGGGTGGGAAATGCTTCACCGCCTTAACCGTGAAGAGATAAAAAGATATATGGATAACCGAAGTGAAAAGGGCTTCAATGTGATTCAAACGGTCATAATCAGCGAATTCATCCACACTGATAAGGCGACCAACTATTACAATGACAGCATTTTCAAAGGGGAAGATCCGGGAAAGCCTGCTGTTACCAAAGGCAGTAATCCTGCGAATGCTGCGGAATATGATTTTTGGGACCATGTGGATTATGCTGTTCAGACTGCAGCTGCCAAAGGGCTGTATCTTGCCCTGGTACCCTCCTGGGGGGAGTGGGTTACCCCAAGAAGCGACCGTGCATTGTTCAACACAAAGGAACAAGCTTACGCTTATGGCTATTTTTTGGGTAACCGTTACCGGAAGGATCAGAATATCATTTGGATAATGGGGGGCGATCGCCATCCGGATGAACGCCCCAACGGACTTGAGCTTTGGCGTGCCATGGCCGAAGGGATAGCCGACGGTACCAACGATATTTTCATGCAGGATGGCAAAGCAGATTACACCACTACACTGATGACCTACCATTCATTTAATTCATCCTCTAACTGGTTTCACAAGGATGAATGGATCGATTTTCATACCTGGGGCTCTTACCATGCGGAAGTCAATAATACAAAAGCTTATACGGCAGCCATTGCCGACTGGAACCTGCCTGATCCAAAGCCTACCATTAACTCGGAGCCTTGCTACGAAGGCCATGGGATCAACTATGATGTGGAAGACAATGGTGTATTCACCTCAACGGATGTGAGGCTTGCCGCCTACTGGAGTGTGTTTTCAGGATGTGCAGGATTCACCTACGGGGCACAGCCTATCTGGCAGTTTACCGATGCAACACGCAAAAAACATTCGCAAAGGACTTTCATGTACTGGCAGCAAGCGCTGGATTTAGCGGGGGCCACCCAGGCAGGCTTATTGAAAAAGTTAATGGAATCAAGGCCTATGGCCAATTTGCTACCTGATCAGTCTTTGATTGCATCAGGACAAGGTGATTGCGCGCATTACACCTGTGCTATCCGTGGAAAAGCACATGCCTTTGTCTATATTCCCACCGGAAACCGGACTACCGTTAAGATGGGCGTTATTTCCGGTGAGAAGGTAAAAGCCGCCTGGTTCAATCCAAGAAACGGAGAGATGACTGAAATTGGCGAATTTGCCAATCAAGGAGAGCAGAGTTTTGAAGTGCCCGGCATGTCCAGGGAACTAACATGGCTGCGCTCAGGAAGAGGATGCGACTGGGTGCTGATACTGGATGGAGAGACTGGGAAGTAGGAAATGCTTTTAACAGCTAGCTTCTTGCAACTGGCCGCTGGCTTTTGGCTACTTGCAACTGGCAAAATAAGCTCATGGCATTGTATATGCTGCTATTCAGAACATTTTTTTGCCAGCCACCAGAAGCCAGAAGCCAAAAGCCAACATCACCAGGCAGAGCAACTAATATATTTAAGACATTTAAATCACTAACAACTAAATTGATCCTTATGAAAAAACTGGTATTCCTGTTATTTGTTCTGGCAATATGTACTGCCGGAATCAATGCACAGACAAAATCTATTAAAAAGTCGCCTGTATTAACAGAAGCAGCACCCGAGACTGTAGGAGTTTCCTCGGAAAGGATGGCACGAATCGATAAGATGTGTGCCGAAGCAGTGCATAAAGGAGACCTCCCTGGAATTGTATCAATGATCGTAAGAAACGGTAAAATCGTACAATGGAAAGCCTATGGGATGGCCGACAACCAGTCAGGCAGAGCATTAAAGCGTGACGATATTTTCCGTATCGCCTCACAGACCAAAGCAATCACCTCGACTGCCGTAATGATGCTTTGGGAACAAGGAAAATTCCAATTAGATGATCCCATTTCAAAATACATCCCTGAATTTCAACATCCAACGGTATTAAAGACCTTCAACCCGGCTGATTCCAGTTATACCACAGAGCCAGCCAAATCAGAAATTACCATCCGTCAGTTGCTGTCACATACCTCAGGGCTGGGTTACGGCATGATTGACAATGACGACAGGTTCAGAAAGATTTACCAAAAGGCAGGCATCATTGATGCATGGACCACCAGGAAAATCACCATTGCTGACAACATCAAAAAGCTGGCAAAACTACCGCTACATTTCAATCCCGGAGAAAATTATTCCTACTGCGAAGGCCTGGATGTGCTGGGCTATTTTATTGAAATAGTATCAGGCATGCCTTTTGATGAATTCCTGAAGACCAATATCTTCGATCCGCTGGGCATGAACGACACCCGCTTTTATTTGCCCGATTCCAAGGCAGGCCGACTGGTAGCCGTTCAGCAAAAGAACAGTAAAGGTGAATGGGAAAAGTATCCTGCCACCTTCTATGACACCGATTACCCTATCAAAGGAGCTAAGACTTATTTTGCCGGAGGTGCAGGATTATCCAGTACTGCAAAAGACTACGCCACCTTTTTACAGATGTACCTCAATGGAGGTGAATACAATGGGGTGAGACTGCTAAGCCGTACTACCATAGAAATCATCATGGGCAACCAGATTGGAAATATCTGGGGCGAAAATCCTGAGAAGGTATTTGGTCTTGCCTTCTCAGTTGTAACCCGCAAAGGGGAAGAAAAAGGCGGGCTGAGCAGTGAAGGCACCTTTGAATGGGGCGGCTATTTCAACACCCAATATTGGGCCGACCCCAAGGAAAATGTAATTGGTATCCTGATGAAACAAACCCAGGGATCTGTGAATGATGAGACAGGATGGAAGTTCAGGAACATGATCAATAGTACGATTGATGATTAATGATTTTGTTTTAAACCTGACAGGTTTTTAGAAACCTGTCAGGTTTAAATCAAAATCATTACCTGATGAACTTCTGAATACTTCCATCACTTAATTTGACGAAGTACAAGCCCTTTTGCAGACCGCTCACATCAAATTTAACAACACTTTCTGCAGGCACTTTCTCCATTAGTTTTTGTCCGGTAACATTATAAATAGCAACTTTGGTTTTTGTTGAAGATAATTCAACAAACAGGGTATTGCCATTTCCTACAGGGTTAGGATAAACCCTCAACAAATTGGAGTTGGAGGCCAATTGTTTACTTGAAGTTACAAGTTCCGATTCTTTAACCAAAAGAATGCTATCCAGATAGACCGTTCCCGAAGCCTGGGATTCCAACCACATCAGCTTTTGTACCGAAGTTTCAACCAACTCATCAAAAGTCACATGGAATTTAAACCAGGTGGGAATAGTATTCGTGTTGTAATGCCATTCGGACCTGCCATCGACTGCTTCAGCATCGGTTGACGCGCCATAGCGGTTGTAACCGAGTGTCGAGGTATCTTCAAAATCAACTGTATTGGATCTGTCTACATCTGACCATGATTTGAATATTAAAACATAGGGAACATTGGGTTCTGCCGCAAATCCGGTCTGATAGAGTTGGTAATGCCATTGATTATTATCACTGCTTTTATCGGTTACCAGTACAGCGGCTCCATCTACAAAAGTAGGAGCAATTTGAGCAGAGGGAGGATCCAGATAAGTAGTCCAGTTTTCAATCTCCATATCGAAATTCCAGTTTTGGATTAGGTTTAAGGTATTCCAGACCTCATCACTGTATACCACCTTCTTTTGTCCGGTGATAGTTACGGTGACTGTTGGAGAATCGACAAAACCACCATCCATTGACGTTGCTTTTACAACAACTATTCCATTGCCAATAGCGCTCAGAAGACCGGTAGGACTAATTTCAGCCGGGGCAGTGGTGCCCTCTGTAATGGTCCATTTGACCAGTTTATTGGTAGCATTGGCGGGTAGAATATTTGCGGTCAGTTGAAGCGTTCCTTTGTCGGTAGTTATTGTTCCATTAGCGGGGGTAATGGTAATGTCGGTTACTAAAACACTGGGTTCAGCACCGGCAAAGGTAACATGACCCGCATCATCCATATTGGAGTAAGAAGCGCCGGTATTGGACCATACCGCCTGGTTTCGTTGGGTATCACCAGGGTCCCTGTCAATAATCGTCACATCAAAGCCAATGGTATTCATTTTATCCACGATGATGCCATCTTTATTCACCAGCTTGGTAAAAGGAATAAAATATTCAGCAATGTAGTTTGAACCGGTCACCTTGAAGGCATGTTCTACCCCACCTTCGGTAAATTTAGTGCCATCATTTTTATCCTGTACAAAGCCGGGAGCAATCTGAATATGACCACTGTTAGGAGTGGAAGGGCCAAGACCATCAGCCAGTACATCATTTACATCGAAGTAAAGTTCAGCCTTGTCGTAATCGTAGTCATTTAAGCCGGTACCGGCCAAATAGTTAGGATAGAATGCGTTATCTGTCACTTTGAGCAGTACATACACCCCATCCGGCGTCCATAATCCTTGCCAGGTGGTTTCGCCAGGCGCGCCAACCGTAGGAGTTTCTCCTACTACGGCCTTGTCAATGTTATATACCGTTGCTTCCGCCCAAACATTGTCAACAACACCATCAATCACCGGGGCAACGCTGGCCTTCGCGAATACTCCTTCCGGAGCCTGAGCCATTGCATAAATACCTGCAAAGAGGCTAAGTAGTAAAGTAAAAATTTGTTTCATCATTTGGGAGTTTTTAATTGTTAGTTAACAACGATTATTTAATGTTTCTTTCTATTAAATTTACCTAATTTTAAGGTGAAAAACAAAGTTTTTTGATGATAAAAGGCAAAAGAAAGAAAGTATTATCCGCTTTATAATTTACTGACAGCCTGTGAGGTTACAGGCGATTATGGTTTGTCCTGTCACCAATGCATGATAGGGTGAGTTTATAGGTTCATTCTTATGTTGCATGCAGGGAAACAGGAGAGATACAATAATGAAATTTCGTAGGTAATTTTTGTGTACTTTGTGTTTTCAACTTTGTGATCTCTGTGGTTAAACCTTTATTACCGCAAAGCTCACAAAGAGAAAAAACACAAAGATCACTAAGTTTATATTCACCAAAAACAATTCCTTATTTATATTAAGTCTAAGTACTTCTTTTCCCTCTTTTGGTTACTTTTACAAAAAGAAATTTTATTGCAGGAAAGAGAGGGAACAATAGCATTTAAACGCCTTTGATTCCTGCTGTTACTAGTATAAACCTATCAACTCAAATAAAATGAAATTCGGATTTTTTGATGACTCACAAAAAGAGTATGTGATTACCAATCCACAAACTCCATGGCCCTGGATTAATTACCTGGGCAATGAAGATTTCTTCTCATTGATATCCAACACTGCCGGTGGCTACACCTTTTACAAGGATGCCAAGTTCAGGAGGCTAACCCGTTACCGCTACAACAATGTACCCATGGACAGTGGCGGCCGGTATTTCTACATCAAAGATCAGGATACGGTATGGTCGCCCGGATGGAAGCCCTGCAAAACGCCGTTGGACAAGTATGAATGCCGTCATGGAATGAACTATACCTCCATTGAAGGACAAAAGAACGGGGTAACTGCTAAAGTGTTGTTCCTTGTCCCCCTCAAGACATGGGCTGAAGTACAAAAGCTCACGCTTACCAATAACACTTCGGAAGTAAAGAAATTGAAGCTTTTCTCTTTCACGGAATGGTGTTTATGGAACGCGGCTGCCGATATGGAAAACTTCCAGCGTAACTTCTCTACCGGCGAGGTGGAAATTGAAGGATCGGTGCTGTACCACAAGACGGAATACAAAGAGCGCAGGGACCATTATGCCTACTATTCGGTGAATACCCCTGTTCAGGGTTATGACACCGACCGTGAGTCGTTCTTTGGCCTTTACAATGGCTTTGAAGAGCCACAGGTGGTAGCCGAAGGAAAGGCCCGCAATACAGTAGCTCACGGATGGTCGCCCATCGCTTCTCATTATATTGAAGTGGAATTGCAACCCGGGGAATCCAAAGATTTTGTCTTTGTACTGGGCTATGTTGAAAATGCCGAAGAGGAGAAATGGGAATCCAAGGGAGTGATCAACAAGACCAAAGCCAAGGAAACCATCGCAAGGTTCGACACTGCCGAAAAGGTAGATGCCGCCCTTGCCGACATGAAGAAATACTGGGAAAACCTGTTGAGCATCTACAACGTGAAGTCCGGGGATGACAAGCTGGACCGCATGGTCAACATCTGGAACCAGTACCAGTGTATGATCACCTTCTGCTTTTCACGTTCTGCTTCTTACTTTGAAAGCGGTATAGGCCGTGGTATGGGATTCAGGGATTCCAACCAGGATTTGATAGGTTTTGTCCACCAGATACCAGAGCGTGCCCGTGAACGCATCATCGACATAGCCTCTACCCAGTTCCAGGATGGAGGTTGCTATCACCAGTATCAGCCGCTGACCAAGAAAGGCAACAATGACATCGGCGGTGGTTTCAACGATGACCCGATGTGGCTCATTTTAGGAACGGTTAGCTATATCAAGGAATCAGGAGATTTTGCCATTTTGGATGAAATGGTGCCCTTTGACAACGATATGAGTGTGGCCCGCACGCTGTTTGATCACCTGACCGTATCGTTTGATCATGTGGTCAACAACCTTGGCCCACACGGACTGCCACTCATTGGCCGTGCCGACTGGAACGACTGCCTGAATTTAAACTGTTTTTCCAACGACCCCAACGAATCGTTCCAGACTACCGAAAACAAGACAGAAGGCTCTAAAGCAGAGTCTGTAATGATTGCAGGACTGTTTGTAATTTATGGCCATGACTATGTGGAATTGTGCCGCAAATTAGGCAAGACAGAAGAAGCTGACCGTGCTCAAAAAGAAGTGGACAAGATGATTGCCGCCATCAAAGAATATGGCTGGGATGGCGAATGGTTCCTGCGCGCCTATGACTATTACGGACGTAAGATCGGCAGCAATGAGAATGAAGAAGGCAAGATCTTTATCGAGTCCAACGGCTGGTGTACCATGGCCGGTATTGGCAAGGAAGAAGGCCTTTGCGAAAGAGCCCTTGACGCGGTAAAAGAAAGAATGGACACTGAATTTGGTATCGTGCTGAACAACCCTGCCTTCACTAAATACTATATCGAATATGGCGAGATCTCCAGTTATCCGGCAGGGTATAAGGAGAACGCCGGTATCTTCTGTCACAACAACCCATGGATCATGATCGGCGAGACCGTCATTGGCCGTGGAGACCGTGCCTGGGAATACTACAAGAAGATCTGTCCTTCCTATCTGGAAGATATCAGCGACCTGCATAAGACAGAGCCATACGTTTATGCCCAGATGGTGGCAGGAAAAGATTCCTTCCGTCCCGGAGAGGCCAAGAACTCATGGCTCACCGGTACCGCTTCCTGGAACTTCTACACCATCAGCCAATTCATCTTAGGCATCCAGCCTGATTATGACGGGTTGAAAGTAGATCCCTGTATTCCTGCCGCATGGGATGGCTTTGAAATCACCCGTAAATTCAGAGGAGCTACCTACCGGATTAAGGTAGAAAACCCAAAGCATGTGAGCAAAGGCGTTGCCAAGGTAACCATCGATGGCAAACCAATTGATTCGAATGTTTTGCCCTTGTTCCCTGAAGGGGGCACCCACCAGGTGGTAGTACAACTGGGGTAATTGATAATATCTTTTTAAAGGCCGTCTCATTGAATAATGGGACGGCCTTTTTTG
>DATGYU010000446.1:0-59420 GCA_035297625.1 Prolixibacteraceae bacterium
TTTAGGTGTTGGATATTTTAAAACAATTGATAATCTGATCAATATTTTATCTCATCGGACTATCATTTCTGGATATTTTATTGTACATTTATTTGTTGTATAACTTAAAAAACATACCCATATGTCAGTAAACAAAGTAATCTTAGTTGGTAACGTGGGCAAAGACCCCGAGACCAGACATCTTGACAAAGGTGTAACGGTAACAAGGTTTTCATTGGCTACAACGGAGACTTACACCTCCAAAACCGGCGAAAAGGTCAGCAATACCGAGTGGCACAACATTGTTGCCTGGAGAGGCCTTGCAGAAACCATTGAGAAGTATGTGAAAAAAGGAAGCCAGCTTTACATTGAAGGTCGTCTGAGAACAACTTCCTATGAAAAAGAAGGTGTAAAACATTACACCACGGAAATTCTTGCAGATAACATGCAAATGCTGGGTGGCAAGAGAGAAGGACAGGCAGAAACACCTGCACAGAATGGCCGCGCCGATCAATTACAGTCGGTTAGTGAACCTGATTTCAATCAGCCCGAAGAAGACGATCTGCCATTTTAATCATTGATTTTGGAAACAGCCCCGATACTCCTGTTGAACGTGATGGCCTGGAATGTAGAGATGTTCCCTGTAACCTGGGGTATTACGCTCAGCCTGATAATGATTCTGGTATTATTACTCTGCTCCGCCTTGATTTCCGGCTCAGAGGTGGCTTACTTTTCTTTGGATCCTTCTGAAAGACAAAAGATTGCGGATACTGCATCAAAAGAAAATACTTATATATTAAAAAATCTGAAATCTCCCGAACAGTTATTGGCTACCTTACAGGTGGCCAATAACTTTATAAACGTTTGCATTATAGTATTATCTTCTCTAACCTTAAATCAACTGTTTAAGTTTCCTGAATCTCCCCTGTTGGCATTTGTGTTTCAAATTACCGTTATCTCTTTGATTATCATTCTAATCGGCAAGATCATTCCCAAGCTGTACAGCAGCAATCATGCCTTAAAACTGGCAGGCTTCCTCTCGGTGCCTCTATATTATATGGTGCAAATACTTAAACCCGTTAATTCAGTATTTATCTCCTCTACTTCTTCCCTTTTGCGCAAAAGGGAGCAAATAAACAGCCATCAACTATCAGTTGATCAATTATCCCACGCCCTGGAATTAACTTCAGAATATGAGACGAAAGAAGATAAGGATATACTAAAAGGGATCGTTCAGTTTGGCAATAAAAATGTTGCCGACATCATGCAATCAAGGGTAGATGTGGTGGCAGCCGACATAAGGGATAATTATTCAAAAATCTTAAGCCTGATTACCGGTACCGGCTTTTCAAGAATACCGGTATATTCCGAGACCTTCGACGATATTAAAGGAATACTATACATAAAAGACATCCTGCCCTATGTCAATAAAGGAGACAACTTTCGCTGGCAAAATTTGATTCGACCCCCGTTCTATGTACCAGAAACAAAAAAGATTGATGTCCTTTTGGAAGAATTTCAAAAGAACAAGGTGCATATGGCCATCGTGGTGGATGAATATGGCGGAAGTTCTGGAATTGTTACCCTGGAAGATATCCTGGAAGAAATTGTTGGTGAAATTACCGATGAATTTGATGAAGAAGAGCCCCTTTATACTAAGATCAGCGATAACAAATATATATTTGACGGTAAAATTCTAATAGAAGATTTTCTTCAGACCATTGGACAGGAAGAAACACTTTTGGATAATATTAAAGGGGAGGCTGATACATTGGCCGGGCTTATACTGGAACTAAAAGGTGAAATCCCGGAAAAAGAGGATGTCATATCATGTAAAAATATGATCTTTACCGTTGATTCTGTTGACAACAGGAGAATAAAGAAAATTAAAGTTGAAATAAATCCTTCTGAACAGTAATACAAGATGAGAAATATACTGATTGCTTTTTCCTTAATCTCCCTGTTGCTGGCCTTATCCTGTAAAAAAGACTATATCCCAAAGCCCAGGGGATATTTCAGAATTGATTTTCCTGAAAAAGCTTACGTGCCTATTGATTCGGCAGAACTGCCCTACCGTTTTGAAATTCCAGTATATGGACGCCTGGAAGCCGATAGGGAACGTATTGCTGAACCTTACTGGGTCAATCTTAAAATCCCTAAAAACAAGGCCGAGGTAAATATCAGTTATAAAAAAGTGGAAGGCAATCTTGCCGCCTTAACGGAAGATTCCAGAACCCTTGCTTATAAGCATAGCATTAAAGCCGATGCCATCAATGAGCGCATTTTTGTCAACCCGCAAAAAAAGGTTTATGGCACCATCTACATGATTGAAGGAAATGCGGCTTCACCTCTACAGTTTTACCTGACCGACAGCACCAAACATTTTCTGAGAGGGGCATTGTATATCAGGGAAGTTCCCAATATTGATTCCATCCGCCCGGTAATCGATTTTTTAACCCCAGATGTGATTCATTTAATTGAAACCACTGAATGGACCCATTGAATGCCGCTATTTAAAACAATACCCACATCAAACGGATGGATATCCATCTGGCAACTCCTGGAAACACCCCAGGAATTGATTCGCTTTTTTACCCCGGAGGAACTGGACAAGCAGGAGTTCAAAAAGTTTACCTTTGAAAAACGCCAGGCTGAATGGCTGGCAACGCGTGCTTTACTAAAACAACTGATCGGTAACTCATTTAAAATTTCTTACACCGACTCAGGCAAACCTGTCTTGGATCATCCGCTATACCGACATATCAGCATTACCCATTCCCGTGAGTTTGTAGCTGTTTTCATCCATCAAAACAGAGAGATCGGCATTGACATTGAAAGCCAGAACCGCAATTATGCGCCCATCCTGAAAAAATACCTTTCCGAGGCCGAACTTTGCCATATAAAAGAAGACAACTCCATTCCATGCCTTTACTGGTGTGCCAAGGAAGCCCTGTTTAAAATGGTGGAAGAACAGGGCATTGATTTCAAAAAACAATTTGAAATCATCTCCAGTGATCCCGCCCAGGAAACATTACTTGCCCGGTATACTTCATCTCCAATGGTAAGAACGTACCGGTTAAACTATACCACTTTTAACGAACATTTCATGGTATGGGTAATGAATGATGCTATTTTACAAAAAAGCTAAATCAATTGTACTTTTGATGATCAAAAAATGATCTTATTCGTTTATATGGTAATAATTTACTTTACCCATTGTTCTTACCATGAAACAAATACAACCACTGGTACTGGTGATTTTTGGCGCTTCAGGTGATTTGACCAAAAGAAAACTGATTCCGGCCCTATATGAACTGCATACCCAGGACCTGTTACCCGAAAAACTGGCCGTACTGGGTGCTTCCCGCACCTCATTAACAGATGCCGACTTCAGGGAAAAGATGAAAGAATTTTTATCAGTGGATGCCAAGAATCAACAAAATGTAGATGCTTTTTTAGAGCACCTGTACTACGAGCCCCTATCGACATCTGACCCGGCTGCTTATCCGGCCTTAAAGACAAGGCTGGAAGCACTAAAAAACCAACTGTCGCTGCCGGCCAATTATATCTTTTACCTGGCTACCCCGCCCGATCTTTATGAGATTATTCCTCAAAACCTTGCACAGGTTGGGTTAAACGATTCAGGCGATGGCTTTAAACGCCTCATTATTGAAAAACCCTTTGGTACCAGTCTACAGAGTGCTAAAGATTTGAATAAAAATTTACTGAATTACTTTTCAGAGGAGCAGCTATACAGAATCGATCATTACCTTGGCAAAGAAACCGTCCAGAATATGCTGGTGACCCGTTTCTCCAATGGTATTTTTGAGCCCATATGGAATCACAATTTCATTCATCATATCGAGATTACCTCTGCCGAGAAGCTGGGAGTTGAAAACAGGGGCGGCTATTACGACCAATCCGGCGCCCTAAGGGATATGGTTCAAAATCACCTGATGCAGCTGGTAGGGATGGTCGCCATGGAACCTCCCGTTGTAATTGAAGCAAATGCCATCCGAAATGAGCTGCTTAAGGTCTTCCAGTCGCTTCGTCCTTTAACCCATGCAGATGTGGCCAATCAGGTCATTCGCGGTCAGTATACCCAGGCCCATGTGGGCAAAGATCTGGTAAAGGGTTACCGCGAAGAACAGGGAGTGAATCCCGATTCGCGCACAGAGACCTTTGTGGCCATGAAATTCTTTATCGATAACTTTCGTTGGGGGGGTGTCCCGTTTTATATAAGGACAGGCAAAAAGCTGCCTGCAAGGGTTACGGAGGTGGTTATTCATTTTAAAAACACGCCACACCGCCTGTTTGGAAGCCTGCTCGACACAAGCGGGAGCAATAACCAGCTGGTACTTCGCATTCAGCCTGACGAGGGCATCCTGCTTAAAATTGGGATGAAAGTGCCGGGTGCCGGATTTAGTGTGCAGACCATCAACATGGATTTTCATTATGACGATCTTTCCAACGTATATTTGCCTTCCGCTTATGGCCGACTGCTGCTTGATTGTATGCAGGGCGATGCCACCTTGTATTCGCGTGGCGATGCGGTGGAAAAAGCATGGGAATATGTACAGCCTATTTTGGATGCCTGGCAAAACGATCCCAACATTCCGGTGTATGGATACCCCGCCGGCACCTGGGGCCCTGAAACAGTAGACCAGCTGATTGAAAACGGCAGCTGGCGCTATCCCTGTAAAAACCTCTCGCACGATGGGGAATATTGTGAACTGTAAGAGGAAAGAAAGGAAAATGAGAAAATGAGAAGATGAGAAAAAGCATGGGCATGGGGCTATTATTCAACCCCTAACATTATCTCCTTAATGCGAAAAACCTTTGGTAAATAAAAATAAGAAACAATAAACAATGGTGCCCAACCTGCACTTTTACCCATCGCCTGAAGCATTGTCCAAAATGTTGGCTAAAGACTTAATTAGCTTATTTGGCAAAAGCACTTCCAGTGCCTTTCATATCGCAATATCGGGAGGAAATACTCCCAATCTTCTCTTTACTGCTTTGGCGGAAAAATATGCCCGCTCGCCTATCTGGAAAAGCATTCATTTCTGGTGGGTGGACGAACGTATGGTGCCGCCTGATGATGCTGAAAGTAATTATGGTACCGCTCATAAGTTGCTCTTTTCAAAAACTGACATCCCTAAAGAGAACATCCATCGCATAAAAGGGGAAAACAATCCTGATACGGAAGCCTTCTCCTATTCCAACCAAATAATTGATACGCTACCTTTTTCGAATGGATGGCCTGTGTTCGATCTAATCCTTTTGGGCATGGGCGAGGACGGCCATACCGCTTCCATTTTTCCCAATCAGCTGCAATTGTTTGAGTCCGATAAAATCTGTGAAGTGGCCCTTCATCCTCAAAGCGGACAACAACGCATCACTTTAACCGGCCCGACCATCAACAATGCATTAAAGATATGGTTTGTAATAACGGGCTCCAGCAAGGCCGACAAGCTCAAAACTGTACTTGGCCATCACCCTGATGCGAAATCCTTACCCGCGGCTCATATCAATCCATTAAACGGCATATTGGACTGGTACGTGGATGAGGCTGCGGCAGGGAAAGTGGACAGTGGTCTGTAGGGACTAACCATCCACCGGCTTTTGGCTGCTGGCAGGTATCGTTTTCAATCGACGGGCAGGTTTTGGCAGGTACCAATGGCCAGCAGTCAATTTCAATAAAAAAGACGCTAACTTAATCCTAGCGTCCTTTCTTACTGAAGATCAAATCTTTTTTTATCCCCCAAAATCGTCAAATGCAATATTATCGTTGGGCACACCTAATTCATACAGCATTTTATTGACCGCACTGTTCATCATGGGAGGACCGCAAAGGTAATAGTCAATCTCTTCCGGTTCATCATGTTTGCTAAGGTACTGATCGTAGATCACCTGGTGAATGAACCCCTTGTTTCCTGTCCATTTGTCTTCAGGCTGAGGATCAGAAAGGGCAAGGTGGAACTGGAAGTTGGGGAAACGGTTTTGGATGTCCATAAACTCTTCATAGTAGAAGACCTCTCTCCATGAGCGGGCTCCATACCAGAAAGTCACTTTCTTTTTGCTTTCCTTCACCGTATGAAATAGATGGAAAAGATGGGATCGCATAGGAGCCATCCCTGCCCCACCTCCAATAAACATCATCTCGTTGTCGTTATCCTTTAGGAAGAATTCACCGTAGGGACCCGAAATAGTTACCTTATCTCCCTGCTTTAATGAAAAGATATAGGAAGAACAGATGCCCGGGTTCACCTTCTGGAAGCCCCCGTTGACACGGTCAAAAGGCGGGGTTGCAATACGCACGTTCAGCATCACGATATTTCCTTCTGCCGGGTGGTTGGCCATGGAATAGGCCCTGAAGGTAGGTTCGGTATTTTTCATATGAAGATTAAACATGCCATACTTTTCCCATTCTGGACGATATTCCTCCCCGATCTGCATATCCTTAAAATCAACATCAACGACCGGCACATCGATTTGAATGTATCCGCCCGACTTAAACTTCAGGGTTTCCCCTTCGGGAAGCCTGACTACGAATTCTTTGATATAGGTGGCTACATTATCATTGGACACGACCGTGCATTCCCATTTCTTTACACCCAGCACATGTTCCGGTACCAGAATCTTCATGTCTTCCCTAACCTTCACCTGGCAGCCCAGCCGCCAGTGGTTCTGCTGCTCCTTACGGGTAAAATGACCGGTCTCGGTGGCCAAAATCGATCCTCCCCCTTCGATCACCTGGCAGCGGCACTGGGCACAGGTGCCCCCTCCCCCACAGGCCGAGGGTAAAAATATCCCGTTTTCAGACAAGGTCGACAGCAAGGTGCCTCCCGGGTTTACCAACACTTCCTTTTCAGAATTGATATTGATCTTCACATTGCCCACGGCCGTCAGTTTAGCCCTGGCAAACAACAAGGCTGCTACCAGCGTCAGTACGATTGCCAAAAAGACCAGGATACTGGATATGACCACAAAGATGACTGAATCTAAAATCATGGTTTTCTAATTTTGTTTTCCTTTAAATTTTGATGCCCAAAAAGCTCATAAATGCAATGCCCATTAACCCGGTCACGATAAATGCCATTCCCATTCCTTTTAATGGCCCGGGTATTTGGTTGTACTGCATTTTTTCCCTGACAGCCGCCAGTGATACAATGGCCAGCGCCCAGCCTACCCCGGAGCCCAGCCCCCAGGCAAGCACCTGCGAGATGTTCTGATATTCGCGCTGTTCCATAAAGAGCGATCCTCCTAAAATGGCACAGTTGACCGCTATAAGTGGCAGGAAGATTCCCAGTGAGTTATACAGTGCCGGGGAGAACTTCTCGATCACCATTTCCACCAGCTGCGTCATTGCGGCAATGGTGGCAATATAAACCATAAAGCTTAAAAACGAAAGATCGACCGCTTTAAAGGTATCGCCCATCCAGGCCAGCGCCCCGGGTTTTAACACATACTCCAATAGCAGGTAGTTAACCGGAACGGTGATAATTTGCACAAAAATTACGGCTACACCCAAGCCCATCGAGGTCTTTACAGTCTTCGACACGGCCAGGTAAGAACACATGCCGATAAAAAAAGCAAAGATCATATTGTCGATAAAGACCGACCGTATGAATATATTGATGAATTCTTGCATAAGTATTTTCTCTTTAGGGATTAGTCTTTTTCTATCAGTTCTTTATTAAAACTGCGCTGTATCCAGATGATCACCCCTACCAGCACCAGGGCCATGGTGGGCATGATCATCATCCCGTTGTTGATGTACCCGCCATCATAGAAGGCCTGAGGAATGACCTTGAAGCCAAGGATGGAACCTGAGCCGAACAGCTCACGGATGAAGCCTACGATCATCAGGATAATGGCATAGCCCATCCCGTTGCCTACCCCGTCCAAAAAGGAGGGCCAGGGGTCATTGGCCATGGCATAGGCTTCCAGGCGTCCCATGATGATACAGTTGGTAATGATCAATCCCACGTATACCGACAGCTGCTTGCTCACATCAAAGACAAAAGCGCGCAGAAACTGGTCAACCAGAATCACCATGCTGGCCACTACTACCAGTTGGACAATAATACGAATACGGGGAGGGATATAATTACGCAGGGCTGAGATGACCAGGTTGGAAAAGGCAGTAACCACAATTACCGAGATGCCCATCACGATGGCCGGCTTCAGCTTCACGGTTACCGCAAGCGCAGAACAGATCCCCAGTATCTGGACTGTCACCGGGTTCTCCATGTTTAATGGATTGGCCAGCAGCCTGAAATTTTTAGATGATAGTATGCTCATAGCTTTAATTATTTACGGTTTTGAATAAAATAGGGGGTATACTGTATCAGGCAGGAATCGAGCATCGCTTCCAGTCCTTTGGAAGTGATGGTACCTCCTGAGATAGCATCCACCGCATGAATATTGTTGGCTGTGCCCCCGCCTTTTACCACCTTGATAGAAACAAATTTGGTGGAGTCTTCAAAGATCTTCTTTCCCACGAAAGGCTTTTGAAAGAATTCTTCGGCAATCTCGGCTCCCAGTCCAGGAGTTTCTCCCTGATGGGCAAATACGGCCCCGTAAACGGTATTTAAATCCGGTTCAAAGGCCATATAGCCCCAGATAGGGCCCCACAGTCCTTTGCCTCGCAAGGGAGTCACATAGGCATTTTTCCCGTCATCCAGCGTTCCCACGAATATGGGCAGTACCCGATCCTGGGCAGGTTTCGACAACTGATCCTTCATTTCCACGGGGAATGCATCCACCCCTTCCACTTTCTCGCCCTTGTTGTTGATCACAAAGCTGGAGGTGATATATTTGGCGTACAATTCCACCGCGTTTTCAGGGGTTGAGGGGATATGTATTGAAGAGAGGATGTTTTGCTTCTTTTCCACCTCGATGTTTTTGTCCTGGTATGGTTTTAACTGAAGTGCCGCCATGGACAGGAACAGTGCCACAATCACCACCATGACAATTGAAAAGACAAATATGTATTTATTGCTGAAGTTCTTCATATCTTTTCCTTTAATTAAGCGTTACCCTTTGAATTGACCCTTTTAAGCCTGCGTTTGACATGACCTTCAATGACAAAATAGTCGATCAGCGGGGCCCATACGTTCATCAGCAAAATGGCCAGCATCATTCCCTCGGGATAAGCCGGGTTAAATACCCTGATCAGCACAGTGAGCGCCCCGATCATAAACCCGTAAATCCATTTGCCTTTTTCTGTATGAGAGGCTGTCACCGGGTCGGTGGCCATAAATACGGTACCAAAGGCAAAACCTCCCATCACAAGATGTAAATATGGAGGCAAGGCCATGTATTCATTCAAGGCCAGGGCATTGCACAAATAACCAATGGCCAAAGCCCCGATAACCGTTGAGAGCATAATTTTCCAGCTTCCGATGCCTGTATACAGCAAAATGGCTGCCCCGATCAAGATGGCAAGGGTGGATGTTTCACCAATGGATCCTGGGATAAAGCCCATGAACATGTCATATACCGAAGGCAGTTTCTCGGCCGCCCCCTGGGCTACTTCTGCCAGTGGCGTGGCACCCGAAAAACCGTCTATGGGCGCTTTATGGGTCAACTCATAAATCCATACCTTATCACCTGACATCTCCGATGGATAGGCAAAAAACAAAAATGCACGGGCCACCAGTGCCACGTTCAAGATGTTATAGCCCGTTCCTCCAAAGATCTCCTTGCCAAAGACGACGGCAAAAGCAACGGCAAGGGCCACCATCCATAGGGGGATATTCACCGGCAGGATCAGTGGGATTAAAATACCGGTCACCAGGTAGCCTTCATTGACCTCATGGCCGCGCACCTGTGCAAAAATAAACTCGATGCCAAGACCCACCACATAGGAGACCACTATAATGGGAAGCAGCTTTAAAAATCCAAAAAGGAAATTATCCATGATGCCTCTTTCAATGCCAAAGGCCAGACCGTTCTGGTAGCCGATGTTCCAGCTTCCAAAAAGAAGGGCTGGAATGGTGGCCAAGACCACCACGATCATTGTTCGTTTCAGGTCAATGGGATCATGCACATGCACCCCGGTTTTGGCAGTATGGTTAGGGGTAAACAAAAAAGTCTCGAAAGCCCCAAAGGTGGAGCCCAACTTTTCGAACTTACCACCTTTCTGGAAAAGCGGCTTTTTCTGGTCTATAAAACTTCTAAGTGATTTCATCTGTATTGAATAACTTATTAAGCGTTTTCAACTAACCCAGTTCTTTAATCATCAAGTTGATGCCATCGCGCAGGATACGCTGCACCTCAATCTTTGAAGTACACACATATTCACATAAAGCCATGTCTTCCTCGATGACCTCGTAGATACCCAGGTTTTCAATTTTATCGATGTTATCCGTTATAATGGCTTTTATCAACTGAACAGGCAATATATCCATAGGCAGCACCTTTTCATATTCGCCCGTCATTACAAAGGCCCTTTCTTCCCCGTTCAGGTTGGCGTCCAGCGAATAGCGCTTACGCGGAGTGAGCCATGAAAAGTAGGATCTTGACACGCTGAACTTGTCAAGCCTTGGCCTCGCCCAGCCCAAAAACTCGTAATTGTCGCCCTCGGGGATCACCGTTACCTGGTTGTCAAAGAAACCCAGGTAATCATCAGCCTCCAACTGTGAGCCCACCAGCACGTTGCCCGAGATGATCCTTTCCTTGACAGCCTGCCGGGTAGCTCCTTTCAACAGGCCCTCCAGGCTGGTGCCATGCACACAAGGATAGTATTTGGGGGCATTCACTTCCGAGCCGGTAAGGGCAATGATCTTCGACAAATCCAATTTACCTGTTTCAAATAAACGACCTATGAATACAATGGCCTGCGGGTTAATGGTCCATACCACTTCCCCCTTGTTGATCGGGCTGATATGATGAATCTGTATCCCAACGTTACCTGCCGGGTGAGGGCCGGCAAACTGATTAATCTCCACGTTGGCAAGCCCTGAAAACACTCCGTCAGCCTGTTCGGGACGGATGCCCAGGTATACCTTCCCATCGGTAAGTTTGGCCAATGCATTGATGCCCGTTTGCAGTAAATGAGCCTGCCCCTGAAGGGTAAACTCGTAATCCTGTGCCAAGGGTGCAGAGTCAAAACAGGAAACAAAAATGTGCTTGGGCGTCAAGGATGGTTTGGCCAAAATGCCATAGGGGCGCTGTTTCAAAAATGGCCATAACCCACTGTTGATAATCCGGGTTTTTACTTCTTCCCTGGAAAGGGTACGCGGATCGGCAATTGGAAAAGAAACAGACTCATTCAGTCCGTCATTTTTGATAATGATCTCCAGTACTTTTCGGCGCTCGCCCCGGTTAACAGCGATCACCTGGCCGCTCACCGGTGCAGTAAAAAAAATATCAGGATTGTATTTGTCAAAAAACAGGGGGTCTCCCGCCTTCACCATCTGATCGGTCTTTACCAGCATCTTGGGTACCAGACCGGGAAAATCAGTAGGCTTAACAGCCACTTTATCAGCCCGTATAGCTGTTCCGAGAACTTTTTCGGCTTCCCCTTTCAATCGGATATCAAGTCCACGTTTTAGTTTTATAAGCTTTGACATGGTGTTCTCTTGTAGGTTTGATTAACTATTATTCCTTCAAATGTAAAGATTTTAATATCTTTATACAATCTTTTACCTGCGGAAACTTAAACAAATTAAAATATTTCCGTAAATAAATACGTTAACCAAAGAAGGGCCAATTGCCCGTATCCTTGACCGTGTAAAGAAAAAGGCTATCCAATGACTGCAAAAACATTCATACTTCTATCGCTCATCCAGTTCTTTTGGGTACTTGGTGCAACAGCCTCTCAAAAAGAGAACAGCTACTATTACCAGAACGCGACCTATAAAGAAAACATCAAAAGTGTTCAGCTGTTCAACGAAGAAAACGAATTGTCCATCCCGGTCATCGAACTGGGAAGCAAGACCCGGCTGCTGCTTAAATTTGATGAGCTGAGCGAAGAGCCCGGCCAATATTCCTATACCCTGATCCACTGCGATGCCAACTGGAATGAATCCTATATTCAGCAAATGGATTACCTGACTGGTTTTGTGGATAATCCACTGAACGATTATGCCATGAGCTTCAACACTACGGTCAAATATGTGAATTACCAGCTGTATATTCCCAACGAAGACTGCAGTCCCAAGCTATCGGGCAATTATGCCCTGGTAGTGTTCGAAGGGAACGACCGTAATAAGCCGGTACTCATCCAGCGTTTTTATGTGATCGAACCTTTGGTAACAATCGAGGGGCTGGTAAAAAAGGCCACTTTTGATCCCTACAACGGTGAAAACCAGGAAGTGGATTTTAAGATCAACCACGAACGCCTAAAGCTTTTAAATCCACGAGAGGACATCAAGGTAGTGCTTATGCAAAACCGCCGCTGGGATAATGCCATACTGAATTTAAAGCCCCTGTTTATCAGTGAAAATGTGCTAGACTATGACTACAACAAAGAGAATGTATTTCCCGGGGGCAATGAATTCCGCTACTTCGACCTTCGCTCTATCAGACACAACGGCGAAAATGTAGCCGATATCCAGTTCATAAGGCCCTATTACCATGTCACCCTGGTGCCCGATGCCATCCGGCAGGGCAAGGAATACTTCTATTACAAGGAAATGAACGGCAATTTTGCTATCGAAAGCCAGGACCGGGTAACTGACTATGATACCGAATGCGATTATGCCTTTGTCCATTTCTTTTTGCCTGTTCCCACCCAGCTGGTGGGGGGCACTGTCAATGTTTTTGGAGCCCTGACTGGCTGGAATGCCAACAAGAGCAATGAGATGAAATACAATTTTCAGCGCTCGGGCTACGAGGCGACCCTGCTGCTCAAACATGGCTATTACAACTACGAGTATGTTTACGTTCCCCAGGGGGCTCAAAAAGCCGATGATACCAACCTGGAAGGTTCCCATTTTGAGACCGAAAATGAATACCAGA
This sequence comes from Prolixibacteraceae bacterium, assembly GCA_035297625.1. GTDB lineage: Bacteria > Bacteroidota > Bacteroidia > Bacteroidales > Prolixibacteraceae > Aquipluma. The sequence continues at coordinate 12,952 of DATGYU010000446.1, forward strand.
TATTTGCCTATTACCGCGATATGTCGGCCCGCTACGACCGCCTGGTAGGTTTTGTCAACATCAGCTCACGAAACAGGTAAGAAAACAAGTAGGTGCAGAAGTATGGACACGATATATCGTGTCCGTACGTCCTTCGACAATCAGGCACTTTGTTTCCATAGCGCATTCCAATTTCCCAACACTTTATTATATTTGCTTTTCCAACAGGAGAGTTGCCGGAGTGGTCGATCGGGGCAGACTCGAAATCTGTTGTACCCTTCGGGGTACCGGGGGTTCGAATCCCTCACTCTCCGCGTTTAAATACCATTGCCATCGCTCCATTATGAGCGAAAAAGTATCCCGAACCCGGTTTTACCTTCCTTATGTATTGTCAATTTCCCAAGGCATTTCATCTTTTTTTTAATCCCTCTATTGCCTGGCTCTTACTGGCTGGCAGCATTACCAAATACCAGTAATCGAATAAATTCTTTTCCTGAAAAATAGTAAATCCATTTGGACTGGATATTCATATAAAATACTACTTATATACTATTGTAATACTAATATTAATGTTTTAGTATTACAATAGTACTTAAATAGTATTTAAATACTAAATGGGATCCATTTTGGATATTACATTATCCTGAATTTTGATTGTAAGCCATGGATTATTTATTGGAACAGACGGATGCCTTAATGACCAGCCATGTTGAGTTTTTTAGCAACATCCTACTTAACGCTTGACTCGCATAATTAAGGGGATTAAAGTGCTTTTATCAGCTTTATATGAATGAAAGTTGAATGGCAGGCTCCGATCATTTACCTTAATGATCTTGATCCCTTTTTTCATCACCAGGCGGGAAAAAACTTTATAACATCATGCAGTACCTTCCAACGTGTTACACACTTGGTCCCCTATATAGCATTGGTAGCTATGAAAAGCAGCAACGGGAAGCCAGGCTTTTGGAAAATAAGTATAAAAAATAAAAGGAAGCTTATTTTAAGCTTCCTTTTTGCATTGATCAGTGGTCAGTTTATCAAGTCTTCAATCCTTTTTAAGTATTCGTTTTGCAGACATCACGCACCTTTACCCATTAGGAATCAATTATTTGAAATTCCGTTTTATCGTCCGGGGCTTCTATCCTTCCCACATCCAAAGCCTGAAGCTTCAATTTGTGTCAGCTTTGAAAAGACCGGTAAGCTTTTGCCATAGCTATTGAGGAACGCTGTGTTTTGCAGCCTTGCAATACCTGTGGGCCATTGGGGTACCAAGAGGTATTACCTGGTCACCAATCCAGTATTGATCGATGTTTAGCAAGGTGGCATCATCAAAAACAGCAATGGTTTCTCCGCATACTGCACAATTTTTGCAGGAAGAATAAAGCTCGAATTTCAGCAGGTAATCGAAAGTTCCCGGCCGGTTGGTTCCTTTATCCAGTATTTGTTGCAAGGAGTGCATCCATTTTTCAAAACGTGCGTTGACAAAGATCTTATTGCCCGTGGTAGTCTCCATGGTATCAATAAATTCCTGGTCACTGGACATTAGATCAATCAGGGCTTCTTCGATGCGGTCTTTATGCTGCATCACCTTCACCGCGCTTTGATGTGCAAATGAATACATCAGGATATCATACAGAAATACATGGAAAGTGTCGGTATCCCATTTGCCGTTTTTATTTTGCGCCTCACCGGGGATAAATCTCTTAAAGGCGTTTTTCCCAAACAAATGGCGGATGATATAAATGGAATTGCGAAAATCTGCTCTTAATTCCACTTCATTTCGGGGAGAGATATTTCTGTAATTTTCCATGGTATCGCCCAGGAAACTGGTGGACGGAGAATTATAAGCTTTATAGCCGTTGAAATAAAATGCTGCAAAACGCAAAACCAGTTCCCGCTTTTTTGACTTACTGTAATTAGTAAGTTCGTCGACCAGGTATTTAAAATCATTTTCGCCTGCCAATTCTTTGATAACCTGGCTAAACCTTCCTGAATACACAATTTCCTTTACTTCACGAGCGGGGCTCTTTGATGAAGTTTCTGCTTCAAAGGGCCTTTGATCAATGAATTTTGTGTCGTTGTAAGTTAATGTCATAGGTTAGGTAATTATAGTTGTTAAATAAAACATTTCAGTACCGATGAAACTCTAAAATGGAAACACCCTTGGTTCGAAAAAGTTGAAAAATTTAACATTGGGAATTATCGTATTGTTTTCAGCAGGTTAATAACACCCTATATTGATGAACGATTTAAAAGTAATCATTTGCCTTATAAATGCAAACACTTTCAATCACATAGTAAATACCGGGGTGATAAAAAATAAGATGAACACTGGGCGATTTCAGGCATATCCGCTTTATCATTTATAATGATTCAAAATAAGGATTATGCAGATTTTGGATAAAGGTTTACTTTCGATGACACTATTGCTGCCGTGTTATGGAAAATCAAAAAACAAAGAGCCGGAAATAATCGCTATTCCCGGCTCTTTGTTTTTATAATACTCTCTTGTATTACAAGGGTTCGAACGTTTTAACCTCTGAAGAAAAGTGCTTTTACAATATGGGAGGCCATCTTTGGATTTTCTTTCAGTCTTCGGGTCGAATAGCCAAACCAGTCCTTACCATAAGGCACATAGACGCGCATGCGGTGTCCTTGTTTGACGATGCTGCTTCTCAGCTCAGGAGTGACCCCGTAGAGCATCTGGAACTCATATTTGCTTTTATCGATATTCTTTGCCTTGATCATTTCGAAGGCTTTTTCAACAAGGTATTTATCATGGGTAGCGATTCCCACATACATATTGTGGTCGAACATGTATTCAAGGTCCTGAAGATACTGTTGACGGATTTCATCAAATCCCTTGTAGGCAATTTCTTTGGGTTCATTGTAGATCCCCTTGCAGAGCCTGAAATTTAAAGGAGTTCCATTCAGGTGGATGTTGTCCATATTCAACAAGTCGCTCATGGTACGCCGCATATAAGCCTGGATTACCAATCCCACGTGGGCGGGGTATTTCTGCTGCAGGCGGCGGTAAAGTTCCAGTTCCATATCCACGCACTGGGAATCCTCCATATCAATGCGCACAAAGGTTTTCTTCTCGGCCGCTCTTTTAACCACTTCTTCTATATTGGCAAAGCAAACCTCTTTGTCGATGAGCAAACCAAACATGGTAGGTTTGAGCGAGAAATGGCCTTTGATGCCTTCGGAGGAGAACCTTTCAATAATCTCAATGTATTTTTTGCGGTTCTCTTCTGCCTGTTGGATGGTGCTGATAAATTCTCCCAGCAGGTCAACCGTCACTTCAATCCCCTCACGATTTAGCTTACGCGAGGCATTCAGGCCGTCTTCAATTGATTCGCCGGCGATATATCGCTTTGAAAAAATCCAGATCAGTTTCTTCGGCATATAGGGCAGCGCGTCAGCAAGTATTTTATTCAACATGGGTCAAAAATTTTAATCATATAACAGATTGTAAAAATAGCAAAGCGATATGCTACAAATCAATGATGTTTGTCACTGTATACTTATGATTTTACACAGCTTTTGATTGAATTAGATTTCAACCTGCAGATTTGTCCATGGATAAAAAATATTCTTGTCAATAAGGCCTTACTGGGATTAATTTTTTTATTTTTGGCAAAATTTATTGAATTCAATCCTATGAAAAATACATCGCTGGTGCTTTTTGGTATTTTGTTTTTGGCTGTTGCAGGCCTTTATGTTTTGCATTTTAGTGGGAATAAAACCAATGGATCGGCAAAGACGGAAGCCGGTAAGAGTGATGCTTCCTCTGAATTAAAAATTGCCTATGTGAAGGTGGATTCGTTGATCGTGAATTATGAGTTTGCACAGGAAATGCAGGATAATTTTGTTAAGCAACAGCAGGCTTACACCAAGGAATATGGCGATAAACGTACTCATTTTGAATCGCAGGCAGCTGCTTTCCAGGAAAAAGTACAGCGCGGCGGCTTTTTAACCCAGGAAAGCGCCATGCAGGAGCGCAACCGTTTGATGGGAGAAGAACAAAATATCAACAAGCTGGATCAGGAATTATCGACCAAGCTGTCACAGATTCAAAGCGACAATAACAAACAGCTGCTCGACAGTTTAACCAATTACCTGAAGGTTTACAACAAGAATAAGAAATACACGTATATCCTCAACTCGGCAGAAATATTGATTGGGGATGATACGCATAATATTACCAAAGAGGTGCTGGCCAACATGAATGCCAGGTTCTCATCGGCACGCTCGAAATAAACTTTTAAAAGCCATTGATAAAAAATCCGGATACTCTTCGGATTTTTTTGTTTTATAACTAAGCTGATGTACCATGTTTGCTGATCGATACATTCAAAACAATGTGGTTTATCCTCCTTTCATTGAAGAAAAGAGTTCCCCTCTACTGTCGGTGATAGTGGTAATTCCCTGTCTGAATGAACCTGCCATACTTCAAACGCTCGAATCGTTATGGGCCTGTGAACCGGTTGATTCATTTTGTGAAGTGATCGTGGCGGTCAATGATTCTGAAGCGAGCTCACAGCAAGTAAAGGATTTTAACCTCAGCACCTTAGGGCAGTTAAAACAATGGAAGGTAAACGATCGACAGGGGCTGGTGCTGCATCCCATTTATGCTCCATCGGTAAAGGCAAAATTTGCAGGGGCGGGCATGGCCCGCAAGATTGGCATGGACGAGGCTATTCGTCGATTTAATGCCCTTAACAGGCCCGATGGGGTAATTGTATCACTGGATGCCGATTGCCTGGTGTCGGCCAATTATTTAAGGGAAATCGAGAAGCTGTTTACTGGCTACAAATCATGTTTTGGCGCAACGATCAATTTTAAGCACCGCATAGAGGAGTTGGATAATAAAAAGCAGCAGGTGGGCATACGCCTTTATGAAGATTATCTGCTATACTATAAACAGGCACTGGCGTTTACAGGTTTTCCCCATGCCATTGATACGATCGGCTCGGCCTTTGCCGTGAGAGCGGAGGCCTATGTCCGCCAGGGAGGAATGAACCGAAGGCAGGCTGGCGAAGACTTTTACTTTTTGCATAAACTCACCCGATTGGGCCACCTGGCCGAGATTACCAATGCCTGGGTCTACCCTTCCGCCAGGGTATCTGACAGGGTGCCTTTTGGAACAGGTGCTGCGATGACCAAGTGGATGGATCAAACGGATGATTTAAACCTTACCTACCGGTTTGATGCATTCAGGGATTTAAAGCAGTTGTTTGACCTGACAGAGCAGTTCTATAAAAGCCGAAAGGAGCAGTATCCTGAATTTTTAATTACCCTTCCCTTTGTGATTCAGGAATATCTAAATAAAATATCTTTTGAAGAAAAGCTGGCCGAGGTAAAGCGCAACAGCTCTTCCCTGCAGAGCTTCAAAAAACGATTCTTTCAGTTATTTGATGCCTTCCAGGTGATGAAGTTCTTAAACTATGGGCAAGAGAAATATTATTCCAGGCAACCTTTGCAGGAGGCTATTGCCACGTTAAGGAAAGAAGCTAGCATTGGCAAGTAATCAGTGGTTAGATATTCAACCCTTTTATTCTTCAAAAGAACATAGAAGAAAGGCATTCATCTATACTTCGCTTCTAAAATAAAAGGCCGAAAAACTTAATTTCCGGCCTTTTATTTTAGAAGCAAATGAATTATTTCAATCCGTTGGCAAACATGTAATACATTTCATTCCAACGGAGCTCGTTTTTCAGATTGGCCACGTTGGTGTTCTTGTTGATCTGTACAAGTTCAATACCTGCCATTTCACAGAAATCTTCAATGTATTCGGCAGTTACTGCCTGGCTAAAAGCGTTGTGGTGAGCGCCTCCGGCATAGATCCATGCGGCGGCACCTTCTTTTAAATTAGGCATTGGGGTCCATAATGCGCTGGCAACGGGCAGTTTTTCCAGTTTAGCTTCAGGGGCCACACATTCCACATCGTGAACAACCATGCGGAAGCGGTTGCCCATGTCCACCAGGCTGGTGCAGGTAGCAGGACCAGTCATGGTATTAAATACCAGACGAGCAGGAGCATCCTTGCCGCCAATACCCAAGGGATGAACTTCAATTTTAGCTTTCCCGTCGGCAATAGAGGGGCAAATTTCAAGCATGTGCGAGCCCAGTGCTTTGTATCCTTTGTCGCTCAGGTGATAGGTGTAGTCTTCCATGAAAGAGCAGCCTCCTTTCAGTCCGGCGCCCATTACTTTTACCGCGCGAACCATGGCGGCATGTTTCCAGTCGCCTTCGGCACCGAAGCCGAAGCCGGCAGCCATCAGGCGCTGAGAGGCCAGTCCGGGCAGCTGTTTCAGTCCATGAAGATCTTCGAAGGTGGTGGTAAATGCTTTAAATCCGCCTTTCACCAAAAAGGATTTAATACCCGCTTCGATGCGTGCCTGGTAACGCACACTCTCGTGGTATTTACCGCCAACCTGAGCGTCTTTATCAAATTCATAGGTGGCATTGTACTCCTCAATCAGTTCATCGATCTGCTGTTCGCTCACCTCGTTAATGATTTTAACAATATCGCCTACCGGCCAGGTGTTGACGGACAATCCGAATCTGATCTGAGCTTCAACTTTATCGCCTTCGGTAACAGCCACTTCGCGCATATTGTCGCCAAAACGGGCAATCTTGGCTCCCTGCATGTCAAACCAAGCAGCAGCGGCACGACTCCAGATGCCAATGCGTTGCTGTACCTCTTCTTCTTTCCAGTAACCTACAACTACCTTGCGGTTTTTGCGAAGGCGCGATAGGATAAAGCCATGTTCACGATCGCCATGAGCGGCCTGGTTCAGGTTCATGAAATCCATGTCGATTTCAGCCCAGGGCAGTTCCTTGTTGAACTGGGTATGCAACTGAAGCATGGGCTTGTTGAGTATCTTCAAACCGTTGATCCACATCTTGGAGGGCGAGAAGGTATGACACCAGGTAATAACTCCAATACAGTTTTTGGTGGAATTGGCTTCCACACACACATTGGTAATTTCTTCAGGACTCCGCATTACCGATTTGTAAACCACTGTTACCGGAACCTGGGAAGAGCTGTTAAAAAATGCAGTAATCTCCTTTGAGTTGGTGGCTACCTGTTCCAACACTTTAGGTCCGTATAAATCCTGGCTTCCGGTAATGAACCAGACTTCCAATTCTTTTAAGTTTATCATGATGATCGTTTTAATTAGTTCATGTTTGAAAGTGCTAAAATAGAATATAAATTAATAAATGTACTTATTACACTTCTTTTTATTTGCAGTTTTTACCCGGTGTTTTTCTACACCCGTTTTTACAGTCTTATTAATCTTCCAATTCCTGGGCTTTCCTTTGGATGATCTGCCAAGCCTGACGTACATTTTCAACCTTTGTATGGGTCTGGGCGATGCACATGCGCAAGGTATACTGGCCCTGAATGACAGTATGGGTTAAATATATTTTGCCTTCCTTGTTGATGGTCTCCAGCAAGCGGCGGTTAAAGTCATTTCCTTTGCGATGGGCAAAGCATACCAGGTTCAAGGGAGCAGGAGCCACCAATTTGAAATTATCAGAGGTACGCACCCACTCCACCAGTTTCTGTGCCAGTCGGATATGTTCCCTGATATGATATTGCAGGCCCTGCACGCCATAATGACGGATGACAAACCACAGTTTCAAAGCCCTGAACCTTCTTCCCAGTTGAATATGCCAGTCCCTGTAATCGATCACAGCGCCGCTTTCGGTAGCCTGGTTTTTTAAATATTCAGGCAAAATGCTCAGGGTCCTTATCAGGACGGCACGATCTGAAACAAAGAAACAGTTGCAGTCGAAATTGGTAAACATCCATTTGTGGGGATTGAATGAAAAGCTGTCGGCCAGTTCCACACCATTCAGCAAATACCGGTATTCAGGGCAAATGGCAGCAGTTCCTGACATGGCGGCATCGATGTGCATCCACAGCCCGTATTTTTGACTTATCTTTCCGATATCTTCCAAAGGATCCATTGCATTGGTTGAGGTAGTGCCAACGGTAGCACATACAAAGAAAGGAATCAGTCCATCGGCCAAATCTTTCTCAATGGCTTCCTGCAGCAGATCAGCACGCATGGCCATTTTATCGTCCACCCCAATCAGGCGCAGGTTATCTTTCCCGATACCGGCAATCTTTACAGCCTTTTCAACCGATGAATGGGTATGTTCCGACACGTAGGCCACCAGGTTACCAAGGCTACCGGTATCGTTGGTCCGGTATTGGGTCTTTCTTTCGCGGGCTGCCAGCACGGCGCTTAGGGCGGCACTGGAAGCGGTATCCTGTATCACAGCCCCGCCATCAGAAGTGGATTTAAACCTTGGGGGCAGCTGAAGCATATCGGCCAGCCAATCGAGCACCCTGGTTTCCAACTCTGTGCAGGCCGGGCTGGTAGCCCACAGCATACCCTGAACGCCCAGTCCCGAGGAAAGCAAGTCGCCCAGGATAGAAGGCCCCGAAGTGTTGGCAGGGAAATAGGCGAAGAAGTTGGGTGACTGCCAGTGGGTGATGCCTGGCATGATAATGGAGTTGACATCTTCCATGATCTGGCTCATCGGCTCACTCTTTTCAGGAGCCGACATGGGCAGGTGGCTGGCAATATCGCCGGGCTTTACCTGCGACAGCACAGGATATTTTTCCACGGTCTCATAATAATCGGCAATCCAGTCGATCATTTGTTTTCCTTGTCTTCTGAATTCCTCGGAAGACATGTGATAGTTGTGTGTATTATCCATTGGATATGATTAGCGAACCGTAAAGTTTGTAAAATTTCTCGGAGCTGCAATATCTGAAAGAGAAAAGGTATGAATAATGGCTCTGGAAGGGCCCATTTTCATCCAGTCAATAAAAGTGTCAAGGTTTTGGGCATCACCGCAGGCTTCCATTTCCACTTTTCCGTCAAAGGTGTTCCTTACCCAGCCTTTGATATCAAACTCTTCGGCCTTATCCACGGCAAAATACCGGAATCCCACCCCCTGCACTCTACCAGTGATTACGATATAGACTTGTTTCTGAGGCATTGCTAATTCTCTTTTTATGGATTATTTTATAAAACGGACTGTTGGCCACTGGATTCTCATTTTCTCACCTTCTTTCCATCGCTCTGTCATTTTTCGCGTCTCCTGATTACTGAACACTGGCTACTGATTTATTTGGGTTTCACCATGGGTACAAAGCGAACCGGGAAGATGTTCTTCTTTTTGATTCCTTTATCTGTTTTGGTGATCAATATCAGTTGCTGGTAGGTTTTTCCAACAGGAACTACCATACGACCGTTAATTTTTAACTGATCGACAAGGGCCTGGGGTATTTCTTCAGGGGCAGCGGTAATGATAATCGCATCAAAAGGGGCATGTTCCTTCCACCCCTTGTAGCCATCGTCACATTTGACCACCACATTGTGATAACCCTGCTCATTTAACAGCCGGGTGGCCCTATCGGCCAGGATTTTAATCAATTCGATGGAATAACACGTATCGGCCAGCTGTGAAAGAATGGCTGCCTGATAACCTGAGCCGGTACCAATTTCCAGGACTTTCTCATTACCTTTTAAATCCAGCAACTCCGTCATTTTGGCCACGATATAAGGCTGCGAAATGGTTTGCTCCTTTCCAATTGGCACAGGCCTGTCGTCATAGGCAAAGGCCTGGTAAGATTTGGGTATAAACAAATGTCGCGGAGTATTTATCATGGCCTTCAGTACCTTTTGGTCATAAATGCCCCTTGGCACCAGTTGGGTTTCTACCATTTGTGTGGCCTGTTTTCTCCATCCCGCAGCATCATCCCCGGAAACCAATCGGGTGGTGTCAGAAGGCTTTTCTTTGTGATTGGCAGACGGATCCTTTGGCACAGAAGAACAGCCGATACTCAGTAAAACCAGCAACATGAATACATTGCACCGATAAAATAAATACCTCCTATTTTGCTCTGTACCTTTCATGTTAACAGATACCATTATACCCCGTTTAAGTTACTGGTACTGCCCGGATTCCTGCCTGTTGAACGCAGCAACCGTTTCTGGCTGTACCAATGCCCAGATGGAATAAATGCCGATGGCCGTGCCAAAGGGGAAATTAAACAGGGCTATCACCGATATGACAAGGGTCAGTATTCTTGCCCATTCTTTTCTGCGGTATAGACCAAAGCCGGCGATCAATCCCGGTATTGAAACAAAGATCAGGAAAGCAGCTATTACATCCGCTATGATTGAAAATACCATTTGACTGTCAGGATCGTCGATAAAGCCACCAATCAGATGAAAGATGGTATACGAAAGAATCACCAGCAGAAGGGTAAAGATGCTTAATCCTATCTGCAGGGCTGCCACCACATTAATATGTTTTTCCATACCAGTATAATTTAGATTGTTAGTTGAATCAGGAATATAAAATTACTAATAATCTGCCAGTTCTTATCCGGTGAACTTATTTAATTTAGGATTGTCATGTAGATAGAATGATTAATTTTGAAGGCAGGGCATAGGCAAGAAGAACATAGTTCAGTGATCAGTGTCCAGTCTTCCTTTCCTCAGATCTGACTTTAAGGTCTTTTAAAGTCCTTAAGGTCCTTAAAGTTGGGTCTGAGGAAGGAATAAGAGCTTGAAAGTTGAAACTTTAAACTTTTTTCCATGACATTTTTAATAATAGTATTGTTGGCAGTGGTGATAATGGCCATAGTGATTGTAAGCCTTGCCATACAGATATTTTTCACCAAAAGGGGCAAGTTTCCCAATACCCACATTGGCGCTAACCCCTATATGAAAGAGCATGGGGTAACCTGTGCCCAGACCTACGATAAGATGGAGCAGGCCAAAGTGCGCAAAGAACTTCGTTTCAGGGAAATCTCCTTAAAGGAAACGGATGAAGAAAGTCATTTGGGAAGGGGATTCTGCTAATTTAGGGATAACGTTTCTAAAATCATTAATCTTTTTACATGGGTGGTTATTGTTGTTCCTTTTTACACTTTTAAGAAGGTGTAGTACTCAATGGAGGTGTAGTGTAATGAGGGTGATCAGACATGAGAGCGCTTTGCCTTCTGTTATCTTATTGATATTCCTTATTGGATATTTCTCAATTTCCCTTTTCTCATAAGCGTTCCTTTCTTTCATTTGTGTTTACCTGTGTGCCTTTTTATGGATTTCCCATCTTCCCTTTTCCACCCAGATTCTCCATACGCCTTACTATTGGCTCCATACAAACAACCGGCACATCACACTGAATATAAACATTTTACACAACACCTGCATTTTACTTTATGAAAATGTTCATATTAAATAATTGAAAAATCCATGGTAGGGAAAACAACAATTATTAGTTAGCATTGTTAACGGTTATATTTTTGTAACTATTAATCAATGTGAAATAAATCAGATGGTCAAATCCAATATAGATATCATTTCTGAGAACTTATTATCCATTCATCCTTTGCTTTACAAGAGCATCGCAAAGCCGATGCGCCGCAACGCGAATGTTACTCCGGGAGGGATGTTTGTAATGGGCATTTTAAAAAGAGTCGGAATGCTTTCGATGAGCGATATCGGCAAACATCTTTCCATGCCCAAACCCCATGTAACGGTGATCGTGGATAAATTAATTGATGAGGGTTACGTGGAGCGGCAGAATGATCCTAATGACCGGCGGATCATTAATATCTTACTTACTGAAAAAGGGAAAGTAGATTTTGAGGCCATGAAACAAGCTATCAGTGAGAATCTGAAGGAAAAGCTATCCATGCTTACCGAAGAGGAACAACAAAGGCTTTCGGTGGCCTCCCAAAGTGTTAGGGATATTCTTTTGACCATCCTTTCGAAAGAATCTTAATCAAAGAAAAGCAGCATTTATAAAAATCATATTCAAATACATCATTCAAGCGTTTTATGGCAACTACACATCCAACAAAAGAAAAAAGTAAAAAGGTATATATTCCCCTTGTTTTAATTACCGTATTAATCCTGATAGGAATTGTATACTGGTACATCGATTATTCAAAATATATAAAGACCGATGATGCCCATGTGGAAACGGACAATGTGTCGGTAAGCTCCAAGATATTGGGACGCATTAGCGGTCTCTATGCCCAGGAAGGGGATTCGGTTAAAAAAGGGCAGTTAATTGCTGTATTGGACAGTTCTGATCTGGTAGCCCAGAAGAATCAGGCCATTGCCAACAAGCTTACCTCTGAGGCTTCTATTAATCAGGCAGAGGCAAAATACCAGTATGATTTAAAAAATAACCAGGTGCTTGAAATCTCCCTGCAAAAGGCACAGGAGGACTTTGCCAGGGCCAAGAGCCAGTTTGAAGGGGGCGTGATTACCAGGGAACAGTTTGATCATGCCAAAAAGAATGTGGAGACTGCACAGGCTCAGCTGGATGCTGCCCGTTCACAGGCTAAAGTGTCCTCGGCCAGCATAGCAAGTGCTCATGCCACCGTGGCCAATGCCGAGGCCCAGATCAAGGTCATCCAAGCCCAGCTGAACAATACCCGTTTACTGGCCCCTTCCGACGGGTTGATCGGCAAACGCTGGCTGCTTCCCGGAGATATTGCACAACCCGGGCAGTCTATTTTCACCATTGTCAACAACAATGAACAATGGGTAAGTGTCTTTTTGGAAGAAACCAAGCTGGGCGATCTGCACATCGGTCAGCCGGTAATTTTCACCCTTGATACCTATCCCGATGTCACTTTTACAGGGAAGATCATGACTTTGGGCTCCAACACCGCCGCCCAGTTCTCACTGATCCCTGCCAATAATGCCTCGGGAAACTTTACCAAGGTAACCCAGCGTGTTCAGCTTAAAGTATCCATTGATGGCACTAAAGAAGGAAAGAATCTTACGCAGTATCGCATTCTTTCGGGCATGTCGGCAGTGGTTAAAATTATCAGATAATGAAGCGTAAAGCAACCATAGCACATTTACTTAGGCGAAAGCTTCGAAAGCGCAATTCGGTCTTTCACCCGCAGCATGACCGCTACAAATGGTTTGTGCTGGCCAATATCATGCTGGGAACCTTCATGGCCGTATTGGACAGTACGATTGTCAATGTTGGTTTACCAAAGATCATGGCCTCCTTTGGGGTGGGAATCGATAAAATTGAATGGGTAATTACCGCCTATATGCTTTCCATGGCCGTGATGCTTCCTACCTCGGGCTGGCTGGCAGATAAGTTTGGCTACAAAAGACTCTATTTTATCGGTCTGTTACTTTTTACCGTTGGATCGATGTTATGCGGGATGTCAAATGATGAAAATACACTGATCATTTCACGTGTCATTCAAGGATTGGGAGCAGGTACCATTCAGCCCCTGGGGATGGCCATCATCACCCGGGAGTTTCCACCCCACCAGCGGGGACTGGCGCTTGGCTTCTGGGGAATAGCGGCAGCCGCCTCGGTTTCCTTCGGGCCCCTTATCGGGGGTTACCTGGTGGATAACTTTAGCTGGCAGTTAATCTTTGATGTAAACATTCCTTTTGGTATCGCGGCCCTGGTGTTCACCATCCTCATACAGCGTGAATTTATCAACCCCAGGGTGGGTAAGTTCGATTTGATTGGCCTGATATCTGTACTGCTGTTTCTTCCTTTGTTTTTATATGCCTTGTCCGAAGGGACAGCAGCCACCAATTCCGAAGGCTGGCACTCCCCGTTTATACTGGCCTGTTTTGCCATTTCCATCTTTTCACTGGCGGTATTTATCACCTGGGAGCTTACGACCGAATATCCGTTAATCGATTTAAGGCTGCTGGGCAACTACAATTTCGGGATGGCCAACCTGGTATTGCTAATTTTCTGTATCGGTATGTTTGGAAGCACATTTCTGCTGCCCTTGTACCTGCAAAATTCGATGGGATACACTGCTATTCAGGCAGGATCTGTTTTTTTGCCGGTGGGGATCATACAGGGGATCATATCGCCTATCGCGGGAAGGCTTTCCGATAAATTTAGTCCCAAGGTGCCTATTATCATGGGGATGATCATCATGGCCATCAGCTTTACCCTCAACTCACAACTCAGTTACCTGTCGGAACACAGTTTTATAATGACTTCCCTTTACCTGAGGGGTTTTGCCATGGGGGTGATTTTTATCCCATTAAGCAATTTATCGCTGCTCACCATCTCCAGGGAGAAGATGGCACAGGCATCGGGAATTACCAATACCATCCGGCAGTTGGGCGGAAGTTTGGGAATAGCCATTTTTGCCACCATGCTTACCTCACGCATTAACTTTCATACCCAGGTTTATGGAGCTGCCATTCAATCAGGTTCCCAGCAGTTTAAAAATGTAGCTACCGATCTGGCCTGGTTTGCCCAGCAGCACGTAGGGGGCAATATGGCCACCGCCCTTCAGCAGAGCAAATATCTGATCGCCAGCCATGTCACCAAACAAGCCTATATACAAGCCATCGACGATGATTTCTGGTTGGCTGCCATCATCACCTTACTGGGAGCACTGCCTGTTATAATAATGAAATCCAAAAACAAAAAACAACCCGATAAAGCTGTATCTCATGATGTTCAATATGAATAAAACTTTTTTCCTTTCACTTTTGGCAGCAGGATTGCTAAGCATTCAGTCGGTGAAGAGCCAGGAAAAGGATTCACTTACCCTGGCTACCATTATCAGTGAGGTGGTTCAAAACCACCCTGCTGTAAAAAAGGCCGCGGAAGATCTCAATTCAGCGGATGCCAAAATTGGCATAGCCCGTTCCAATGCCTTACCCAATGTCGATTTCACTTCTTCTTATTCAAGGATAGGGCCCGTGCCTGTTATTGACGTTCCTAACCTGGGTAGCTTTAGCCTGGTGCCACATGACAATTATTCCGCAGCTTTCAATGTGAACCAGACCATTTATGATTTTGGAAAGACAGACCGTTCAATTGAACTGGAAAAAGAAGGCAAGGAACTAGGCCGCCAAACTGTTGAACAGGTGAAGCAAAAACTCTCGCAGGCGGTGATCAGCAATTACTACAGCCTGGTTTACCTGCAGGAAGCCCTTAAGATTAAGGACGAACAGCTCAATACGCTCAATGAACATCTTAGCTTTATCAAAAAGAAGCAAGAAACCGGATCAGCTACCCAGTATGAGATACTGACCACCGAGGTCAGAATCTCAACGATTCAGAATCAGAGAACAGACCTTGAAACAGCCCGTCAGATCCAGGTGGCACAGCTTAACGCCTTGCTTGGAAAGCCCGAATCGACCAGCCAGGTGGTTAAAAATGAACTGCAGGTAACAATGCCGGCATCGCAAAATGATGCATTAATTGAAGCTGCCATGCAAAACAGGGATGAGATGAAGCTGGCATCAGAAAAGACTAAGCTGGCACAACTGCGCTACAATCTTACTGATGCACAAAACAACCCGGTGATCAACGGATTTGTAAGTGGAGGAATAAAAAACGGTTATACCCCCTATTTATATGATCCAAAGGCCAACTTTGTAGCAGGACTGGGATTGAAGATTCCGCTTTTTGACGGCAAACGCAGCAAGTACAATCTTCAGCAGGCACAGTCGGCCATACAGGGTAACGATCAGGAAACTGAAATTACCCGTCGTGGCATTGTCAATGAAGTAGTGGAAGGGGAGGCCAACGTTCAGGCATCCCAAAAGAAAGTGGATCAGGGACAGTTACAGTTGAAGCAGGCTGCACAGGCCTATGCGTTGGCAAAGGTACGCTTTGAATCGGGTGTAATCACCAATGTTGAACTGCTGGATGGATCAACCGCTGTATCCGAAAGCCGGCTGCAGCTGCTGAAAGCTAAAATTGACTATACGGTCAGTGTTTATAAGCTGAAATCTGCAATTGGCGAAAGGCTCTACTAAGTTTCAAGTTCAAAATTCAAAGTTCCAAGTTACCGGGAATCGAAGGATTAATGGAATGAAAGACTGAAGGATTGGAATGCTGACCCTTCCAGATAACCATATTGTCTACTCAATTCCTCATCCCTAACAATTGTTGCTGTTGATTTCCCTTATCTGATATAGAATATTAGCCTAACAATAGCAGTAGGCCCAAGGTTGAAAGAAAAAATTCTTTCAACCTTTTTCATTTTTAGGACATTTTACCACCATTTAAACATACCTTATATATTTATGTCAAGAGATTCATCACACTTGCTAATTATTAGAAGGTGGTTCGAAGATCGTTCGAAGGTGATTCGAAGATGGTTCGAGCAAATACGAAAAAGCTTCTAATGACTTTCTAATGGTCTTCTTATAATTTTCTAATGACATGCGATAGTCTGACATCTCCATAGTAAATTTTTACCCGTCAGGCAGCACTTGCACGAATATGATCTTTGATTTTATATTTAGAAAAAATATCAGGTCAGGTTGTCAATATATTTCTTGACCCCTTCATAATGAATCTGCACGTCCCTTTTGCCAAAAAAAGTACGGTACCTGTTCTCCGCCGAGGAAAGGTAGGTGGAAGGGGTAGGCCGGTCATCCGGTGAAAGCACCACTTCAATGCTGGAATTATGCCTTACATTTCGGGCCAGAAGCTGGCGCAGTTCAAAGTCAGCCAATGGAAATGAATAGCCCATAAACACCAGACGGGAAGCTTCACTGAGCTCAATGCCGGCATTTTGCCATATTAATTTCAGTTGAAAGTTATTAAGGTCTTTTAAAAGGGTAGGCATCACCAGCAGGCTGCTCAGAAAGCCGCCCCTGTCGCTGGTCAGTTCATTGCGGAAGTTCTGGTCGCATTCACGGCAGATGGGCCTGGTGACATACTCGTCAATGGCAATCTTTTCAAAAAAAGTGACAAAAAGGCGCTGGCATCGTTTACACTGCAGCCAGTTCATCGACCCATGCAATTTCAAAAGTTTGATATTGTAAAGGTTCATTTCCAGGGCGGACAGCCCTGGTATGATGGGCTCATTGGCATCATAGGCCGAGGGGTTGCAGCAATAATCCACTATCCCTTCACTGGGTTCTATTTTATTTCGTAAAGAGGCATCCACCAGGATATCCCAGTTGGTGGAGATAATGGCAAAGGGATCGTCTTTCAGATAACGCTTTCTTAACGCGATCAGGTAATCGGTAAACTTCTCAACATGGGAGCCTTTAGGTCGGGTCAGATGAAGCTTATAATCAAGCATTAGGATGATCAGCCCGTTGATTTTCTGGCGCAGTTCAATCAGTTCTTTGGGGGCTATATTCCTGAATGACAAATTGTCCATAATACATCTGTCGATCGGGGTATAGATGTCCTCCAGGCTCAGGCTTTCAAACTTCCCTTCATCAATGAACATGATTTCAGAAAGGAAAGCTTTAAAATCATTGCGATAACGTGTATATATCCTCCGATAGCCAGGTAACAATTCTTTGGTATTGATCTGGAAAATCTCTCTGATAATTTCGCCTTGCAGGGGTGCATTTTCATTTTTCGAAAAGCCTGCTCCCAATAAAAAGACGGTTTTTTCCATCATTTATGACCTTTCCTTGTAATTTAAGCGGCTGGTGGGAGGCTATTGGCTTCTGTAAGAACCCTGCTCATATCAACCTGATTTTACGGCTGATCAGAGCGCTTGTTGCCAGAAGCCAATAGCTGGCAGCCAGCCACTTAATTTTGTGTTTCAATCTTGTTTTCATGCACCCTGGTATGCAGAACTCTATACAAGTTTATCAGTGTTTCATCAATACTTTATAATTGTACTTCAGGTCGTCTGATTCAATATTTATGAAATAGATACCCTGGGGATAAGCGCTAAGGTCTATGGTCTTTGCACCCGCCTGTACCTTCATATCCTTTTGGACGAAGAGGGTTTTCCCTGTGGCATCGGTTACTTTGACAGAGGCCTTGGCCAATTCTTTTTTGAAGTCGATGATAACCTTGCCTGTAGTAGGATTAGGGAATACATTCACATTATCCAGGTTTTCGGTACTGCCGGCAAGGGTGGCCAGCGGAGCCCATACCGCCTGTACATTGGTGTAATTAGCGGTTGCTGTATAGGTTCTTGAATCACTGGCAGGGCCTTTTGTAAAGGTGAAGGAGGAAACCGCATGGGCAGTTGTCTTATTGGAGCCCCATCCCATTTCGATCCAGATGTTGTAATCACCATCCGGCACTACCGTTCCCTTATTATCGGTACCGTTCCAGGTAAGTGAAATTTTACCATAGCTGCCCAATGTAGCACCGGTTACGGCATCCACCAAATTGCCATTTGTTTGTTGCAGCCATGAGGTGAGATGATCATCTTCATAGCCGTATTTGGCATTTGTCTTGATAAAAACAGATGGGTTGGCTGTATTTTCAAGCCAGACGGCCAATACATGCTTGTTTCCCCAGGTACCGGTTGGTGCATATGTATCGGTAGAAAAAGTAAGGGTTCCAACGGTTTGAGCCATGGCATCAGAAAAAGTAAATCCCCAACCCAGGCATACCAGCAATAAAAATCGCTTTATAAAGTCTAGTTTCATTTTCATACTTCTCCATTTAAAGTTTAACAATTCATAAACAGATCATCCAGTATTTAGTTCAGCCTTATAAAAAGCCTCATTTAAACCTTCAAGGCTTCGAATATGGACAGGAACTTTCATTGCCAGGGCAAGGGAAACGGATAAAATATTGAGTTTTTGTCTTTGGAAGGATTTACTACAATGATGCCAAAACAGGTTGCTCATAAGACCGTTAAGATGAAATGAGAATACTCAAAAGGAATGTGACCTTTTGAGGCTGACGAGAGCCACCGGCTTGTTTTAAGGCGATATGCCATTGAGAGAAAACAAGAAAGGAAGGTTATTCCTGGGGTTTTAAAATACAAAATATAAGGTTGCTTTCCAATACATTGATGTAAAATATTTATTACTAATTTAGAATCAATATAAATTACTTTTTGCTTTTCACTGAATATTTCTTTGGGAAGTATTAATTTTCCTAAAGTTTAACAGTTTAACAAATGTTATCAAACATTATTTGCAGAACGCCTGTTATACTTAAATTCTATTTGAAAGTGAACGAAAAATAAAAATAGAGGATGCATCAGATTATAGAATTCTTTTCTAAACTATTTCAAACAGAGAATTGGCCAGCACGATGGGAATGGGGAACCTGGACGGAATTTCACGGCTGGTTATACATCCTTTCTGATTTAGGCATTTGGGCTGCCTTTTTTGTGTTTCCATTTCTGCTGATCAGGTTTATAAGGAAAAACCCGACCAGTCCCCTACCCCTAGTATTTTGGACCTTTGTTGCTTTTATTATATTTTGCGGGCTTACTTATTTCATCGACATATTGGTTTTCTGGTGGCCCGGCTACAGGCTCAGCGCACTACTTCGTTTTGTTACGGCGGTGATTTCGTGGATCACCATTATCAAATTCTATAAATATATTCCCACGGCTTTAACCCTCCGGTCAGCCCGGGAAGTGGAAGAAGAAATGCTTCAACATAAAAGAACGGAAGCCAGGTTTATGGGCCTTTTGGAATCGGCTCCTGATGCCATGGTCATAACCAACATTGAAGGCAAAATTACCATGGTCAACGCTCAGACTGAAACAATTTTTGGCTATAACAGGGCGGAAATTCTTGGGCAGGAAGTCGAGATACTTATTCCGCAAAGGTTTCATCACCGGCATGTTCATCACAGGAATGATTACATCAACCATCCAAAGGTTCGTGCCATGGGGCATGGCATGGAATTATACGGCAGAAGAAAAGACGGGACCGAATTTCCCGTGGAAGTTAGCTTAAGCCCGATGAACCTGATCGATGATAATGAACTGGTAGTTATGTCGGCAATCAGGGATATTACACGACAAAAAGAAACCGAAAGTGAAATAAAAAAACTCAACGAGAATCTTGAACTGTTGGTGATAGAAAGGACCTCGGAGCTGGAGCTGGCCCTGATGAAAGAAAAGATCGCCCGCTCGGAGATGGCAAAAAATCAACAGCATCTGGCCTTGCTCACGGATGCTACCCAAATACTTAGCTCGTCGCTGGATTATAAAAAGACACTTAATGATCTTGCCCAATTGCTGGTACCCCGATTTGCCGACTGGTGTTCCTTTGATGAATTTGATGAACACGGGATCATGAAACGCATCGTGGTAAACCATGTTGACCCTGAAAAGATTAATTTGGTTTACCAACTCTCGCAGGTATATCCCGCTGATGCCAATACACGTGAAGGGGGTTACGGAACTTTAAGTACCCGGCAACCGCGCATGATCAGTGAAATAAATGACGAAGTTATCAGGTCTTTATCCAGGAATGAGGATCATTATCGCCTGTTAAAACTGTTATCCGCGCAATCGGCCATCCTGGTGCCTCTACTTATCAGGGATAAAATCTTTGGCATCATGTCACTGGTAAGTTCTGATTCTAACCGCAAGTTTAATGAAGAGGATTATATTTTTGCCATAGAACTTGCGCGCCGCATCACCCTGGCCGTGGAAAACACCATGATTTACAGGGAACTGCAGGAAAGCAATGCCGATCTGGAAGACAGGGTGGCCAAACGTACCCTTGAACTGGAGGCCATCAATAAAGAACTGGAAGCCTTCTCTTATTCAGTGTCACATGATTTGAGGGCTCCTTTGCGCAGCATTGACGGGTTCAGCAATAAAATATTGAAAGATTACGGTACTCTCTTTGATGAACAGGGGAAGGATTATTTTAACCGGGTGATGAATGCAAGCCGGCACATGGGTCATTTGATTGATGATCTGTTGAAATTGGCGCGTATCTCACGTATGGAGTTGCATCCCGAAGCTATTGACCTTTCTGAAATTGCCAGGAATATTGTGGCAGAATTACAGGAAACAAGTCCTGAAAGAAAAGCAGAATTTCTTATCGATGAAAACTTAATGGCTAAAGGCGACCGAAGCCTGATCCAGGTGGTTTTGCAAAACCTGTTGGACAACGCCTGGAAATATTCAAGAAACTCATCCATCACCAGGATTGAATTTGGAAGCTTGATGCAAGACAACCGTACTGTTTATTTCATCAGGGATAATGGTGTGGGATTTGATATGAAATATGTGGATAAACTATTTGGGGCCTTCCAACGTCTACATAGTGTAGCTGAGTTTGAAGGAACGGGCATAGGACTGGCGACAGTCAACCGCATTATCCGCAGGCATCATGGCACGATATGGGCGGAAAGTGAAATAAATAAGGGAACGACCTTCTTTTTTACATTGTAACACAAGCATGAAAAATGAAAAATAATGAAAAAATTATTTTGCTGGTTGAAGATAACCCGGATGATGAATTATTGACTATTATGGCATTTAAAGACAATAATATCACCAATGATATAGTTGTAGCTCATGACGGAGCGGAAGCACTGGAGTTTTTATTTGGAAAAGAAAATGCAAGTCAGTCAGAGTTAAATAATTTACCCCAGGTCATTTTGCTGGACATCAATTTACCAAAGGTCAACGGGCTGGAGGTTTTACAGCAGATACGATCACACCCGCGTACCAGGTTATTGCCGGTAGTCATTCTTACTTCCTCAAAAGAAGAGGTGGATATTATCAAGAGTTACCGGCTGGGGGCCAACAGTTATGTGCGTAAACCAGTGGATTTTGAACAGTTTTCGGAAGCAATTAAGCAATTGGGTTTGTATTGGCTCTCCCTTAATGAGGCTTCCAATCAAATAAGGCTTGCAGATTGATAGTGGTTTATTAAGAGTGTTGGGATATCGCCGGTAAACAATTTTATTCCTGGCTTTGATGATATCACAGCGCTATTAAAGATTTAGCAAATGAAAGAAACAATTCGTGTGCTCGTAGTCGAAGACAATGAGGATGACGCCCACCTGGAGATTGATGAGCTCAGAAGCGGAGGTTACGATATTATATACAAACAGGTAGAAACCAGACAAGCTACCCGTGAAGCCCTTAGAAATGAACGGTGGGATTTTATCATTTCCGATTATTCACTTCCCCAGTTCTCCGGTCTGGATGCCTTGCAGGAACTTAAGGATACGGGCAATGATATTCCTTTTATCCTGATTTCAGGAACTATCGGGGAAGAGATTGCCGTTGCCGCCATGAAAGCCGGGGTGCATGATTACATCATGAAAGATAACCTTACCCGATTGGTTCCTGCCTTTGAGCGCGAATTGCGTGAGGCGCAAATCAGAAAACAAAAAAAGGAAGCAGAAGAAGCCATCAGGAATGAACGTATTTTGTTGCGTACCCTTATTGACAACCTTCCCGATCTGATTTATATTAAAGATACCGAGGGCCGTAAAATTGTATCCAATAACGCTGACTTTCAATTTTTAGGATTCACCTCAGAGGCCGAAGTATTAGGTAAAACCGATGCTGATCTTTTCCCCGAAAGAAGAATCAATCATCAAATACAAGAAGACCGGCAAATCATTGAATCGGGAAAGACCGTTTATAATTATGAAGAACAACGCATCGATACCACCGGTAACCTTCATTGGTTGTTGACCAATAAGATCCCCCTATTTACCGACCAGGGAAAGATTTCAGGATTGGTAAACCTGAGTCATGATATCACCGAGAGGAAATTATCGGAGCTCGCCTTACAGATCAGGGAGCAGGAACTGGAGAAACAAAACATGGAGTATGAGGCACTTAACAGGGAATACCTGAAGCTGAATGCTGAACTAAAAGAAAGCATCAATCAAATCAGTGCCATCAATGCTGAACTGATTATAGCCAAGGGCAAGGCAGAAGAAGCAGATAATCTGAAAACAGCCTTTCTTGAAAATATGAGCCACGAGATACGTACCCCATTAAACGGCATTCTTGGATTTGCTGAATTTCTGAAAGATCCTGACCTGGATAAAGATCAGATAGAATCGTACATCGGGATCATTGATGCAAGCAGCAAACAATTGCTTACCATCATCAACGACATTCTTGACATTTCAAAGATTAAAGCCGACCAGATTACAATTAAAAATGAGGATGTAAACATTACCGAATTACTGGAGCAATTGTATGATCAAAACAAGGAGCAGGCGGAGTTAAAAAAGCTACGCTTTACCCTTAACCCGCGCCATCTGGATAAGAACATTGTTACAGTAACCGACAGTGCCAAGTTACAGCAGGTTTTCAGTAACCTGATAAATAATGCCATTAAATTTACTTCTGCCGGAAGTGTTGAATTTGGACTCAATGTACAAGATCATACGCTCTCCTTTTACGTGACGGATTCAGGCATTGGTATTGCACCTGAAGATCAGGATTTGATTTTTAAACCCTTCAGCAAGGTGGAAAACTCTGCGGCACGCAAATATGGGGGCAACGGGTTGGGATTGGCCATTTCCAAGGCACTGGTTGAAAAACTTGGCGGCACTATTTCCCTGACCTCGTCCATCAGCCATGGGGCTACCTTTACCTTTTCCATTCCTCTGACCGGGGAAAAAGGGGCTAACACGGTTCAGCGTACAAAAGTAGAATCACACATCGTTGAAAACAGGTCGGGGGCAACAGTGCTAATTGCAGAAGATGAGGTTTACAATTACTATTACATTGAAGAGTTGCTAAAACCTATGAAGATAAAGACGCTCCATGCATGGAACGGATCAGAAGCCGTTGAAATGGTAAAAACCAACAAAGACATTTCCCTGGTGCTGATGGACATCAAGATGCCCGAAATGGATGGGTTAACCGCCACCCGGCTGATCAAGGAGATGAAACCCCAACTGCCCGTAGTCGCCCAAACGGCTTATGAAACCAGAGAAGACAGAGACAAGGCAATGGCATCAGGAGTAGACTATTACCTGACAAAGCCTATCTCAAGAGTTCTGTTTATGGAAGTGATGAATCAGTTTATCGGGTAATTAAACTTTTACAAAGCTTATATATTATTTATAAAGCTTTGGAAAAGTGGACTCAACTATTGCTATCTTTTACCAAGCCATTTTAAGGCATTTACAATCATTTTATTCTGAACAGGGTTGGTAAAGGTATAGGAGAGTTCCTTATTGGTGCCATGTTCGTAATCAATGTCATTGTGACCCATGTTAATATAGATCATCCTGTATTTGGTATTGGTCCAAACAACCGGAAAGTCGCCACTGTGCCATATTTCCCATTCCTTGGGCCCTGTTCCCAATGGATAGCTGCTCGGGTCAATAGAAGCCAGCACCTGAATATTGGCATTCTTTCTCAAATCGTTTTTCCAGCTGTACCATTCGTTGGGCTGGGACTTAAAAGTGGAGGGCAAATGTTTCATGGCGGGGTGCTTTCGGCCTTCAACTTTTAGAATGGCAGAGGTGGGTCTCCAGGTATTTCCTTTATATTCTCCGGAACCAAGAAACTCATTGTGGTACCAATCCCAATTTTGTGAATACATGGAAGGGGTAAGGGCAAAAGCTGAGAAATGGAAGCCCATAAAAGTGCCTCCGTTTTTCATATACTGCTCAAAAGCTTTTCTTTGGGATTCAGCCTCTGGCCTGGTATCCAAAAATACTACCACCTGGTAATCGGCCAGGTATTGCGCATTCAGATTCTCCCAGTTACTGGTCGAGGTATAGCTAAAATGCTCTTTTTTGCTGATATCAGAAAACCAGCGGTTGGCTTCATTCACAAAACTTACATGGGCCTGATCGTTTTTTCCCGTATAAAAGGCAATTACTTTAAATCCGGGGCGTCTGGCCTGAACGTTTAAGATGGATAATAGGAGAAGGAATAATAAAGGAACAAAAAGTTTAATAGTTGGTTTCATAGAAAGGAAGTAGGTTAGTCTGTTTTAAGGTTTAGATTGTCTGCCAATTTGAATATTTCGGTGGCTTTCTCAAATTGGTCTTCCTTTACAAAGATATAATCGGTGTTGAAGGTGGAAGTGACAAACACGCTGATTGAGTTATCTTTTAAGGGCTGAATGATATCGTACAGGATCCCTACCAGTGAAAGATCCAGTATTCCTTCCACTTTAAAACCTTTCCATCCTTTATCAGATATAAACATGGGAAAGTTTTTAGGGCAATTGGTGATCACCGAGACCTCTTCGGGAGTACTTGTCACAGAAAAAAAACCGGCAGAAAGCATCTGCGGGGGTATCTCCTGCCCCTCTTCCATTTTATAAATATGAAAAGTATCTGAAAGCGGGACCAATTCAATCATTAAAGGTGTCTGCATCTTTTCTGTATTATCAATTAATGTTTTATCAGCTCATCCGGGCTGCACTTTCAACTTATTATTTGATGATCATTCTTGTGCAACCAAGGATAAAACGTGCAGAGGCTTTATATGTTTCGGCAAATTGATAATGTTATCATGTATTTTCTTCCAATGCTACATCATACTCATAGCTGGAATAGCTTTCTTTTGCCGGGTGAAATACTTCAATGGCTACGGAATCTTCCAGTACTTCTGCCCAATGTTTTAAATCATTCTGAATGCACCAGGTACTTCCGGGTAAAAGCTCACGCACCTCATCATTGATAAACAGGCGGATCCTGCCTTTGAGCAAATAGCCCGATTGTACGTTAGGATGTGAATGCAGGGGAAGACATACCCCTTTTTTTAAGACAAATTGTGACATGACCATCGCATCATCCTTACTTAAGGTTTTAATCTTTACGCCTTCCACAATCTCTTCATACCCATTTAATGAAAAATCTCCTTTCATAACGGATGACTATATAGAGTTATCAACCAAAACATCTTTCCATTTTGCTCATTTCAAGGCATGATGGGCCAGTACTTTTTGCACATCATACACATCGACCGATCTGTTAAATTTCTTGACAATACTTGGTGTGGCTTCACTTGAAATCCATATCCTTAATTCAGCATCCAGATCAAAATGACCGGCCGTTTCTATGCTGAACCGGGAAATACATTTGTAAGCTACTGACATATATTCGGTTTTGCTTCCTGTAATTCCCTGTTTATCTACTAAGATCAGGCGTTTGGAAGTAAAGATAAACATATCGCGTACCAGCTTAAATCCCAGTTCCATGACCTCCCCCTCTGTAAGCAGTTTGCCATAGTCGCGTGTCAGCTCTTCCATGCCAACCACACCGGCATTCCCCATTAATGATGCAAAAAGTCCCATAGCAGTAGATTTTAGGTTCAATAATTAATGCTTATTCAAATTAAAGAATGAAATCATCGAATTACTGCATCAAATTTATTGAAAAATATAGGCCTTTTAGTCATTCAGGAGGCAAGAACATACTTGCTGTACATATAAATTAATATTAGATAAGATCTTGGGTGCCTTTGGCATTCTTATACCGAGGTAAAACGGAGCAAAGGAAGTTTTCGGATCAATCAGAAATGCTGTGGATAAAATAAATAAGGAATATCGAATAAGAAATAACAAATGTAAAAGTATGGCCTGAGAACTTCCTTATTCCTTGTTTCTTATTCCTGATTTCTTCTTTATTAATTTAATTTCCCAACATTTCCGTTTGATCCAAGTTTTCTCAGGTGTTTTTCAGCTCATTTACAGTAGCAAATAAGGCCTGTAATCTGCTTACAGGCCTTATTTGTTTATTTGTGAAAAGCCATAGATCAATGATACTGCGGCTGCATAGCACGGCATTGGGTGGCATGCTGGTTTAACTGCTCCACAAGGGATTGCATTTCACGTTTCCCGGCATCCAATATTTCATGAATAGTAATAAAACAATCCTGGCAGTCACTTAATCCTACCAATTCTTTATTGGCAATGGCTTTATCGATATCATGCTGCACCTCTGTATTTTTGAACACTTCAATGGCCTGCTGCAGATTATTGATCGGAGGGTACTTTTTTGATTTTACCTGAGCGTTCAAAATAACAAGTATTGAATTGACCTTTACGGGCAGCCTGACTTCCACGATATCGTTCCCATCCTCAATGATAGGGGAAGCCAAAGTCTCATCGCAAGAGAAATTTAGTTGTTCATGTAATTCTTTCCCTTTTTCCAGCAACCGAAGAATCTCTTTTCTCATACTCTTTGTTTAATATTACAGTTTGGCATCCGCTTCGTAATAGTGCAGTTAGCAACTATCATACATGATTCTTTAAAAGCCTGCCACTAAGTTATATCTAAAGTTAATATTTGCAAATACTAAAAAGTAATTTTATTGATTACCCTTTTAACTTTAGCAAACCTTTTATTGATGGATGTTTTAGCCATGTTCCAAAGACAGTATGTTGAAAAATTCAGCAAAACAGGTTTTTGGAATGCATTCTTTTCACTTGAAAAAGGTGACTAAAACGCATAATTTATAACAAAGCTTCTATTTTATTTCTAATTATATTCTAATACCGCATGTAAAAACATGCCCCTTGCTCATTCAGAATAAGAGTTTGATAATTGCTTCAAAATTCATAAAACTATAATTTGGTTCTATTGTCTAACTGTCAAAATAAAACAGAGAATAGTATCACAGTATTTATAAAATCAAAAAACAACAAGATGAAGAACTCCATTAAAACCCTTATCAAGACCAGTTGGGCATGGCTGATTGCCCTCGCCATAATGATTAGCTCTTGCGCTAAAACTGATGAACAGACAGTAGGTGAAGACCAGGCTGCTGCACTGTCATTAAAAAGCGCTGTAATCGTAACTCCACCTGTCATTTCATTTACCCTGTTAAACGGAAGTTGCGGAATTCAGAACCAGTCTCTGGTAGCCGGGCAAAATTATGTGGCCGGTAATGTATCAGTATCCACCACAAATGACAACAAGCTTTATGTAACGGTTACCACTCAGGATGGTTGGGCATTAAAGACCATCCATTTATTTGTTGGTGATAAAGTTAACCTTCCCGTTAATAAAAGCGGGAACCCGGTACCGGGAAATTTCCCCACAAACAACACTTTTTCTACATACCAGACGGTAGTTAGCTATGAATTCAACCTTGCCGATTTTAGCAGTTCCTTTGTAGTGGCCGTGCATGCCGAGGTGGATAAGCTGGATCCTGTTGGGCAGGTACTGCAATCAGAAACAGCTTGGGCTGCCGGAACAAGATTCGTTTTAAAAGGCAATTGGGCTACTTATATCAATTATACCGTGGCAGCTTGTCCTCCTCCCGTTTTGCAACCAGTGGTTGAATGTACTTCATTCCGGAATGAAACCGCTTTTGGTGGAAATGCTTCCGGATCAGGAAACGCGTGGTGGTATTATTATGACGGTGTAGGTGTAGAAACCGTTTGGGCAGGTCAGTCTATAAATGTTGGGACAGTCGTTTTGGTGAACGGAAACCTCGTCATTACATTAACCGGTGGCTGGGAATTAGAACCTTCCACCTCTGAATCAGTCAAAATTCAGGGATACACAACCCTTCCTTCTTCAAGGCCGGCCGCAGGACAATTTACTACCTACAAAGGCACTTCACTGACGGTACCTGTTGCATCATTCCCTTATTATATCATCCATCTGGATGTAAGGAAATGCACTGGCACGAATTAATTATTATTACAAATTGATAGTATGGGGTTGCCAATATAAGGCAGCCCTTTATTTTTTAATACAGTAAACAACTTGTATAGCTTTAAATGAAAACCTATTGCTACCAATCCTATATCAATGCTTTCTGAAATTCTCAAAACTATAGCCTTTATATAGGTTGGTGGCAATGGCAGGAGGATATGTTTAAAGTTCAGGTATAATGATTTTGATTTTTCACTTATTCATCATTTTATTCTCCTCTTTTGTACTTAATCGGGAAATATTATGGAAGGCTTTGGATGTATTTTATAAATATATCTTTAATAGGTATTTAGCAATTGATCTTCATGAGCAATGATTAGTGCATCAGTCATTCGATTTACTATTATTATCTTTATTGGTTTTCATTTGAATCCCATAAGGGCAACTTCATTTTAAACAAAAGCCTTCAGGATATAAATCATCCTGAAGGCTCAGTCACTTAACGGTGGAAGAATATTTAAAACTTCAGACCTACCAGCAAGGTGTAGTAATCAGTTCGAAACTCTTTTGCATACTGCATTTTATCATAGAGGGTATTGTAGCTTGCATTTTCCAGCCCTTTTTCGATGATCAAACTTTTAAGGTAAGTGTACCTTATGTCGGCAAACAATGAGAATCCTTGGCTTAGTTTAAAACTAATGCCTGCCTGCCCAAACCATCCCCCTTTTTGAACTGGATGAACGATTAATTCATTGCTCTTAACCTTAACTCCTGATTCATCAAGAACAGGCACTTCTTTGCTAAAACCGGTAATTTCTGAATCATATACAAAATTGAAGGATTTACCTATGCCAATAGAAGGGGTTATGAAGCCTCTGAAAAGATCATATTTGATCATCAAAGGAATTCCAAATGATTTAGTTGACACGGCCACCGTATCTTCATTCAAACTGGTTCTTTCATCGTATATTTCATCATAATTCATCCAGTTTCCTGTTACTTCAACCTGGAAGGATAACTTGTCATTCAACATGGGAAAGGGGAAGTTGGCAAAAATACCTACG
This sequence comes from Prolixibacteraceae bacterium, assembly GCA_035297625.1. Taxonomy (GTDB): domain Bacteria; phylum Bacteroidota; class Bacteroidia; order Bacteroidales; family Prolixibacteraceae; genus Aquipluma. Next base: position 42,303 of record DATGYU010000446.1, read on the forward strand.
GGATAGGTGTTAAATCTTTTTGCAACAATGGAATGTGGCTCTGCCTTGGAATACTTACCCAATTTGGAAGGTAAAAACTCAATGTCGGTTAACTGTATCCCCCCGTAAATACCTACATGGGGACGGTACATTTTCAAATTACGTTCATAGCTAATGCCATCCAGCGAATGATATTTGTCAGCAATATAGTCTTTGGTAATGTTTTTCATTGATTTGGCATCGTAATCCAGGGTTTCTACCCTATCGGCCACTGGTTTTGAATCATTAAAAACATAGCGCAGCGTATCTTTGTAAATCCGGTTATGAAGCGTATAAGTAGGGCTGTAAACTACCGATGCGTTGTCTTCAGGTTTATAACGCAACTGCCCCATCTGGTAGTTTAGTGGGATCAAATCGCCATCCTTCTTCTGAATATAAAAGGCTTTTTCACTACTTCTCCTGTCATGGTATAGATTAACAGGGCCTTCAATCAGCACTTCTATGAATTTATACCTTGTTCCTTCTTTATCGCCTACCGGTTTGGAAACGTAATATTTATCGTTCAACATACGGTAGCCTTTGATCTCTCCGGGAAGATATTCCGTGACCTTATGTCTTTTATAAGGCTTAAATGTACACATCCTGGAATTCTTAAATCCACCGGCATCGTTGATCTTTCCGAATAATGTATCATTTTCAAGGGTGATAACATACCCTTTCTTGAAATTATCCTGTCCCATTACTCCCAATGAAACAAACACTGATAACACAAGGATGAATGCTTTAAAAGTAGAATTCATGATCATTATTTTTAATGATTAGTTGAAAATCAAAGCCCTATTGTTTTACTGGTTCAATTAAAGATATACCAATAAGCCAATCACAAGGCCCTGAATACCTTTAAACGAATTTATTATACTGAAAGTTTTATTAATTAATTGTTCTCTTTCAAAAGGAGAAAAACAATTTGCAGCCCGAAGTTAAAACATAATCTCATATTTACTACTATGTTCGTCTGTTTTTTCTTATTTTAAGCTGAGACTGGGAACAAAGTGATAATTATTACAATCTTATACAATGATGTTGGAATTATTTTAAAAACCATTTTTGAATTGCCACCGGCAATTGTCTTTGTAATTGTACAACCAAAAGGTTTTAAATCAATAATGTTTACAGGTTAAAACGGATGCCTGCCGAAAAATCAATCCGGTGAAGACTTTCATACCCTCCCTGGCGTAATTTATAAGTGGATATATATTTTCCATTGGAATAATAATCGATTTTTTTCAAACTGCATGAGAGATACGACACCTGAAGTCCAAGAGAGAATAATTCAGACACTGCGATATCATAGCCAATGCCCCCCATCCATCCTAAGTTTTTTCCACGATAGGAATCATCCAGACGATAATCAACATAGGCTGGTCCCAAATTAAAAAACAATGCATTTTTCTTGCTTTCATTCAACAAACGGTAATTTACACCCAGGTCAATGCAATTGATAGCAAGATGCCCCTGTGATACATAAGATTGAGTAGAGTAATCGGCTGAAGAAGAGAAATTCACATATTTGATCCCAAGCCCAAGCGGCTCAGTGATATAATATTGGATATCAGCGCCATAAATTTTCCCAGTTTTAAAGTCTTCTGCCTGTTGTTTTTCCTCGGACGATAAATTGGGAGCGGTTTGGGCAATATGTCGACTGATTCCGCTATTTGCAGCCAATCGCCAGTGTTGATAATCATGGTTCCTGATTTTTTTCGCCTTCGGGATTACTGTTCCCTGATAAAAATTGTATTGATAGGAGCTGATTTCGTTAAAGGGTAATGAACTTGCCTTTATTTCATTATCATGTTTATAACGGAAACGTAAATAATCATACGTTTTCAATGTTATGTGGCAATTGATCGAATCCCCTCTAGTGGTGACAATCAAATCCTGGGCCTTCAAAGTTTGTATTCCAAAAAGCGCAGCGATCAGAAGCAGGATAAGTTTATGCATGTTGGTCGTTTGAATTGACTTAAACCAGGAAATCAGCTCTCAATTATTGTGGTTTAAGATTTATACAGAAAAAGATTAATATTCTCCAGCACCTTTTCCGAAAGTCTGGTCTTAGCTTCCTGGGTAAATCCGGAAGACTTTTCAGAAACAATGATGTTGGGGTATTTTGAAAACTCCTCGAAATGATCGCCTGCTCCCACCCTATCAAAGATGGCAAACGAATTTTTGTTGGCAGTGATCCACCGGGTAAAATCTTCTTTATCAAAAGTAAGGCCAATGACGGTATTGATTAATATGGAGTTTCGCTTTTTAATGCTGAAATCCCTTTCGCTAAGAACTTTTGAATTCTTTGGCACATGAATGCTTATTACATCACAATAGAACATCAGTTCACTTAACGACATGTATTCAAAACCTTCCTCCTGTTCCAGCTGGTATTTACGGTTCCTGCTGAAATAATTCACTTTCATTCCAAAGTGTTTGGCCGTTTTGGCAACCATGGTGCCAAGGGTACCCATTCCAATGATGCCCATCACCTTACCGCGCAGTTCCCTGTTTTCGCTTTGCCATTGATGCCGGCCCAGTCCTTTCAACAGATAGATCAGTTCGGCAAAGATGAATTCCAGGGTTCCGTCATCGCCGTAATCTCTTACCCCTTTCACCACGATGCCTTGTTGGCGGGCCTGTGCAATATCGACATTCGCAGCGCTTTCATCATACAAACTGCAGCACATTCCTATGTATTTAAGCCTGGGTGATGCCTTTATCATTTCGCCATTGATTGTTGTTCTCCAACTCACCAAAATGGCATCCGATTGGCCGATCCTGCGCAGTATCTCATCATCCGTGTCCGGGATATCATCATAAATGGTAAGCTGTTCGTTTGAAAGCTGGGTAAGCTGATTCAATACTTCAGGGGTAAGTCCGCAGGAATCAATGATGGTAATCTTTTGAAAGGTCATAGGTTTGATTTTTAAAAGTTAGTTTGTTTCCTGTTTTCTTTACGGATCGCCGGAACACTGCAACAAATCACATTTCACAATGATAATTAAATTAATAAGATAAAAAAACAAGATCTCAACTTTCAACAATTCCTTTGGCTTAATAACTATCGCATTATCGGTATTGTACACTTTATTTGCCAACTAGTTTAGGATCACGCCCCCTTAAGGCGCTCCATTTTTCACTAATGGCAATCTGTGAGACAGGGCGTAAGTTTGCCAGTGCCAAAGCAGGCCAGACCGTATCCCGATTCAGATCATACTTCTGTTTACCTGTACTTTTCGGATAACAGGCCCAGAATAGACAATCATACTTTCCGGCCCGGGCTACTGATTTAATCAGAAATTCCATTTCTGCCTGTGAGGAAGCAAATACCTGCACAAAACCATACTCTCCCATTATCAATTCATCAGGAGCGGTATCAAAGCTGGCTCCTTCCAGCAGTTGAAGGTATTCATCCGGGGCATTTACCACCAGTTGCTTATCCGATACACCGAATTTTAGTTTTTTAAAAATAGCTTCTTTATCCATGGCATTGTCTTATTGTATTAAATAATTTGGATTGAAGGATTACTCTTTTAGCCTGATTCTTATTTGGATATTGGATATTGGTTATTGAGCATTTATCCTTCTACTCACCCTTAATACGCTTTATAGGGGGCATTCATTACATTGAGTGTTTGTTTGATCCATACCCTGTAACGAACTTCCGGGGACCAGGTATTTCCGGCAGAACCAAAATCACAAAAATGTACCGGATGCGCATTGCGGAATTCCCCTTCCAGGTCGGTGCCCAGTACCAAAGGGGCGGTAAAGGCCATCCAAATATCTTTGGGTTTATCTCTGGAAGCCTGTAGTTCTACTATTTGGTCTTTATGCTGAACAACAGCCGCCTCATCAACAAAACCATCGTTAAAGCGTGAATCCCGGGCCAGGAGTACCGGACCTCTCATGATGGCCTGAAAACCGTTTAACGTCACTATATGGGCGCTTAAATCCAATTGTAACGAAACCTTGTCCCCTTTTGCCCAGGTTCGGGTGATCCTTGAATAGCTTCCGCTGGTAATGTTTTCTACGGGAATGCCATTTACCGTGATGCTGCTTTTGGCGCTCCATGCAGGAATGCGCAAAGCCAGGGTAAATGCTTCGGGTCTTTCAGGCTGCAGGGTCAGTTCAATACGATCGGTAACCGGATAATCAGTGGTCTGCTCAATGACGACCTTATTCTTTGGACTGACAGCTATCGATGCTTTTGATGCACTGTAAAGGTTGACAACTATCTCATTGCCCGAGCTCATGTAAGCCATCCTAGGTATCAGGGTAAAGGCACGCGGCCCGTTGGCATTGCAGCAGTTAATGGGCATGTTGCACTGTTGTTCCCCTTCATGCCGTCGTCCTTCCAACGGGCTGTATTTGGCAATTTGTGAGCCGTCCTCTTTCATCGATGCCATCAAAGCATTGTAGATCGTTTTTTCAATCTGGTCGGCATACATTGGATTACCTGTCAGGCGAAGCAAATTATTGCAAAGCTTTATCCATGTAAAGGTTACACAGGTTTCCATGGTGTGGTAGGTGGGTTCTGTTTGCCGTTGCGCGCCATGATAAAAGCATTCGAATGCAGTACCCGAGCCTGCCACATTGATTTCGGTATCGATAATATTCTGAACGGCCATTTCTGCCGATTTTAAGTAATCTGCTTCACCGGTGATACGGTAAAGTTCCAGAAGGCCTTCATAGCACGACATCATCTCGTAAGCCTTTTGCCCATTATCCCAACTCCACCATTCTTTGGGAAATGGAAACCGATCAGCCACATCAACACCTTCTTTTGACTTACTTAACAGTCTGGGACCACTGGCTGTTTCCCACTGACCAACAATGTATCTGGCAAAATCAAGGTAACGCTTTTCTCCCGTATGGCGATACAGCAAAACAATGGGTTCAAGGATAGAACTGCTGGGCATGCCATGGTAATTGCCGGTTTTAACGATGTCCGCCTTACCCTCCCCCACCTGGGTCATCAAATGGTCGGCCAGTTTACGTGAAGCTTCCAGGGCCTTGTTATCATTGGAAATATCGTAATAGGCCAGCAGGCCCAAAAGGGTATATTTTCTTCCCCAGATGTCCCAATGCGCCAGTTGCGCCTGGGGTGAATAATTGCCAATATATCCGTCAGGAGTTTGGGTAGCTAGTAACCCGGTTACTGCATTGCGAATGATGGCAAGCATTTCAGGATCACGGGTATATTCCCATGAAGCGATGGCCGAGAGTATCCATTTGCCCCAAAACTCCGTCTGCCAAAGGTGTGTTTCATTGCGTTGCTTAAACGGGTCGATAAGCATTTGTATATCCTGCTTTTTTATGCGCTCTCCGATACACAGGTCAATTTTTTCGCCTAGGTATCCTTTGATTTGTATGTTGGAAGACTCCCAGGGATGAAGGACATCCTGTTTTAAGACAACAGATTTTGGCTGAGCTCCCAGGATACAGGGAACCAATAAAATAAATACAAGTGCGATAATCAGTGTTTTCATTTGTATAGGTTTATTATTGGTTTTTATCTATCCGTTGGCTAAAGCCAACGGCAAAGGATATAGCTTTTATTCAACATTGTAGCAATTATTCTAAATCACATTATCCATCCGGAGGCTAAAGCCAACGGCAAAGGATATGGCTTTTAATTAACATTTTAGCAATTGTTCTAATTCATATTATCCATCCGGCGGCTAAAGCCAACGGCAAATAATATGGTTTTTAATCAACATTGTAGCAATTATTCTAATTCATATTATCCATCCGGCGGCTAAAGCCAACGGCAAAGGATATGGTCTTGATCATCATTCTCGACAGTCATAAAACCAGTTGAAAGAAGCTTTTCTCTTAACCATGCGAATTATAACTGAATACTATCTTTTCACTTCATCCAGGGTAAGCACCCTTGGCGAGCTATAAATGTTTCTGACCTGCTCGCGGGTATTGTAGGCCCATGGAAAATGTGCCCAGCACATAAACCATGACCACATAGGCTGCTGATCCAGTATTTCCGGGGTGGGCAAATTACCCACTTCACCCAAAGCAATCAGTTTGCCCTTACCCAGTTTAACCAACTGGTCGTGATGCGACTGTTTGAAATCATTTTTATAAACATCGGCTGCCAGGATATCGACATAGTTGGCACCAGGATAAAATAGTTCATAGGCATACGCCTGATCGTCCTTCCAGTCGCGCGGTGCGTTGGTATTCCACACCCAGATCAGGTTATCAAGATGATGATAATTGGTATAGCGGTCATACATGATCTTCCATAGTTTCTGGATGCCATCCTTTCCCGGACGGTTTCCATACCAGAACCACATGCCGTTCATCTCATGGTAAGGGCGCCATAATACCGGGATATGGGCATCGCGAAGCTTCTTTAGCAGCTCTGCCCTGGCGTCGATTTTGGCAAGCCACATGTTGTGGTATTCCGTTCCGGGCGTAACGATTTGTTTCCATTGTTCATCAGTTACCATCCCTTTCACGCTGCGCGAAAAGCCCATGCTGTCGTGGTCAAAAGGCTTTACCTGGTGATACATCAATGTGATGATACAACCCCTTTTATACTGACGAATGGCTTCATCCACCAGTGACTGGTCCAGTTCAGAGATATCCGTACCCCAAATGGCAGGCACTTTACCGGTCATGGAAATGATACTGTCCGTTGAACGGGTATATTCTTTTAAACTTGGATAATTGTGCTGAGCCGATAAAGTGGATTTACCCTGCAAAGAATATAGGTATTCCAGCAATGCTTTGGCCTCGGGAGATGCCTTTTTGTTGACAGGCTTGTAGGTTTTAGAACTTGCCGTAAAGCAAACAACCATCAAAAGGAAAGAAAAAATAAGAATACGTTTCATTCGTTGGGTTTAGAGTTGATTAAAGAATGCTGAAGTTTTACTGATAGTCTCACTTTGAGTGAGACTATCAGTATCGTCAGTATCGTTATACTTTAGGCAGTTCCCAGGGAGCGCGGTAACTGGCTTTTGTCAGGGCATTGGCTTCGGGGTCATTGAAAAACTCCTGCTTTTCGCCATCCCAGTTTAACCTTCTGCCCAAACGATACGCAATATTTCCCATGTGAGAGAAACGGGCAATATGAGCCCCGGTTTCAATATCGCAGTTGGGTTTATTGCGCGTTTTTATACAATCAATAAAGTTGGCCACATGTAAATCAAGACCTTTACCTGTGCCTTCTTTGATGGGGACATCCTGAAATCCCGGCTTGGCGCTGGTACTTTTATTTTCTGCCATCACTTCCCAACCCGAACGATCGGCAATCAGGGTTCCGTATTCACCAATAAAAGCCACTCCATGTCCACGGCGTTTAAACTGGGCGCCATAAATACCGATGGTATGATCCCACAGGATGCCAAAATCCCCAAAATCATACATGGCCATCAAGGTGTCGGGCGTTTCCATGGCATCGGTTGGAAAAGCGTATTTGCCTCCCGAAGAACTGATGGATTTAGGAACATACTGGTTCATGCCAAACAGCGCATAGTCCAAAAGGTGAACCCCCCAGTCGGTCATTACCCCACCGGCATAATCCCAGTACCAGCGCCAGCTCTGATGAAACCTGTTCTGGTTAAAAGCACGTTCGGGACGAGGCCCTAACCACATGTTATAATCCACCCCTGAAGGAGCAGGAGCATCTGCAACCACGGGAATTGATTTTTTCCATCCTACATATGACCATGCCCTGACAGAACGAACCCTTCCAAGATTTCCCGCATGGATATAATTTACAGCATCCAGCCAATGGGGATCACTTCTTTGCCACTGTCCCACCTGAACGACCTTATCATATCTTTTGGTGGCTTTTACCATCAGATTACATTCTTCAATGGTATATCCCAGGGGCTTTTCACAATAAACATCCTTGCCCGCCTCCATGGCATAAATCATCGGGATGCAATGCCAGTGATCAGGGGTTCCAACAATGACTGCATCAATATCCTTCTGTTCCAGCAGTTTTCTAAAATCACCATACAGGGCAGGCTTTTTCCCGGTAAGTTTTTCTACTTCAGCAGCCCGCTTGTTCAGCACATTCTGGTCTACATCACAAAGGGCTGCACATTCTACATGGGGTTGTCTAAGGAGAGCTTTCAAATTTTCAAACCCCTGGTTGTTGCAGCCAATAAGGCCTACCACTACTTTTTCGTTGGCACCTATGCATCCGGCGTTCATCAATGTGGGAAATATACTGATAGCAGCAGCCACAGTAGCTGATTGCTTGATAAATGTTCTTCGATCGTTGGTCATAATCTATGGTTTAGGTTCGTTTACTGATTATTTAATTCTTTACCCGTCCGGAATATCCGACAGTTAAAGGCCATATTTTCCTTTTACAATATTATGTGGAGTAACTCTGCCTTCATCTACATCTTTTAGTCCTCGTTCTGTTTCAGATTTTTGATCATCAGTCAGATTAATCCACCAATCATCTTGTGCTGCAACGGCATCCTTTACAGCTTTATGGTATTCATTAATTTCTTCATCTGCCGGTTTTGTACCCCAGTCTATGAGATCTGATTTTATGGCTTCGTGCTCCATTAATTTTGAAATTGCCAAATGTTCATATCCTGAAGTACCGGGTTCCCGGATTCCAATGGTAAAACCAGAAGGATTGTTGCTTTTATTTTCTAATTTTATTGTCTTAAATTTTGCTATAAAGTTAGCGAACCATTTTAAGAAGACAATAAAAAATCATTCATATATCAAAGCCTAAATCATGAGACCCTATATCCTTGCCGAAAACAACTGGAAAACCGTTAAAGAAGAGCAGTATCAGCTTGCCGTATTACCCTGGGGAGCCACCGAGGCGCACAATTATCATCTTCCCTATTCCACCGATAATGTGGAGGCCAATGCCCTGTCGGCCGAATCGGCACGTATTGCATGGGAAAAAGGCGCCAAGTTGATCGTTCTGCCGGTCATTCCTTTTGGTGTAAATACCGGACAGTTTGACGTGACCCTGGATATCAACCTGAACCCTTCCACCCAGTTTGCCATCCTGAATGATGTGATAGATACTCTTAACCGCCAAGGAATCTACAAGCTAATCATACTAAACAGCCACGGGGGAAATGACTTCCGGCAGATGCTCCGTGAACTGGGATTGAAGTATCCAAAGATGTTCCTCTCTGAAGTAAACTGGTACAAGGTGAAAGATGCCGCCACCATTTTTGAAGACCTTGGCGAACATGCCGGAGAAGTAGAGACTAGCCTTATGATGTATCTCAAACCTGAATGGGTCTTGCCCTTGTCGGAAGCAGGCGATGGAAAAGCTAAGAAATACAGGTTCAACGCTATGAAAGAAGGTTGGGGATGGGCAGAACGCAAGTGGACTCAGGTAACTGCTGATACCGGCATTGGCAATCCGGCCAAAGCCACTGTCGAAAAAGGAGAAAAGTTCTTTCATCTGCTTGCCTCCAAGATTGGGGAGTTCCTTTACGAAGTGGCAACGACCCAGAAGGAAGATTTTTACGAATAAGTAGACTGATATTCAATAAAATATCCAATATCCAATAAGAAATATCCAATAAGAGATAAAAAACAAGATATAAGTAATAAGGAAGGAAAGAAAAGGAACCAGCAACATCATTGCATGTTTTTTTACTTTCTCATTTTCTATTCCTTATTCGGTATTCCTTATTTAATAATTACAGGTTAATAAGTTATAAATAAAAAAAACAAGAAAATAAACCATGTATTATATCCTGTTTTATAAGACTGTTGAGAACTATGTTGAAAGACGCAAACCTTTCCGTGATGAACATTTAAAACTAGCCATGGAAGCTTACAATAACGGGGCTATTGTTATGGCGGGCGCTTTGGCCGATCCTGCCGACGAAGCCGTTCTGGTATTTAAAGGCGACAGCCCCGCTGTTGCAGAAGCTTTTGCAAAAAAGGATCCCTACGTGAAAAATGGTCTGATCAAGGAATGGAAGGTTAGGCCATGGAGCGTTGTCATCGGAGGCGAATAAGCGATCCCTGGAATTTATGGAATAATAATACAAAAGATACGCGGCATTTTTTTCTTCTGCCTTATCAAGACACAGGCTATCATCGATTGATATCACACCCGGTCAGTCTACCCAATAATCTTTTCATAATACTGCATTAAGGCGCCTCTCAGGTGTCTTGAAAGTGATGGGTTACTTACCTTATCCATGTACTATTGAATGCGGGTTTCTGTAACCTTTCTCTAAGGTTTCTGTAAGGTTTCTGTAATAGCAGTTACAGAAACCTTACACAAAGGTTATTAATAGGTATCTAAAAATAGATAACATTAGGAGTTGGATAATGTCATTTAATAGATAGGAATGAAATTCCTTTGAGAATATTACTTTTTTTGCCTGTGCCTTGTATGATTCATTTACAATATCTAACTTTGACCAACCGTTCAGTCATAAAAATATAACATTGGAATATGTGTCCCCGTACCGCTACTCAATATGAAGCCATTCGTCAGGAAAAACGTACCCTGATCATGGATACTGCCCTGGAACTATTTGCCCAGAATGGATTTCATGGAACTTCCATAAGTCATATCAGCAAAAAGGCAGGCATCTCTAAAGGTCTGGTGTATAATTATTTTGAAAGCAAGGAAGAGATCCTGAAAAGCATTGTGCAGTCAGGTTATGATGCTGCGTACAACCATTTGGACCTGAACAAGGACGGCAGGCTGGTTAAGGAAGAATTCGTGTATTTTGTCCGGACGACTTTCCGGCTGGTAAAGGAAAATCGCAACTTTTGGTCCTTGTACAGTTCGCTGATGTTTCAGCCGGGTATCCTGGACTTGGTGATGCCACAGTTTGAAGGCAAAGTGCTGGAGATACAAAAGCTGATGACCGACTTTTTGAAAGAAATGGGAAGTACAGACCCGGAGGGCGATCTGCTCTCCATTTCGTCATTGATTAAAGGAGCAACCGTGATACTATTGACTGCCCCTGAATTCTTTCCAATGGATAAACTGGAAGAGTCAGTCATTAATTCCTGCTTTAGACTGATCACGACCCCTGAGGTTACGTCAAGAGGAAAAGAGTATAAAAAAAAGGATAACCTGAAAACCATTCAACAATGAAAACAATAAAAGCAAAAGCCTTTTTAGGAATCTTAATGCTGATAAGCACTGTATTGTCAGCCCAGGATGTTAAGGAGATTGTGCGGAAGGCTGACGAAAAGATGCGAGGCACTTCAAGCATAGGCACATTTTCCATGACCATTGAAAGGCCCACCTGGTCAAGGACCATTGCCATGAAAAGCTGGACTCTTGGCAATGATTATTCCCTGATTTACATCACCGCGCCGGCCAAAGATAAGGGGCAGGTCTTTCTGAAGCGGAAAAATGAAATGTGGAACTGGGTACCTTCCATCGACAGGATGATCAAGATACCGCCCTCCATGATGATGCAGTCGTGGATGGGTTCTGACTTTACCAATGATGACCTGGTCAGGGAATCGTCCATTGTAAAGGACTACACCCACAAACTGATAGGAGAAGAACAGATCGATAAATACGCTTGTTACAAGGTAGAACTTATCCCTTTGGAAAATGCACCAGTTGTATGGGGTAAAGTAATTATCTGGGTCAGTAAAACAGACTACCTGTGGCTAAAAGCGGAATTCTATGATGAAGATCAGGTATTGGTCAACACCGAGATCCTGAGTGATGTTAAAAAAATGGATGACCGTATCGTGCCTTGCCGCATGGAGATGATCCCAGCCGATAAAAAAGGCCAGCGGACGGTGATGATCTTCGACAATACCGATTTCGATGTTCCATTGAAAGAAGACTTCTTTTCGATACAGAATATGAAGAAAGTGAAATAAACTGAAGGACTGAAGGATTGAAGGATTGAGCGATTGAAGGACTGATTGAGTTAAAGAAGTTCTATAATTATAGTACCATTAAATTGTTTACAATTATTAAAACAAAATTAATATGGAAACTTATGACAAGATTGCCTATCGTGAAGATTTAAAAGCAAGGTTAAGAACGTTTTCTTTAAAATTGATTGAATTAACACAAAAAACAAGTTACAGCCTTGAATCCAAAGTATTAATTACACAATTACTTCGTTCCGGTACTTCAACCTATGCTAATTACAGGGCAACTTGCAGGTCAAGATCAAAAGCAGAATTCTTTAGCAAATTAAGCATTGTTGTAGAAGAGGCAGATGAAACAGAAATGTGGCTGGATTTGGTAATCGCATCAAAATTAAATGATTCAGTTTTAGCTAAAGAGTTGAGAAATGAAAGCCTTGAAATATTAAAAATAATGGCGAAAGCCAGAAAAAACGCAAACCTATCATGATGCTAGAAAATATCAATCCTTCAATCCTTCAATCCTTCAATCTATGCTGACAAACATCAAACTGGCCTGGCGTAACCTTTGGCGCAACAAACGAAGGACGCTGATAACGGTGGCATCTATCTTTTTTGGGGTATTGTTGTCTGCCTACATGACTTCCATGCAGGAAGGCTCCTACAGCAAGATGGTGGAGATTGTCGTGAAGTTTTATTCCGGGTACATGCAGGTACACCAGGAAGATTACTGGGAAAACAAGAGTATCAACAATGTGTTCGATTATGACCAGGCATTGGTGGACCAGATAAAAAAACATCCTGAAGTTGATTACGTTATTCCACGCCTTGAATCTTTTGGATTGGCCTCTGCCGAAGAACTTACAAGAGGGGCCGCCATTTTTGGGGTGGTACCGGATATAGAAAACCAGCTTACCGGCATTGCCGACAAAGTGGTTTCAGGACACTATCTTAAGGCCCATGATGACGGGGTACTTATTGGCGATGGACTGGCCCGTTTTCTTAACCTACAGGTAAACGATACCCTTGTCATCCTTAGCCAGGGCTATCATGGGGTGAGCGCTGCCGGTAAATTCCCCGTAAGGGGATTGATCAGACACATCTCCCCGGAATTGAACAAGTCGATCATTTACATGGAACTTACCACCTGCCAGGCCTTTTTGGGGGCTGAAAACAAACTGACTTCACTGGTTGTGAACGTGGCCGACAATGATGCCATGAAGCGCACGCTTAAAAACCTGAAAAGGGAGATCCATTCCCCCTATTCTGTCATGAGCTGGGAAGAAATGCAGCCCGAGGTGGTGCAGCAAATAGAAGGCGACCGGGCCGGAGGGGTTATCATGAAAGCCATCCTGTACATTGTCATTGCTTTTGGAATCCTGGGAACCATCATGATGATGATCGCCGAGCGCAAGCGTGAATTCGGGGTAATGATTTCCATTGGCATGCAGAAAAAGAAACTGGCAGTAATCCTGTTCTTTGAAACGATATTTATTGGCCTGCTGGGAATTGTATCGGGAATTTTGGTGAGCCTGCCTATCATCATTCTGCAAAGCCATCACCCGATCCCCTTAACCGGACAGGCAGCCCAGACCATGGAAGAGTTTGGATTTGAACCCTTCATGTTTTTCTCTACCGTCCCAAAGGTATTCTGGCATCAGGCATTAAGCATATTTGTACTTTCCCTGCTGATTGGCATTTACCCCATTTTGGCAGCAATGAAAATTAAGGAATCCAAAGCCCTTCACGGCTAAGGTCGTCTTGGAACTTGAAACTTGGAACTTTAACCTATGATAGCATCAATAGCATGGAAAAACATATGGCGTAACCGCATTCGTTCAGGGGTAATCATTTCGGCCATTACCATTGGGATGTTTGCAGGAGTATTCACTACCACCTTTTACAAGGGGTGGATGAATCAGCGCCTTGAATCAGGTGTAGAGACAGAAGTCTCGCACATCCAGATTCACAATAAAGCCTTTAACGACAACTTTGAGCTTAAGAGCTTTATCCCTGACGGAGAAGCCATTGGAGAGGAAATTTCCCGGGAGAGCTTTGTCAATGGCGTTAGTCCGCGCCTGGTGGTTCAAGCCATGATTGCATCCTCTGAAACAGGAGGAGGGGTAAAAATCATGGGCATTGATCCTAAAAAGGAAATGACGGTGACCAACCTTTATACCAAAGTCCCGGATGGCAAATATTTTGAAGGGGTGAAGCGCAATCCTATTCTCATTGGACAGAAGCTTGCCGAAAAGCTAAAGGTTAAGCTAAATTCAAAGCTGGTAGTCACCCTGCAGGATATCCAGGGAAACATCATCAGCGAAGCTTTCAGGGTTTGTGGTATTTATGATGCCAACAACGGGATGTATGAGGAGATGAATGTCTTTGTACTAAAAACTGACCTGGCAAGAATTGTACATCTGGATGAAGCAGTAGCCCATGAAATTGCCGTTCATTTGAAAGATCACGATCAGCTTACCTTAAACACTGAAACGATCGCTTCCCAACACAAGGATCTGCTGGTACAAAACTGGAAGCAGCTGGCCCCTGAACTGGGTTATATCAACGAAATCGGGGATATGTATGTCTACATTTTTGTGGTAATCATCCTATTGGCCCTGGGCTTTGGCATTGTCAACACCATGCTGATGGTGGTAATGGAAAGGACAAAGGAAATCGGGATGCTGATGGCCATCGGCATGAGCAAATTTCGCGTGTTCTGGATGCTGATGCTCGAAACCGTGCTGCTTACCATGACCGGAGGTCTGTTAGGGGTATTGCTGGGATTGATTGTTTCATGGGCCACGCAAAAGAACGGCATCGACCTGTCGTTTTATGCCAAAGGTCTGGAAGATATGGGATACAGTTCACTGGTATTTCCTGTCATTGTGCCCAAAATGATTGCAGTAATTGGTTTTCTGGTGTTGATCACAGGCATCGTTGCTTCCATCTATCCTGCCCGAAAAGCACTAAAGTATAAGCCCGCGGAAGCCATACGAATTGATATGTAGCACCGAAAGTTCCAAGTTTCAAATTTCAAGTTCCAAGTGGCGCTTTGAAAGAGAATGTAGGTAATGGATAATGTTAACACTTAAAGTTACAAATATGTCAACAGTTGATTGTTTTGAAGATCTAAAAGTCTGGCAAAAAGCAAGGGACCTATGTAAGATTGTTCATGGATTTACTTTACACGATCATTTTGCAAAGGATTTTAGACTTGTTGGACAAATAAAGGCTTCATCAGGGTCGGTGATGGATAATATTGCAGAAGGTTTTGAAAGAGATGGTAATAAGGAATTTACACAGTTTTTATCAGTTTCAAAGGGGTCATCAGGAGAAACACGTTCTCAGCTTTATCGTGCATTAGACAATGGCTATATCTCTCAATCAGAGTTTGACATGGCTTATGAAAAAAGTCTTGAGTGTAGCAAAATGCTAAAAGGCCTTATTATCTACCTAAAAGAGTCTGAATTAAAAGGCAATAAATTCAAGGACAACAATCATCCGTAATTTTATTGATATGAATAGCTTTAATAATTATAAATCTTCAATACCAACTTCCTCATGCAATGAAATACTTGGAACTTGGAATTTGAAACTTGAAACTATCTTGAAATGAAAGTAATTGAAGTTAAAGATCTTGCTAAGATATACAGGGATTCGGAAGTGCAGGTTGCTGCCCTGAATGGAGTAGACATGAGTATTGAAGAAGGTGAGTTCACCGCTATTGTGGGGCCTTCGGGCTCAGGTAAAACAACTTTCTTGAATATGATCGGTGGACTGGATCAGCCTTCCTCTGGCTCCATCACAATTGGAGGGACAGACATTAGCCGATTGTCCTCCTCGCAGCTGATTGATTTTCGCCTGCATAATATAGGCTTTGTATTTCAGGCCTACAACCTGATTCCAGTGCTAACGGCCAGGGAAAACGTGGAGTTTATCATGCAGCTGCAAAATCATCCAAAAGAGGAAAGGGAATCGCGTACCATGGCCTTGCTCAAGGCAGTTGGGTTGGAAGGCAGGGAAAACAGCCGGCCCAATAAACTATCCGGGGGGCAGCAGCAAAGGGTAGCTGTAGCCCGGGCGCTTGCTTCCAAGCCTAAGTTTGTTTTGGCAGATGAGCCTACAGCCAACTTAGATTCCAAGGCCACAGAAAATTTACTGCAAATCATGGAAGAACTCAATAGAAAAGAAAATATCACGTTTGTTTTTAGTACCCATGATCAGCGGGTGGTAAACAAGGCACGCAGAGTAATTACCCTTGAAGACGGAAAAATCATCAGCGATATTAGAAAATCATAGCAGATCCTGCATGGCTGCAAAAGCCTTTCAGGAGCTATTTTTGATGTAAGGGTTTCCTTTTGTTGTTCTGGACAAATTGCCATCTGATCAAAGGGTAAATTGCCTATTAATAACAATCAAAAACAAACGAGATGGGTCAACTACTTATAATTTTATATATCACCTTTTTAGGAATTAATTCTCCCGGTGAAGCGGCAAAAGAAAAGGCCTGGCCTGAAGAACTGAATACAGCCTCAGATGCCGGCTATCTCAGTCCACTGGAAAGGGAGGTTATTTTAGAACTTAACAAGGTAAGGAGTGATCCGCCCCGCTATGCCAAAGAATACCTGGAAGAATTAAAGAATCACTACAAAGGCAAACTACTCACTTACGAAGGTCAGATTCCTATTATGACCGAAGAGGGGATTTATCCATTGGAAGAATGTATCAGGGTGCTCAAAAAAACACCTCCCCGTCCTTTGCTGCGTCCTGCCAAAGGATTGGCCAAAGCGGCACAGGATCTGATGGAAGAACAGCAAAGAACCGGCGGGCTGGGTCATGTCTCCCGCAAAGGTACTACCCCTCAGAAAAGAATTGAGAAATATGGGGTATGGGACATCTGCTCCTCGGAGGATATCGCCTATGGAAGTATCAATGCCCGGCAAATAGTCGCTTCCCTTTTAATTGATGACGGAGTATTGAACAGAGGTCACCGGGAAAATATATTGAATCCATGTACTAAATTCGCAGGAGTGGCCAAAGGCAATCATCCCACATACAGGGTCATGTGCGTGATTGACTATGCCGGGTCCTATCAATCCAAATGATCATGAATAAAAGGCATCAAAAAATGAGACATCGGCAAAAGCAAAAGAATGCTTTGCTGAAAAAAGCAGGATGGATGAATATACTGCTGCTCTGCCTTTGTCTTTTGGTGCCCAAACAGGCTTTTGTACAGGAAAGTAAACTCAGCTTGAACGGTTATGT
>DATGYU010000447.1:0-13387 GCA_035297625.1 Prolixibacteraceae bacterium
CTTAGGATCACAGATCCAATGTTAATGGATCGGGATTGCAAAGCCCAATCAGCCAGCTGGTTAGGATTTGCAATCCTAACCTTTTAACTCCGGATTTTTAATCCATTACCTAAAAGCCTTATAACATTTCAGCAATCAAACATCCCTCTTTACAAAATCTTCTCAGGATCACAGATCCAATGTTAATGGATCGGGATTGCAAATCCCGATCAGCTGCCGTGATGGAAGGATGGACGGATGGATCACTGACCACTGATCACTGCCAACTGATTGACTCGGGGTGATTTTCGTTTACTTTTCCTGTAAACCTATTTCGGACAAATTATTATCTTTTGTAAAATATTTTTTTTACAAAAAACACTTTTTTTACAAAAAACAGTAAATAATAAAAATATATGATATTTTTACAAATAATTTATTTATTGAGTAATTTCAGATAGAGAAAGCTTTTCCTGATGTTTCAATATGGACCGGCCCAAGGTTGTTATGAAGTGCAAAAAAACGGGTTGAAAAATCACATGAAGACATCATAAATAAATGATTGAAATGCCATCAATCCATTGAGCTCAATAATGATAAATACGTCGTTGCAGAAAATAAAGACTATTGGGGAGATGCGGGAGGCCGAGAAAGTAAAAATAACACTGACAATTTTTAATTCTTTAGTTACCAAATCGAAAAAACATTTCTTTCGATTCACCTCTTTTTGTCTGTATACTCCATCGAAAAAAAAACAGGAATATTCAATAAATCAACCTATTAGCTAACAAATTAACAAAAAACATAACAAAATACCATAAAACCATGATTCTGAAACTATTTAGTCCTTTTCGCATGGTAACTCCTGGAGTATAAAAGCGGTGCTGACGATTTCTTCTCAAAAGTGGATGATTTTGAGAAAGTGCCAATTGCATTGGCTGAAATGGTTGAAAATTAAAAATATAAAATCAAAACTAACCCTAAAAATATGAAACAGTTTTTATTTATCCACTGGATCACTGGTTCTTTACTACCTGGGGGTCGAACAACCAACATGGATTTAGTGACAGCTCATTTCAAAAAGCAGTTTTATCAGTTTTTTAAGAGAAAGCATTTGCTTCTATTTCTTTTTTTACTGGTACTTCAAGTGTCGGTGAATGCACAGGATCGAATCTATTGGGGAATATCTTCATCGAATATTAGTTCAGCAAAATTTGATGGAACTGATATTAAACAATCTGTAAGTGTTCCTGGAGCGATATACGATATGGAAACTGATTTTTACAAAAATCAACTGTATTGGGGAGAAAGTAATAAAGTAAAAAAATCAAAGACCAATGGTAGCGATTTGCAAACTTTATTCACGGCCGCCTCTGGATACATTGGGGCTTTAGCGTTGGATTTAACCAACAACAAATTGTATTTCTCCAATTTTAATAACTCGAATGTAATTATCAGGCGGTGTAACTTAGACGGAACAGATCTGGAAACCATCGTAACATCTCCTTATGGTGGAAATACTTATACCTTGTCCATTTCTATCACTTTGCAAAAACTTTATTGGACGCAACAAAGTGGGTCAAACAATTATGTAATGCGCTGTAATATGGATGGTTCCAACGTTGAAACGCTGATGACTGTTTCTAACTTTATGCCCGGTTTGACGATCGACGAGAATAATCAAAAGCTTTATTTAGCGTACTACTATGACAATAAAGTGATGATGACGGATATGACCTGTTCCACAGCCCCCACCCTGGTTTTCGGCTCCTCTAAAGGAACTTTTCAAATGGCGGTGAACAATGTAGAAAACAAACTATATTTTGCTGAAATAAATTCGCGTAAAATCCGTAAATGCAATTTAGACGGAAGTTCACCGGAAGATATTATTTCGTTAATTTCAGGCAATATTATGGCATTGTCAATTCCTACCGTACCTCTTGCTCCTACTATTTCAGCCAACGAAACATACACGTTTAGCCTTAACGACTTTTTATTTTCCAGTGTGGATAAGAACTTACTAACAAAAGTTCAAATAACTATTCCGGTTGGAAAAGGGACCCTATATCTGGATGCCAATTACAATAATATTGTGGATGAAGGTGAAGCGATTGCGCTTAACCAGGAAATTTCAAAAGAGAATATTGTTGCCGGGATCTTAAAATTCAACCCGGCAGCGAATGAGTCAGGGTTACCGTACACCACGTTCAGTTTTAAATGGTATAACGGCGCCACCTATTCTGTAATAGAGTATCTACAGTATATATATGTTTTAGATGTTGCCCCCACTATTACCACGCAGGCTGTAACCGACATAAGTTCAATTACAGCCACTGGCCATGGAAACATTACCTTCTTAGGGGTTCCGGGTCCAACCGCTTATGGTATATGCTGGAATACCACCGGTGCTCCAACAATAGATAACAGCAAAGTGGATAAGGGGGCCGCTTCGGCTACCGGGGCCTTTACCGCATCCATGAGCGGTTTATCAGCCAATACTACCTACCATGTGAGGGCTTTTGCAACCAACACCACGGGAACAACTTATGGGGAAGAGCAGGATTTTACCACACTTTTACTTCCCCCGACTGTTTCTTCGGTTACGGTTCCTTCCAATGGGACATACACAGGGGGAGACCATCTTGATTTTACTGTAAATTTTAGTGAAGCTGTCACTGTAAATACAACCGGAGGTACCCCTTCGATCCCCGTCACCCTCAATGTCGGAGGAACTGTTAATGCCTCTTATGTAAGCGGAAGCGGAACTTCCGCCCTGGTATTCAGATATACGGTGAGCGCTGGTAATTTAGACAATGATGGTATTTCTGTTGGATCGACCATTTCAGCCAATGGAGGTACCTTGAAAGATGCCACTTCCATCGATGCAAACCTGACTTTAAATAGCATTGCAAGTACCACAGCAGTGTTGGTCGATGCAGTAGCCCCAACCGTTTCATCGGTCTCAGCAACAACAGCGAATGGAACCTATCAGTTAAACGATGTGATTTCTATCACTGTTACTTTTTCTGAAGCAGTGACCGTTACCGGCACTCCTGCATTGACATTGAATAGCGGGGGTTCCGCTTCATATGCCTCAGGCAGCGGAACAACGGTCTTGACATTTAATTACACGGTGGGAAATGGACAAAGCAGCGCTGATCTTGAGTATTCTTCCACCTCAGCCCTCAGCCTGGCGGGAGGGACCATCCAGGATGCCGCGGGCAATCATGCCACATTAACTTTACCGGCTGTTGGAGGGGCCAGTTCACTGGGAGGACAAAAGAATATTGTAATAGGGGTATTACCAACAATCACTACCCAGGCCGTATCGGCCATCACCGCTACCGGTGCAACAGGTAATGGCAACATTACTGCTTTAGGTTATCCACTTCCTACCGCTTATGGGGTATGTTGGAGTACCACTGCCAACCCTACTACTGCCAACAGCCATACCAATGAGGGAGCCGCTTCTTCGACCGGTGCCTTCACTTCCTCTATCACCGGCTTGGCTGAAACAACCACCTATCATGTTAGGGCTTATGCCACCAATGCAACGGGGACCAGCTATGGAGAAGATCAAAGCTTTACCACTCCAGCATCCTGTACCAACCCTACTTCGGGTGGTACCATTGCAACAGAACAGACGATCTGTACCGGCAATGCCCCTGAAGCGTTAACAAGTACAGCTTTACCGTCCGGACAAACAGGGGTACTGGAATACAAATGGCAATCTTCAACCACCAGTTCAACCAGTGGTTTTAGCGATATTTCATCTGCCAATTCGACTACGTATGCACCGGGTGTTTTACATGCAACGACCTGGTATAAGCGTCTGGCAAGAGTAACCTGCATGAGTGATTGGACAGGCGCCGCAGCATCCAATGTTATAAGAATTACCGTGGATGCACAGCCTACAGCCAATGCAGGTTTAGATCAAACTCTTTGCAACACCTCTACCTTTACCATGGCCGCCGTACCAACAGTAGGTACAGGCATGTGGAGCTTTGTGGGCGAGCATGGATCAGCTGTTATTACCACAGCAGGGTCAGCCACTACCACCATCACTTCAGTTCCTTTTGATCAAAATATCACCCTTCGCTGGACAGAAGTTAACGGCAAGTGCAGCTCTTTTGACGAGGTAGTGATCCGTAACGATGCTCAGCCCGTAGCCAATGCAGGGGCAGACCAGGCTATCTGCTTGGGTGCAAGTACTCGTATCGGTGCGGATAAAGTTGAAGGAAATACTTATCGTTGGACTTCAATGCCTGAAGGGTTTACTTCAACGGAGGCCAACCCAACTGTCGCACCTTTAGTAAATACTACCTACACGCTTGTTGAAACCAATGCCGCTGGTTGTACCAGTTCCAGCACCGTGAAAGTGACTGTTAACCCATTGCCTGAAAAGGCCGGAGATATTGCAGGGGCTGTTATTGTCAATCCAGGGCAAAGGATTATCTATTCAGTTCCGGCCATTGCGAACGCAACCTCCTATATCTGGACCCTGCCCGACGGGGCAACAGGTACAAGTAATACCGAAAGCATCTCGGTTAAATTCGAATCTGCTTTTGTGGCGGGAAATATTACGGTAAAAGGCAAAAATGATTGCGGTGAAGGCCTGTCATCGACTCTGGCGGTAAGTTTGAATAAGGCGCCAGTGGCCAATGCGGGGAAGGCACAGCGTGTCGATGAAGGGAATTTGGTCACGTTGGACGGTTCTTTATCTTCTGATTCCGATCTCGATAACCTGACCTACCTTTGGGTGGCTCCTGCAGAGATCCTGTTAAGTTCTCTTACCGACCCCAAACCAACATTTACCGCTCCGGAAGTAAAAGCCGACACCTGCTTCACCTTCTCGTTAATAGTAAATGATGGAACATTGAATTCAACCAGTTCTTCGGTCAGCATAACGGTAACAAACTTAATAAAAACGACTGCCGAAATACCGCTTGTAAATCCACTGAAAGCATATCCCAACCCAACAAGGGGGATTATCACGATAGAGGGAATGATACCGCAGGAAAATAACAGCATCGCGCTGTATACCATTGATGGCAGATGGTTATTTGACAAGACCACTAGATTGGAAACAGACCAGGTGGACCTGTCAGGTCTGGCCCCAGGAACTTACCTGCTGAGGGTTAATAAACAAATCATAAAAATAAAAAGGGAATAGGATTCAATAAGTAGTTAACACCCTTAATAGGCTATAATTGACCTAAAGAGGAACTTTACAGCGGCTGTTTTTCATTGAAGGACAGCCGCTGTTGTTTTGAGTCGCTGAAGGTGTGTAAAAGAAAACTATTTAACGCCAAGACACCAAGCCGCAATATCAACATGGTTATTATTCCATCCTTTGTGACTTTGTACTTTCGCGTTTGGAACAGTTTTGTGTACTTCTGAAACAGCCTCCCGTGAAATACGCAAAGGCCTACAGGCTTAAAAGGATTGCAAATTCCGATCAGCTGCATTGCAAATTCTATACAACTGCTCATAAATCCCAGATTATCAATAGCTAAAATTTATATCTTCCATATTAAAATTATGCGCTTTTCTCGATCAGCCACGATCAGCCACGCTATCTCGAATTACTGAATACTGATCACTTCTCACTGCTCCCTTCATCATGTCTATATTAACCATCTCTGCACCGCCTACACAACAATTCCGATTGATTCCAAAGAACCTGCCTTCATTCATACCAAATTACCGACTATCCATCTCCTTATTCTTGACTATTTTAAGAACTTCAATTTTGGGGTAAATTTATTTAATAATATTTTTAATCATATGTTTATGTTTTTTATTAAAATAGATATTTTTAATATAAGTGAGTGTTTTAAGTGTATAAAAATTATTGGATAAAAATATTTAGCGTTTTATTATGATTTAATTGATTAATTGATTTTTTTTCTTATATTTAGAAAGACAAAATTTATAGCGTCTCTATGATTTGGAAATGATGCATTAAAAAATGGATTACGAGATTTAGGGAAGTAAAAACAATCATTGTGGGCAACATTTGTAATTCATTGTTAATCGATCCGGCGAGTAAAAATCAAGGTGGATACTCGTCAGGGATAACAATAAAGACAATCGTGTACATCAATAAGACTAAAAAAGTGAAGTTATGGCGGAAAATACTTACTCACTGATCTTTTTGTTACTTTCTGTCGTGTTAATAATGATTGATTCCTGGAAACTTGCGAAAGCATCCCCCGGGCCAAGATCTGAGCTCCATGCCATTGATCGTTATGCCGTAGCCGATCAGATAAAATAAAATAGAACACAGATCTGACGGATGCTACGGATAAAATGGAATAGAACACAGATGTGACGGATGCTACGGATTTACACGGATATATAAAAAATTAAAAAATCCGTTTTTATCCGTAACATTTCTTCCTGTCAGTGTTTCTTTTTTACCTGTGTTCATCCGTAGCATTTCTTTTTATCAGTGTTCTTTTTATATCTGTGTTCATCCGTAGCATTTCTTTTTATTAGTGTTCCTTGTTTTACCTTTATTCATCCGTAGCATTTCTTTCTGTGAATTTTGCAAATAGTTTTTATCTTTAAAAACTTAAACAAGGATGTATTTTTCTCAACTCTTTTTAAATGCCTTCGATCCCTTATCTGAAGAAAAAAATAGGATCTTCCTACCTGGTGTGGTTTAAAAACAGTGATTCTTACCTGCAGATGGAAGAGCCGGCATGGTTTGTTTTCAGGAAAACGACACAGCGGTATAAGCCAGGTACCATTGCTGAGGAATTTGCAATTCGTTATGGTATCCCTCCGGAAGAAAGCCTTCGCTTTGTAAAGGATATCCGTCTGGAAATTGACAAGATGAACCAGGTAAACAAAGCGCCCAACAGGCTTGAGCATCTGCCCCCGGGGTTGAGTGATTTTACTTTCCAGCCTTATTCCCTTCGTCGTTACCAAATAGGCGGACAATGGCTGGACTTTTCTTTTCAGACCCGCAATTTTGAATATTACATTCATCCTTTGATCGGTCATTTTGAAACGACAGAAACGAATAAAAAGGCCGCTCATTTTGAACTGTTTGCCTTCGCCGACAAGATTGTCTTTCGGCTGAACGGAGAGGTCAAGGGGCTGTGGACTACGGATGAAACCCACCTGGTAAAAGGACAACTGTTTATGGAAATGATCAACCACCTGCATGGCAAAACCAATGCGGACTGGCTGATGACCGTCCACGCGTCGGCCATTACCAACGGGGAGAAGACCATCCTGTTTTCGGCTCCTCCCAACCATGGGAAAACCACCATGGCCGCTTTGCTCCAGGATCGTGGTTATAAGCTGATCTCGGATGACTTCGTTCCCATCGACCGCCATTCGCTGAAAGCCTACCCCTTGCCCATTGCCATGTCGGTTAAACAAACTTCCATGGAGGTGGTCGGTTCGTTACTTCCCGGGCTGGAAGAAAAACCGCTGAACTATATCTCGCCCGAAAAGAGCGTACGATACCACGCGCCAAAGCTTCAGACGGATTTTACAGCGGATGTATTGCCCGTTCATGCATTTGTCTTTATCCATTACCATCCTTCGGTGGATTTCAACTGGGAAAAGCTGGATGCGGTCAGGGCGATGAAATTCCTGCTTGACCAATCATGGATATTGCCAAACGAAGGCAATGCCGAGATTTTATTTGAGCGCATCACCCGGCTTTCCTTTTACCATCTCACCTATTCGAACAATGAGAAGGCAATGGAAGCCATCACCCAACTGTTTGATCATGACTAAAAAAGAACTTTTCTATTTCACCGGTCAATGCCTGACCCTTGATGAGCACCCGGGATTTCGGGAAGAAATCATCGCATTGATCGCGAAGGATGCTATTGATTGGGAAAAGCTGATAGGGCTTTGCAGCAATCATCTGGTCCTGCCGTTGATCTACCTGAAGTTCAAAACACACGGACTCCTTTCCTCTTTACCCGAGGAGGTATTGGAATGCCTGGAAGAAATTCATGCACTGAATTTTTCGCGTAATCAGCAAATCCTTCAACAGGTAAAGGAAGTGACTGCCCTTCTCAATAAAGAAGGCATCTATCCGGTGTATCTAAAGGGAGCGGGTCATCTGATTAATGGACTGTACACCGATATTGGAGAAAGGATGATTGGCGATATTGACTTGCTTGTCTCTGAAAAGGATTACCTGCCAGCGGCCCGGCTTTTGGAAAAAGAAGGATATTCCACCGGAGGAACGTTTTATGGGGATGTCAATATTTTAAAGCATTATCCCCGGTTATTTAAACCGGGCGTTCCGGCTGATTTGGAGGTACACCGGATGCCGGTAGCTGAAATACATGAATCCTGGTTCAATGCGGAACTCATTTTTAAAGAAAAGAAGACTGTTTCGGGCCTGGAAGGCTGTTTTGTACTTTCGGACAAGCATAACCTCATCCACAATTTTATTCATTGTCAGCTGGGACATCAAGGGCACAACACTGGAATTGTTGCCTTCCGCGATCTGTATGATCTGTATCTGTTTTCAAAAAGAACCACCATTGAGTCCGTCCTTGCTGAAATTAAGCCACGACAAAAGGCCATTGCCTATTTTATGTTGGCAGGAAAAGCGCTGGGACTTGCCGGAGAGTTTTATCCCTCCCCCAACCTGTCTTCACGGATTCTGATCCTTAAACATGATTTGAACTACAGCTCGAAAATATTTTATAACACCTACAGAGCAGTCAATTATGTTTTGCAACGTATTAATGGATATATCCAGCAGTTCATTCAATCCTTCTATTCAAAGAAAGTGCGTCGATCCGTTATTGACCGGTTGAGTAATCGACAATGGTACATGGCCCATTTGAAATCCTATAAGAACATTTTTCAGCGGTAATAATTGGAAAACATTTATCCAAAAGCAGGCCAGCTATCCTTTTCAACAAAAGGGTAATGCCTTTATTTTCGTAAATCCTTATTCCATAAATTGCCCTTCGTAGCCAAAAGGATACAATGATCCTTCCTCCCTTATGGCCCTTATCCATTTAAGGCATCAATAATAAGGGGTTGATCCCGGGGTTGTTTAGTGCTTCTAAGTCTCCCTCGGTTTTGGAACCGAACCTCAAGATCAATAACTTGATTTACCTTCAGATTAATGTTAATGAAATATATTTAGAATAAAGTTGTGGGGTATTTTTTTAGAAAATCTTACTTTTTATTGTAATCTTAGTAACGCTACGATGCCTCCACAAATCAATCTTATTTATCTTATCCTTACCATTTTAAATTTTTTAAATATCCTATGATTCAATTAGATATAAGATAAATAAGATTAGGAGCCGGGGGGTTGGCACGTTACTAAGATCACAATAAAAAGTAACATTTTAAACACCAGAATAGATGCAATCTATAATAGAATGCGAAACATAAAGTCTATACATGGTTGATTTACTGAATGTTGTCATTTGTCATATAGTAGTGTCATTGCAAAAATAAGGGTTCGGTATTGAAAATGATCTTTTCATCGAACCAAAAACATTTATCCAACGAAACGTGTTGAGCGGATATCAATAAACAGAAGACTCCCGAATCGATAAGATTCAGGAGTCTTCTGTTTTTGAGCTAATGACTAATTCCAGCCATTATCCCCTGGACCTCCTCCGGGGGTAGAGGTAGTAGCCTGCGCTTTTGCATTGTCGCTAAGCAACATCATCATGGTGAGAGCAGAAACGGCTATCAGGCCCGTCTTCTTAATGGCCTGCTTGCGGGTTATCTTTTTTTCCTGATCGTTAACCAATGATGCCTTCTCGGTTTCTTTTATATTCTTTTTCATATCCTGTGAGTTTTAAAATGATTACTGAATTTAATTATTCACTTACCGGAATTTTAAATCCTTGTACGCGTCCGTTATCCTTTACCGATAACAGGTAGATTCCCGTGTGAAGGTTAGGTGTAGGTATGATATTCAGGCTTCCTTCCTCCAGGTTTTTCACCAGCACCGCTTTGCCCAGCACATCGTAAAGGGTCGCAACGGCCTGACTGCTAACAGTACCTTTTAACCGTATTTCCGTATTCCTGACCGCGTAAGCACTGAGCTTATCTTTTAAGAAATCACCGTTTAATCCGGTGGTCTGGTAAGAGGTATGGAGTTGAAAACGGTCTGAAGTGCTTGAATTAATATCCAGGGTTGTTTTATAATCATGATCAGACAGATCAGTGAAAGTATTGTTCTGTTTATCTTCAAGGATCATTTTAAAATCATCATTTGTATTTACCCCCCGGGCCGAGAATTCCACTTCTCCTCCTGCTTTGCTGTCAATACCTACAGGGATAATCACGTTATCGAGTTGATTGGCAGGCAGGCATTGAAGTCCAAAGTCAATTCCGTTGTCTTCCACCAGGCGGGTATAGATATTGAGCCCTGTCTCTGATTTAAAGATTCCGGCATCATATCCTTCATCCAGACCATTGGAAGTGCCATCCATGAATTTTATCAGCGTAGTAGCCGTCTTGTCATCATTTTTAGCAATCAGTTGAATTTCCGGAGTTATTTTACCTGATTTTAATACCTGCCCGTTGTCATGAACTTTCATGGTAGTGGTAAAAGAAAGGTTGGTTGCGCTTGCGGCTTTCACGAAAAAGCCCTGACCTGACTGGATGGTGTTTTGCCCCTGCGCAAGGTTTACAATGTCATAAGTGCTTCCGTTGTATATGTACAAGGCTTCATACCCCGATTGAAAGGCTCCGGCATTGTAGTTGATTATGTCGGCCTTGGTGATGGCTGAAGTAAAAGGATTACCAACGCAGTTCCAGCCGGTACCGGTGGTCGACAATGCCACTGAAGTGGTAGCCGCATTGAGTGATCCGGTGAAACTTACAGGTCCCGCACCGGCTGTTGTAGCGCGCAACATGTATCCTTTTCCCACCTGGATGGTACCGGTTACACTGGTCTGGTCAAAAAACGGGTTCCAGGTATTGGAAGCCATCATGTAATCGGTCATTCCCCGAAGGTTATGATTTGAATTGTTGGTCGCGATAGTGGCATTGGCCCCTAAAAAGCCTGCAATGGTTTGATCGGATACGGGAGAGGTGGCAATTCGCCAGGAGGCAGGCGCCATGTAACGCTGTACAACAGCTGAGCCATTGCCAGAAGCAGCAGCGGTAATTAAAGAAGCGGCGCTGGTTGCATCCGATTGGAGGATCAGAGCGTTGGGGGCATTGATTTCAGTATTGCCCGAAACGGTCAATTGTCCGGTAGCAGGAATGGTTAAAGTGGCAGGGTTGTGGATGCGTATATTGGAAGCCAATGAAAGCGAACCAGCCGGTATTGTTGCTGCACCATCCCAGACAGATGTAGCCACTGAGGCAGTCCAGTCAGAAGGAGAGGTTGTATTCACCTGGGTCCAATTTCCGTTTGCAAAAATTCGTCCCACATACAAATCGGTAAACTCATCTGAATAAGCCACTGTATAATTGGAATTGGTATTGATGCCGGTATGGAATTGCTCCTGGTTATCCATGGCGGAATGAATAAAACTCATGGTGGCCACTTCAGAGACAGAACCTGTCATTTTCACCAGAACATTGACAACAGATTCCCAGGTTACCGGCACTTTATTATGATATATGTCTTGTGGAGTATACCCGGATACCGCAGCATTTGCAGTCCAGCCAACAGTAAATGCACCCCCGCTAACATTTTGCACGGTAGATAAAAATTTATCCCCGGTTCCTGTTGGAATTTTGGGATAAGTTCCGCTAATTAAAGCTTTTGGGGTCACAATCCAATCTGTACTGACTGAGGAAAATAGGACTGAATTAAAGCTCATTTTTGCCTGACCCACCCACATGTAGGTGTTAGGATCAGATGCCATCACTTGAATATCAAAACTGAAATAATTACCTACTCCATTAAAGTACTTGATTGCAGGATTGGCCATTCTGAAGGTGAGTGTTTGCGCGTTCGTCAAGAATGCGAAGTGCAAACAAACAATAGCTAAGAATAATTTAAAATTTCTCATATAGTTTTTTTTTGGTTTATGTCCATATTAATAGTTGTTGAGCTGAGCGTTTATTTGGGAACACTACTAATGTAGAGTGGTGCTGAAACTTCAGATTTGTCGGTAACAGCATTTAACTTTGCTGATTTCAAGAGGGTACCACCATTCAGTTCCTTTCCGTAATTATTGGCCCACTCACTATAGTCAGAGACAAAACCTGCGCCATCCATATCTATGTCAAAATCTTCATACACCCCGGTTTTTCCAAAATTGACAGCCCAATTGTTATAATCGGACACATAGATTGAACCATCCTTATCAGCATCTCCTGCTACCATTGCAAAGGTTGAACCTACAGGCTTGTACCCATTTCCTGAACCATACGCCTGGGTTAAAGCAGTGCTGAAATCGTAATTGTAAATTCCATTCGCGTCTGGTGGTAGGGCATTGCTTGACATGATGGACAAATGATTTCGATGGCGAACAACGACAAACAAAGGCTTATTGATGAGAGGCCGTCCAATGTTTAGAGGGCTGGTTCCATCCAGGTCAACAATAGTTCCGTCCGATTTGATGAAGCCTGCGCGCCTGGCCATGATGGTGGATGAAGTGGCCAGGTCAGCCGATGGTGCCTGCCGCACCTCTACCAAAATCCAATCGACAACCTCCGCAGGAATAGTACCTACATTTTCATTTCCGGAATAGCTCCATGATTTACCGTTGTTATAAGGTTGCGACAACGGAATTAAATGATTGGCATTTAAGGTTGTATTCATTGCATTGCTGCCATTCAAGGGTCCTTCCAGAAAGGCCGTCAGATGAAACATATGGTAGCCAGGGCCTCCGGTAAATGTGCCCAAAGCGGTAAGCCCGCTGGTAATCAACTGGTGTGAAGCAACATTTGCCATAGCAAAAGCAGTAATGGGAGCCGGCAGAACTTGTATACTGGCAATGTTGGTTTCCGTCCCCACCACATCAGCCATTGAGTATTGATATACCGCGTTACATACAAAACCTGAAATTCCGGATTGGGTAATATTCCAGTACCGCTTCAAGTAAGAACCCGTAATGGATGGATCATTGAAAGCAGCGTTCACCAGGTTCACCCCGGTTACTGCATTATTGAATGTTCCGCTTGTAAAGGTTAAAGTGACAGGTGAGTATTCAGCTATTGCGGTGTTATCACCAACCGGAAAGGTAAAGCTGCCGGTACCTGTCCATAGTTTTTGAACCTTTCCGCTGCCTGTGGCAACAATCATGCTGCTAGCCGAAGGGGTACCCGCAATTGTAGAAGCGGCACCAAGGGTGAAATTATTATTTCCAATATTAACCAATCCATTGGTCAAGGTTAATGTTCCGTTTACGTTTGCATCTTTTTCAAACGTAACTCCTGAAGCATTATTAACCACCAGATCAGGAAAGGTAAATGCTGAGCTTGTGGTTCC
>DATGYU010000448.1:0-8608 GCA_035297625.1 Prolixibacteraceae bacterium
ATTTCGCTCTCTTCTCTATATAAAAGGAGAAAAAGCGACCGAGATATATTCCAGGAACTGATGCCCACGAAAGTGAAGGAAGTTCTTTTGCTGGCCACACTTTACGACAGCTATTCCATTGTGCGCGAAGGTCAGTTTACCGATAAAATATTTGGTGAATTCCTACAGCTTAATCTGTATACCTATCCCCGGTTTACAAGCGTTAACTCTGAAGAAGATGCCCTAAGGATGGTAAAGACAAGAGACTTTGAATTGGTCATTATCATGGTAGGCGTCGACAAAAGTATTCCTATCCTTGCTGCAGATGCCATTCATAAGCTTAAGCCCAACCTGCCTATTCTTTTGCTCGTCAACAACAATGGTGATTTAAGATACTTCCAGACAAGTTCACAAAAGATAGCATCCATCGACCGCGTATTTGTCTGGAACGGGAATTCCAATGTATTTCTTGCCATGATCAAATACATCGAAGACAAAAACAATGTGGAAGAGGATACTAAGAATGGGAACGTCAGGGTGATTCTGCTTGTGGAAGATTCGATTCAATATTACTCGCGCTATCTGCCCATGCTCTACACCAACATCATGACACAAACACAGAATCTGGTGGAAGACAAGTCGGCCGATGAGCTTCATAAGATTCTTAAACTACGTGCAAGGCCTAAAGTGATCCTCGTAAGCAACTACGAGGAAGCTGTTTTCATGATCAACAAATACAAGGATTTCCTTCTAAGTGTCATCTCAGATGTTAAGTATCAGCGCAATGGGGTGGATGATGAAAATGCAGGGGTTGACTTGTTGCGCTATGTAAATTCCATCCTGCGCTTTCCAATTCCTATTTTACTGCAAAGCCATGATGTAAACAATGCTCAATGGGCCAAGGAAATCGGGGCCGATTTTATCAACAAGAACTCTGAGAGCTTATCTGTTGACATCCATAATTATATCTACAAGCGTCTGGGCTTTGGTAATTTTGTCTTTAAAGATACCGACGGGAACCCTATCATGGTAGCACATAATATGGCAGAGTTCCAGGAAATGATACGAATAGTTCCTGAAACTGCACTGGCTTATCATGGCAAAAGAAACTCCTTCTCCACCTGGCTAATGGCACGCGGAGAAATCAATATCGCCGAACAACTGCTGCCCTACCGTTTTGAGGATTTTAAGAATTCTGATGATCTGCGTAAGTTTTGCCTGGATGTATTTGAAAAAGTACGTATTCAAAAGCTGCGGGGAAGCATCATCGACTTTGATCCGACACTGGTAACGGGCAAGAGATATGTGATGCGCCTTGGCAATGGTTCGTTGGGTGGCAAGGGACGTGGCATGGCTTTCATGTGTAATTTTATTGAGAATATTGATTTTGCCAAGATCATTCCTGATATTAACCTCAGGATTCCGGCCACTGCAGTAATAGGAGCCATGGAATTTGACAAGTTCCTTGAAACCAATGATCTTTTCGAGGAAATCTATTCTACCAATGACTATGAACGAATCAAGAATATTATTCTGGAATCGCAATTCAGTGAAGAATTAACAGCACGGCTTCATATTTATCTGGAAAAGATGAGCAAGCCATTGGCTATACGCTCTTCGGGATTATTTGAAGATTCGCTTACCCAACCCTTTTCCGGGGTATATGCCACTTATCTGATCCCCAACAATCACCCGGATATAGAAGTGCGCTACCAACAGCTTGAAACAGCCATTAAGCTGGTTTATGCAAGTATTTTTACCGAATCGGCCATGTCATATTTCGACGCGGTAAATTATAAGATTGAAGAGGAAAAAATGGCTGTTATCATCCAGGAGGTGGTTGGACATCAGTATCAGGATCATTATTATCCTTCGATAAGCGGGATAGCTCAGTCGTACAACTTTTACCCAGTATCCTATATGCAGCCCGAAGATGGCTTTGCGGTAGCTGCCATAGGTCTTGGCATGTATGTCGTTGGAGGGGAAAATGCCTATAGGTTCTGCCCTAAGTACCCTGATATCAATCCAACCAGTGTTAAGGACCTGGTACGTAATTCCCAAAAAGAATTTTATGCCATCGACATGAATCTTAAAACGGTGGATTTAATGAATGAGGGAGAAAATGCAGGTATCCGGAAGATGAAAATATCTTTTGCCGAAAAGGATGGAGTACTTCAGCATTGTGCCTCTGTTTATGACTATGAGAATGACAGCCTAAATCCGGGAATAGACAGTCCCGGATTACGTATAATTGACTTTGCCAATATCTTAAAATACAAGCATATTCCTTTAGCTGATACACTGACCCTACTGCTTCGTCTGTTTAGGGAAGCCATGGGCTCTCCTGTTGAAATTGAATATGCGGTTGACCTTGAAAAAGGACATAACCAGCATCCTACCTTCTACCTTCTTCAGATAAAACCTTTGATCCGCAGAGATGAACCGGAAATGGTGCATATTGGTAAAAGAGACCCGCGCAACACGCTCATGTATGCCCAGCGAGGGATGGGCAATGGAATCGTGAAAGGCATCAGGGATGTTATCTATGTAGATCCCGAGCGCTTTGATAAGATGAAAACCCGAGAGATAGCCAATGAGATCAATCAGTTTAACCGAAAGATGGATTTCCTGAATAAGGAATATATATTGATAGGCCCCGGGCGATGGGGCACAAAGGACCCCTTTACCGGCATTCCGGTTCTGTGGGCCAACATCTCCAAGGCACGTATTATATTGGAAATAGGGTTAATGGATTTTCCCATTGATGGCTCCTTAGGCTCTCATTTCTTTCATAACGTCACCTCCATGAATGTGGGATACTTTACCATTCCCCATAACTCCCAGGAGGCGACGATAAACATGAATATCCTTGCAAAGATGCCTGCCATTGACGAAGGCAATTATATCAGGCATGTGTGCTTTGACAACGATCTGCGCATTGTGATGGATGGAAAAAACAGGGAGGCGCTGATTTCATTTGAGGAATATGATGAATCAAAAGAGAACTAACTATCAGATTTAACGTTATTATTGTATAAAACAAGAGAGTTATGAATATAGAGGCTAGAAAAATAAACCTAATTAATTGGATATCTTCCATACAGGATGATACGACATTAGAGAAATTGGAAAAGATACAACAGAAAAAAGATGATTGGTGGGATATCATTAGTGAAAAGGACAAAATAGCTATCAATGAAGGAATAGACCAACTAGACCGTGGGGAGTATTTGTCACATGCACAAGTTAGATCTAAAATTGAAGAACGGTTCAATTTAAAATAATGGCCTATCCGATACGTTATTCAAACAGGGCGTATAGTGAATATGCCTCCATAATTGAATATATTATAGAAAAATTTGGCATTGAGATAGCAAAGAAAGTTGATAATTATTTTGAGGAAGTAATTATTCAAATATCCATAAACCCATTGTTATTTCCTTATTCTGACAAAAAGAAAAATCTAAGGCGTTGTGTAATAAGTCCTCAAACAACCCTGTACTATCGCTTTGGTGGAGAATATATCGAAATAGTAAGTTTTCGGGGTAATAAGATGAATCCAAAAACTCTTGAATTATAGCATTTAGGCCTCAATACATTCTATTATTCAATGGCTAAAGTTATTATTAGGGAGATTCGCTTGCCATATGCGAGAAGAAGTAAACATATAAGGCAAAACATTAAGATTGCAAATCTAAATATTCTGAATTAGTGTTATATATGGATCCTGAAGTTTTAGCCTACATGGGATCCAAAATATAGGAACAGCCTATCCTCTTTCGAGAATAGGCTGTTCCTATATATAGCCATTAGAATTTTGCTATGCAAGCCTTGTCTTCAGCATCATCAGTTCCAGTCTAAGGTTCTCCAGATCCTGCAACAGGTTATTCTTAGAGGTCGAATCTTCAAACTGGGCTTTATACTTCTGGAAAAGTTCCTTGTAGTATTCAATTCCGGTATTCAGATTTTCCTGGAAAGTGATAAAGCTTTTCTTTTGCTTATCGCTTATTGGCTTTAGGGTATCTTCCATCTTGGTTGTCAGGTATTCGATATACATTTTCAACTCCTTGACAAACATGTTAGGACGGTCAGTGCGTTCCATCACGTTGGTGCGCCCGTAAATATGGTCTACCATTTCGTTCAGTGAATAAACCCTGGAGAAGTAAGCCAGGTTGGGTCCCGGGCAGATACTTACCGCAGTGCCTTCCATTTTGGTATCCAGTTCGTACTCCATCAGGTTGGAAGCAGTTAATCCATTGCAAAGGCAAGCCTTATCGGTTATCTTATTAAGTTGTCTGTTGTACTCAGCTTCCGGAAGATTCAAGGCATTCAATTCAGCAACTTTTGCTCTTTCATATTCTATAGAAGCAGTACAAATACCTTCCTTGCCATCAACAGGTTGCAGTGCAAGGTATTTCTTGGTACAGGGGAAGCCATATTTGCCGGCCTTGTTCTGTGCCTCTTTTTTAAGGTCCATGCCATTGCCCCGTACGTTATTGAAGATGACTCCCAGAGGTGAAACATCGCTCATGTACAAATCTTCTTCTTTGGCATCAACCAATACCTTCAGGGTACCTTCGTCGACAGTAGTAGCCTCAGGAACCAGCAGGAAGGGAGTTCCCCACCCTATTGAATCCAAATTATAATATTCAAGCAGAAACTGATGTTCGGCATGTGAACCAACTCCGCCCTGGGCGGTAATCTTCACCTGGAAAGGTTGCTGCGGAACAGGCTTACCCTTTTCAGCCAAAGCCTTTACATACATTTCATGAACAGATTCTACCAGTTGATCTTTGCTGTTCCTGAACTCTTCCAGCACAGGCCCCAGTAGGAATCCATCAGTGGCAAAGGCATGGCCTCCACAGTTAAGACCCGATTCTACACGGTATTCTGATACCCAAATCCCTTTCTTGGCCAGGAAACGCCCCTGTATAATGGCAGAACGGTAATCGCTTACTTTCAGGATCACCTTCTTTTTCAACTCCAGATCCGCATTGGGATAAAAATCTTCAAACTCTTCCAGGTAG
Source organism: Prolixibacteraceae bacterium (assembly GCA_035297625.1). Lineage (GTDB taxonomy): Bacteria > Bacteroidota > Bacteroidia > Bacteroidales > Prolixibacteraceae > Aquipluma. Next base: position 5,007 of record DATGYU010000448.1, read on the forward strand.
CTGTACAAACGTGGGTTCATACCGGCAGAAAGGATGATAGAGGAACTTAAATCACTTAATGCAAAACCACGAAGTGACGACTGGGCATCACTGTAAATAGAGGGCAGCTTTTCTCCGTTCTCAAACCTGTCTCGGTCAAGCTTTGACATGATGTTGACATCAATATCGCCAGCTACCAGGTTTTCGTTCAACCAGTCAGAAAGCTTCTGCTTCATTTGACCGGCATTGATCATCTGATTAAACTTCTGCTTTAATTCAGACATATCAGGAAGCATCTTGATGTATTTGTCCAATTCCTCTTCAGTGTGGGATATTGAATTCTTCACATTGTCAAATTTGTGCTTCACAATTTGCTGAACGGTATTTAAATAAGCGGTAATGCGCTTTGCACGATGATCCTCTGTCTTAGGGGTAATAGGTTGGAAAGGTAAATTAAACTTCTTGCAATAAAATTCCCTCATTTTTTCCATAGAAATATCATCAACCAAAGATATTACGGATGAAATACCGTAATGGGCTACTTTAATTGGTGAATCCATCGAATAACCCAACCCCATTACAGGGATATGGAAAGTGTGTGGGTTGTTGTGAAAACTCATATAAATAATCTATTAATAATGGGTGTAAAAATAGCTTTATTAAGATTAAAATATAAGAATTAAATACTTATTAATCGCAAAAGTTGCATTAAAATGTATATCAGATTGAAAAATTGAGTAGTTAGGAAATGATTATCATTCATAAATTCATTATTTATCCCCTGTTTTACTGGTCAGCTTTACGATAAGCTTTCCCCAACATGAATAAAATCCTGTTCCAATGGATGAGATCCTCTTTTTTAGATTGTGATAATTATACTACTTTGCACATATTTTTAGCCAATACCTATAATTCATTATTCCGACCATCATTAATATTCTCATTGCTTATGAATCGACCAATATTAACAGGAGTAATAATGGCAGGTGGCAAAAGCAGCAGAATGGGAATGGATAAAGGTGCCATCCTATTGAATAATAAACACCTGGTTCAATATTCCATTGATGCGCTTAGACCACTTTGCTCAGAACTCATGATAAGTACGCATAATGAATGGTATGCTCAATTTGGTTATCCCCTGGTGAAAGATATTATTACAGATTGTGGTCCAATGGGAGGCATCTATTCTGCTCTTCTTAAAGCAGAAACACAATACATTTTAGCACTGGCTTGTGATATGCCTTTTGTTAATATACAAATTCTGGAGAAACTTACAAACAATCTTCAAGAGTATGACTGCGTAGTACCCAGGATTGGAAATAAATATGAGCCTTTATGCGCCATCTATTCAAAGGCATTGATCCCTACTATGGAACAACGCATCAAAACAGCTAATTATGCATTACATGACCTGATCATGGAATCCAATCATCATTTAGTTGATTTTGAAAATGATACTGCTGCTTTTATGAATCTTAATACTATGAATGATCTTGACGATAGCAAACGCTTAATGTAGCCTCTGAATTAATGCGAATCAAGGGTCAAGCAAGATGTGCTAAAAAACTCAATATGGCTGATCATTGAGGCTTCCATCTGTTCCAATAAATAATCCAAGCTTACAATCAAAGTTCAGGGTAAAGTAGTATCCCGGATGGATCACATTTGGTATTTAAGTACTATTGATATACTATTGTTATACTAATATCTTTATTTTAGTATAACAATAGTATATCAATAGTACTTTATATCCAAACCTGGTCCAAATGGGTTTACTATGTGTAGGAAAAGAATTTACTAGGTTACTGGTATTTTGCAGGATGCTATTAAACCGGCTGGTTGTCGGGTCAAATGACCAGCCAAACCCTTGTTTAAGGTCAGTGATCTGCCGGAAGAATACGTATCTATCTTCAAATTCCAACCATTGATTCGCATAATTAATTAATAGTGGTGAAAATTGCCATCATCAGGTATATGGATATTGATTGCATTCTCCCTTTAAACAGCTTCCCGGGATTTTATGTAACCTTTAATCTATCTGTTCCCAATGTATGATCCATATCTGTACCGTTACTATAATACTTTGGCTTATTTAATACAGAAACAGGAGAGATAGAGGCAATGTGTACTCAATTATTGGAATATAAAAAAGGTATTCTTCGCCCATTTTGGAGCTTTGCCATGATGCTGCCTTTGATAAATTGTATCAGGAAAATTCACCTTTAGAAAGAATAAGGCAAGAATCTTTTTTAGAATGATTCAATATAACTTATTGGGCATAAATAAATCTGCAAACAAAGCATTACATCTAGATATTTGCATATATTTGAATAAAAAATTACCAAAGTTAAAAGCAGTATTGCAGGACTGCTGATATAAAGACATTTATATTTTCTCCGAGCCTTTTAACCTAAAGCTTTAACGTATGGTTAACCGGCCGAAGGGTAAACCCGGAAACAGGTTTGCCTCCCGATCCTTGCTGAGCAGGGATAATTTGGAAAGGAGAGTGAAGTATTGTTGTGACATTTATCCAGATGTCCTCATACCTTAAATCCTTTCCCGTATAAGCATTTAAGGTATTTATTATGGAGTTTTATTGGTATATATTATTGGCTGGAATAGCTTTCCTGTATGCATCGGTGGGTCATGGAGGAGCAAGCGGATACCTGGCATTAATGGCTTTAATGGGTATTGAGACCCTGGCAATGCGTACTACGGCATTAACGCTCAACCTGTTTGTCTCTATGGCCGCTTTTCTAATGTATTACCAAAAAGAATATTTCCGGGCTAAACTTTTGCTTCCTTTTGCACTTTCATCAGTTCCGATGGCTTACATTGGGGCAAGATTACACATCGACCCAACCATTTATAAAATTATGCTGGGCATTGCCTTACTGATTGCAACAGCCAGAATGCTCATAAATCCAAAGCAGGGTAAATCAGTCATCCCTTTCTCCTTTACCCTGGCACTGATAGTGGGTGCTGCCCTTGGTTTTTTCTCAGGAATGATAGGTATCGGAGGGGGCATCATACTCACCCCTTTTCTGATTATCATTGGCTGGGCTAATTTAAAAGAGGCTGCCGCCGTGTCAGCACTGTTCATATTTCTGAATTCACTCTCAGGGCTTGCCGGGATTATGAATGGCGGGTATCAGCTCATACCGGGCTTCTACAGCTGGATCATTATTGGAACAAGTGCCGGATTGGCCGGATCGTGGTGGGGAAGCGGAAGGCTTTCAGTCACTTCACTCAGGTATGTACTTTCAGCAATATTGATTATGGCGAGTTATAAACTGTTTATCTTCTAACCCAATGGACTACCTGCTTTTAATATCAGGCGCGGGGCGCAATGTTGGAAAAACCACTCTTGCGTGCCGGTTAATTGAAAAATACAAAAAGCATTTACCAATAACGGCGGTCAAAATATCCGCACACTTCCATGATTTAACGCCCCTTCAAAAGATAGTGATACAGCAAGAAGGATTGATCATCTCAGAAGAAAAGGATAGGATGTCATCTAAAGATAGTTCGCGCTATCTTCAGGCAGGAGCCAACCAGGCCATATACGTGCAGTCGACTGCTGAAAATATACCTTTGGTACATCACTGGATGACAGAAAATTT
>DATGYU010000449.1:0-17597 GCA_035297625.1 Prolixibacteraceae bacterium
GTCAATCATAGATTTCGTTTTATTTGTTGATATTGGTTAAATTTTCCAGCACGTGATTGCTTCTTTCCTGATCGGTGTGAAAGTTGGTCTTTAAAAAGTTGGGAAAGAAAAACAGCTTTAGAATAATAAACATCACAAACAACTTGATCAGTATAATCAACCAGGCCTGTTTGGCCCATGAGGGCATATGAGTGAATCCCTCTTTGTAGAAGCTGTATAATTTTCGTAAGGTGATCATTTTTCAAAGTTAAAGGCTGTATTGCTGATTTATAGTTTTGCTGCTAAGTTGGTAATTTTTGCTTATCAATTTCAATTTATAGGTGAAATACCCTATCGGTTTTATTGATGCCCGATAGATAAAACAAATAAATGCTTTGTTTGATGAAAAAAACTAAAGATAAAACATCCTTTTAACAAAAAAAAATAGTAGATTTAAGAGGAAAAATCAAAAAGTGTGTAAAATCAACCGGAATCATTAAACAAACAAGCGTGTTGTGGGTTTCATTAAGCAAACTTATACAATAGGAGCCCGAACAACATTATTGAAATTAGAAAACAATATGAGACTAAGGCAATATTACAAATTACCACAAATGGGAGAGATAAGGGTTCAGGAAAACTACCGATTTAAAAACAGACTAGATTTTTTTATTGATAGTTGCAAAATTACAGGCTTTAAATCTTTTATCCTTTTGTTCATTCTGCTGGTCAGCCAGGTATTTGCTTATGGCCAGAACGTTTACCAGGACCAAAGGGAACCGGAGATTGGGATTGTAGAACATCTGGATACTTATCTGCCAAAGGATATTTACCTGATTGATGAGAACAATCAAAAAGTAGCGCTTACTGATTTGATCGATAAGCCTACCATCATCAATTTTGTATATTTCCGCTGCCCCGGCATTTGCAGTCCTTTAATGGAAGGGCTGGCTAATGTGATGGAAGCCTCGGATCTTGTGCCGGGAGTAGATTACCAGGTATTGACAATCAGCTTTGATCCCAGGGAAACCATTGACCTTGGAATCCATAAAAAGGCCAATTACCTTAACCTGGTAACCAAAAAGGATCAGATCAGCAAAGGCTGGAAGTTCTTTGTTTCAGATAGTGCCAGTATTGCCAAAGGCACCAATGCCGTTGGTTTCAAATATAAACGTCAAGGGAATGATTTTGTCCATGCCGCTTCTATTACAGTGGTCAGCCCAAAAGGAAAAATTACCCGTTACCTGAATGGAATCAGCTATTTGCCTTTTGATTTCAAGATGGCCATTATTGAAGCCTCCAAGGGAATGTCGTCTCCTACGATTAATAAGATCATGCAGTTTTGCTTTGCTTATGATCCCATCAGTCATTCCTATGTGTTGAATGTAACCCAAATAGCGGGCGTGCTGATACTATTTGTAGCTTCCCTGTTTTTCCTGGTACTTATTTTTAAACCTAAAAGAAAAGTTCACATTAATTAATTTGATGCTTATGCAAACTGCTGTTCACATACCCCATGATGTAAGTTATCTGGACTACAAGGGTAAATATAAAGGGATACTTAGCTGGATGTTGTCCACTGACCATAAGCGCATAGCGCTTATGTACATGTTCTCGATGATGGTCCTTTTCCTGGTGGGCGTTGGCCTTGGTCTGGCAATGAAGCTTGAATTGATTGCACCCGGGAAAACAATAATGGGCCCGCAGACATACAATGCCACCTTTACAGTGCATGGGGTAATCATGATCTTCATGATCGTTATCCCCGGACTGTCGGCCGTATTCGGAAACTTCTTCTTGCCCATCATGATAGGGGCTAAGGATGTGGCCTTTCCTAAAGTCAACCTGATGTCCTATTATTTTTATCTTGCAGGTGCTTTCCTGGTCATTTCTTCCGTTCTGTTTGGCAACGGAACTCCTGATACCGGATGGACATTTTATGCCCCCTACAGCTTTAAAACTGGCACCAATCTTTTGCCTGCCATCTTCGGGGCATTCGTGCTGGGCTTCTCATCCATCCTTACCGGGTTGAACTTCATCGTGACAATTCACCGTATGCGTGCCCCGGGGATGAACTGGCTGAAAATGCCGCTTTTCCCATGGTCGCTGTATGCCACTGCATGGATTCAGTTGCTGGCCACCCCAATCATTGGAATCACACTGGTGTTGGTCGCACTGGAACGTATCTTTGGAATAGGGGTCTTCGATCCAACCCTGGGAGGTGACCCAATTCTTTACCAGCATCTTTTCTGGACCTATTCCCACCCGGCAGTGTATGTGATGATTCTTCCGGCCATGGGGGTAATCTCCGAGATCATACCAACCTTTTCACAAAAACATATCTTTGGCTATAAGGCCATTGTTGTTTCATCCCTGGCCATTGCATTTGTGGGCTATTTCGTCTGGGGCCATCACATGTTTACCTCCGGGATGAGCGGAACCGCGCAATATGCTTTTTCGCTTTTGACTTTCCTGGTCGCCATCCCAAGTGCCATCAAGGTATTTAACTGGATATCGACCATGCACAAGGGGTCAATTAGCCTGGAAGCACCATTTTTGTGGGCTGTATCCTTTATTTTTGTCTTTATGATCGGCGGCCTCTCCGGTCTTGTTCTTGGCGCTTTGGCAACCAACGTTCATGTTCATGATACCGCTTTTGTGGTTGCCCACTTTCATTTTATCGTATTTGGTGGAGTAGGCTTCGCTTTTTTTGGTGCCGTACATTATTGGTTCCCCAAGATGTTTGGAAGGATGTATGACAAAGTATGGGCTAAAATTGGCTGGATATTCTTCTTTATAGGATTCCTTACCCTGTATACCCCCATGTTTTTCCTTGGAATGGAAGGAATGCCGCGTCGTTATTATGACTACCTGCCTGAGTACCATGGCGCCAACATATTGTCAACATTGGGTTCTTGGGTCCTGGCCTTTGGGGTGGTGATCATTATTACCAATCTATTCCGATCCGCTAAAAACGGAGCCATTGCTGAAATGAATCCCTGGCATGGTAGCACCCTGGAATGGACGGTTCCTTCTCCTCCGCCCGTAGAAAATTTTGAACATATACCCGTATACGGAAAAGACGATAATCCATATAAGTATTAATAATCAACTAACTTCCATCCATGGAACAATCAACAACTGCTCATGTATCCGAAGTGCATTACGATCCGGAAGCGTCAAAGCTGGGGATGTGGCTATTCATATTTACAGAATTACTCCTCTTTGGAGGTTTGTTTATCATCTATACCATTTACCGGTATTTAAATCCCGAGGCTTTTAAGATTGCAGGTCATGAACTGGATACTTTTATTGGTGCTGCCAACACAATCATTTTGCTGGTGAGCAGTATGACCATTGCCATGTCGACCTCTGCTCTTCAGCAAAAGAATATAAAGCTGACAGTGACCCTTATAGGTATAACCCTCCTGCTGGCTTTTGCCTTTCTGGTCAACAAGTACTTTGAATGGAGTCTTAAAATTGAACATGGCATATACCCCGGATCTGAACATCTGCATAAAGATTTTGGCCAGGGTGAAATACTTTTCTTTGGACTTTATTTTGTCATGACCGGATTACATGCCCTGCACATTATTGCCGGAATGGTCATCATTTCAGTAGCCTTGGCCAGAATCCTCAAAGGAAGAGTTCATGCCGGAAGACCCGTCCTGCTTGAAAACGCTGGCCTATACTGGCACCTGGTCGATTTAATTTGGATATTCCTGTTCCCGTTGTTTTATTTAATCCACTAAAGACGATTCATCATGGAAAATGAAAAAACGCATGTCATTCCATATCGTGTATATGTTTATATCCTGCTTGCATTGGTTTCGTTTACTTTTATGTCCATCGGGATCACCAGTATCAATTTGGGGGCTTATTCTGTATTAGGTGCATTGATATTTGCCTTGCTTAAATCATTCCTGGTACTGACGTATTTCATGCACCTTAAATTCGACTCCTTCTTTTTGAAAGCAGCAGTTACCTCGGTATTTATATTGCTTCTGGTGGTCATTGTCATTACTTTTTTAGACTATTCTAACAGATAAAAACCATGTACATCTTATCTACTACAGCTAGAGCTTCCAATTTTGTCGAAGGGGTTGACAATGTCTTCATGCTCATATTGGGTATCTCTTTCTTCTTTCTGATTGGATTAACAATCGTCATGTTGTATTTTATCTATAAATACAACAATAAAAAGAACCCGGTTGCTACTCAGATTGAAGGCAGCATGAAGCTTGAAATCATCTGGACAGTGATTCCTGTTCTATTGGTATTATTGATGTTTTATTACGGGTGGTCAGGCTGGACTCCCATGAAAAATCCCCCCAAGGATACCTTTAACATCAAAGTGATAGCCCGTATGTGGAACTTTACTTTTGAATATGAAAACGGAAAGAAAACTGACACCTTGTATTTGCCACTCAATAAAGCCGTCAAGCTTGAGTTAAACTCAATGGATGTGGTTCATGGTTTTTATATCCCTTCCTATCGAGTAAAGGAAGATATTGTACCTGGAAGAAAGAAAATGTCCTGGTTTATCCCTGAGAAAGAAGGCCAGTATGACTTATTCTGTTCCGAATATTGCGGTTTGAATCACTCCTACATGATTACCATGGTAAAAGTTATGCCACAAAAGGAATTTGATACCTGGTATGTGGATACCACCAAACAAGTGGCTGCTGTAACGGATTCACCCACAGCCAGTGGACAGAGAATCATGAAAAACATTGGCTGTTTTGCCTGCCATTCGGTGGACGGCTCCAAGCTGGTAGGTCCTTCCTTGAAGGGAGTATATGGTCATGCCGTCACCGTTATAACCGGTGGAACCGAAAGGGAAGTTACTGCAGACGATGAATATATCAAACGCTCTATCTATGATCCCAATGCAGATGTGGTGAAAGGGTTTAACAAAGGGATGATGCTTCCCTATAAAGGACAGCTCACCGATCAGGATGTGGCACAAATTATTGAATATCTAAAAACATTGAAATGACCCGAAAAAGTTTGTCTTCATGGATAAGGATAATTATGGAACTGGGCAAGGTGCGTATTTCTATGCCCGTTGCCTTATCTGCCCTTGTGGGGTATACCATGAAGACCAATCATTTTGACGGGAGTGTATGGATGCTCCTGGCCGGGGTATTCCTGATGTCCTGCAGCGCGGGAGCCATCAACCATATCCAGGAATATAAAACGGATGCCCTGATGCCAAGGACTCAAAACAGGCCTATCCCATCTGGTAAAATAAGCCTGAAAACCGCCATTGTCATTGCCCTTTTGTATTTCATCTACGGAGCACTGATTCTTTTAGCCAATTTTCCGCCAATTGTCTTTTTTACAAGCTTTCTTACATTGATCGCCTATAATGGTATCTATACTCCATTAAAGAAAGTGACCGCGTTTGCAGTGGTGCCAGGTTCTCTGGTGGGGGCGCTGCCTCCATATATCGGATGGTTTGCCGGAGGGGGAGCAATCCTGGATGAACGTATACTATGGGTAGCCCTGTTCTTTTTTATTGGCCAGATTCCTCACTTTTGGCTGTTACTGCTCATGTTTGGCAAGCAGTATTCACTGGCCGGTTATCCCAGCCTGAACGCGGTATTTAATGAAGGTCAAATCAAACGACTTAGCTATACCTGGATTTTAGCGACCATAGCAACCGCTTTTATTGTGGCAATGACAGTAATACAGGGCGCTACTACCATGTTTTTCCTGCTGCTTTATGTGTTTTATCTTTTATTTTCCCTCACCGCAGGACTCCTTGTTAAGCAGGATATCCCTGTTTATAAATCCTTCCTTAAACTCAATTTCCTTTATCTTCTGATGATGATCCTCCTCATCATGGACAGCCTGTACTAGTAAGGAGAGTTCAATCTAAAAGCAGATTATGTGATAAGGAACATGGAATTCCTTGTTTTATATCCGATCCCGAACTGTGATTCGGGTTTTCTATGATATTGATACCTGGATATCTGCACATCCAAATACCATTGGTAGGTTATAGCCATGTCCAAGACAATCAATGCAAGTATTCATGGAAAATGCCATGGGCAAGTCTGTATAGGCGCTTTTATCTATAAAAGCTCCAATAATCATGGATCAAGGTGAAATGTTGGGGAATTAAATCAATAAAGAAAAAATCAGGAATAAGAAACAAGGAATATGGAATTAGGAAGTATCACAGGGTCAGGCCTTACTTTTACATTTGTTATTTCTTATTTGATATTCGTTATTTAGTTTACCCACAGCATTTTTGATTGACCCGGAATATATCAGGAATCAGGAATAAGAAATATGAAATAAGGAAGTAGCTCAGGGCCAGGCCATACTTTTACATTTGTTATTTCTTATTTGATATTTCTTATTTATTTTATCCACAGCATTTCTGATTGACCCATCATCTTTCCTTTAAAATATCCCTTCGAACCATAGGACACTTACTTCTTATATTGAAATGATTAACATCAAAGCTGCTTATGAAGTACTATTTGAGTACTATTGTAATACTAAAAGAGCCATTTTAGTATTACAATAGTACTCAAATAGTATTAGAATAAAAACTTTGATCAATATCTGAAGTGACTTTGCCCTCACTTTACGGGGTCTTGTGTAAAACTTGGGAGAGATGAATCTTGAAACTTATTCCGTATAAATCCCCATAAATAGGGATTGCGCCCCCTATCCATCCATTGTATTTTTACATCATAAAATCAACAGGATAAGGATGGATTTTTTTAAGAAGAAGGGAGTGATAATGTTGTTGCTAATAAAAGCTATGAATGTATTCTCACAATCAGGAGTTGGAAATCATGAACCGGCTTTACAACTGAATGCTACCTATAAAGGAGATTTTGTTCACAATTTTAAGGGAGGCATTGCTATTGGATCAACTTACCTGGGACTGGCCGATTTGTTTGTTTCTTTTAGTACCGAAAAGGCAGGACTTTGGAAGGGAGGCGAGTTTTTAGTCCATGGATCAAATACTCACGGGGGAGAACCTACCGCCGAATTGGTGGGCGATTTTCAAGGCATCTCTAATATTGAAGCCGGGAACCATACCTTCCTCTACGAACTATGGGTAAGGCAAAAGCTTTTTAATGTAACTGCAACTGTGGGCCTTCAGGACCTGAATGTTGAATTTGCCAACAGTAATGTAAGCTCATTATTTCTTAACAGTTCTTTTGGAATTAACTCTGTGATTGCAACCAATATTGCGGCACCTATCTTTCCGGTTACCAAACCCGGCATTACCCTAAGTGCAGATATTTCAAAAAATATTACTTTGAAATCGGCAGTGTATAAAGGCTGCCCTGTTGATTTTGAGGCCAACCCCTATAACCTAAACTGGAATACCAATTACCAGGACGGTTTATTGTTTATTATCGAAAGTCAATATGCGTGGACCGGTTCAAATGAAAGATACAATCTTGTAAAGGGAGGGGTTTTCTTCCACCAGTACTGTCCTGTTGAGCAAATGTACAATCATCAGTCTACTCATTTGTTAAAAAGTCAAGGCATATATTTGGTTGGTGAACATCAGCTTTCATTAACTGAAAATGAAGGTGAAGGGTTAAAAATCTTTTATCAGGGAGCATTCAGCCCGGGCAATGAGAATTTTGGCTACTTTGGTGCAGGATTTTCATATACAGGTCTCCTATCTTCAAAAGACTCAGATGTTTTAGGTCTGGCTTTTTCTGATGGGATGCGGGATAATGATTGTGGCAATAATGAGATCAGTTATGAGTTAACTTATAAAGTCCAACTCAGCGATCAGATTTATTTGCAACCTGATATGCAATATGTAGTTCATCCGGGAGGAACAGAATCCCGGTTGGGGAATGCCATTGTTGGATTATTGCGTGTGGGAATGGAATTTTAAAGAAGGATTGTTCTATGTTTTTACAAAATACAGATATTGAGGAAATAAAGAGCACCCGACTGGCTGATTTGTCAACAGGCAGCAGAGGGGTGATAGTTCATGTGCTGGGACAGGGTGCTTTCCGAAAGAGAATATCAGAAATGGGATTTGTAAAAGGGCAGATGGTTAAAGTGATCAAGAATGCCCCGATGAAAGACCCCGTTGAATATGAAATAATGGGTTACAAGGTGTCGCTTCGCCGCTCTGAGGCTGACTTGATTGAAGTGGTATCGCCCTCTGTGGCCAAGGATATGGTGGCCTCTAAATTTGAGGGGACCATCGATGAGCTTACCCTGAAATATTCGGGTGAGGTTAAAGGAAAAACGATTTCAGTGGCATTGGTGGGCAATCCCAATTGCGGAAAAACCACCTTATTCAACTATGCTTCCGGTTCAAAGGAGAGAGTAGGAAATTATGCAGGAGTGACTATTGATGCCAAGGAAGCCAAGTTCAAGCAGGGCCATTACGAATTTTTAATCTCAGACCTTCCTGGAACCTATTCAATAACCGAATATTCACCCGAAGAATTGTACGTTAGAAATCACATTGCCGAGAAAAGGCCTGATGTGGTGGTCAACGTAGTGGATGCCTCGAACCTAGAACGCAACCTTTTTCTTACCACCCAGCTGATCGACATGAATATCAAGGTAGTCATTGCCCTGAACATGTATGACGAGCTGGAACAGAAATCAGCCAAGCTTGATTACGGGCACCTGGGCGAGATGATGGGCATTCCGATTGTCCCGACTGTTGCCTCCAAAGGAAGAGGATTAAAAGAGCTATTTGAAAGGATCATAGAGGTGTATGAAGAACGGGACCCGATAGTGCGTCATATCCATATCAATTATGGCGAGGAAATTGAAAAGGCGATCCATGGTATTCAGCATGAGTTAAAGAAACACCAGAAAGGAAAGAAAAAATATTCCACCCGATTTCTGGCCATTAAGCTGCTCGAGGATGATAACCATACCAAACTGCTGCTGAAGGACCAACCATATTATGAAACGGTAAGTAAAATAGCGGATAAGGAGAAAAAACGTCTGGAACTTTTATACGGCGATCAGTCGGAAACGCTGATTGCTGATGCCAAATATGGCTTTATTGCCGGGGCGCTGAAAGAGACTTTTCGCAATGGTCCCCAGGTGCGCAGGGATCAAAGCCGTGAAATTGATAAGGTGCTTACCCACCAGGTATGGGGTTTTCCTATCTTCATATTTTTCATCTGGGTAACCTTCCAGGCTACCTTTACCGTGGGAAGTTATCCTATGCACTGGCTGGAAACAGGCATTGGCTGGATTAGTGAACTTTTGGGCACTTACATGCCTTCGGGAGCTTTGAAGGATCTGGTCATTGATGGGATCATTGGCGGGGTAGGAGGGGTGATTGTTTTTTTGCCCAACATCCTGATCCTTTTCTTTTTTATCTCCCTGATGGAAGACTCGGGTTATATGGCCCGTGCAGCCTTCATCATGGACAAGCTGATGCATAAGATGGGTTTGCACGGAAAGTCCTTTATTCCGCTTATAATGGGCTTTGGATGCAATGTTCCTGCGGTAATGTCTACCCGTACTTTGGATAACCGCAACGACAGGATCCTGACCATGCTCATTATTCCCTTCATGTCGTGCAGCGCCCGATTGCCGGTATATGTTTTGCTGATCTCGGCATTCTTTGTCAGTTACCAGGGAGTGTTGTTATTTTTAATTTATACCATTGGAATTGTACTGGCCGTTCTAATGGCTTTATTATTCAAAAAGACGCTTTTTGCCAAAAAGGAAGTTCCCTTTGTGATGGAATTGCCGCCTTACCGTATGCCCACGGTAAGAAATACAACGGTTCATATGTGGCATAAGGGATCGCAGTACCTGAATAAAATGGGAACGGTTATTCTGTTTGCATCTATTCTGATTTGGGCTATGGGTTATTACCCCCGTAATGTGGAATATTCGCAGGATTATGCTGCCATGCAGGCACAGGTGGAAAATAACACGGTACTTACCCAGTCAGAAAAATCGGCTCAGGTGGAAGACATCCAACTGGCCAAAGAAGAAGAGCGGCAGGAGAAATCATACATAGGAAAAACAGGCCATTTCATTGAGCCTTTAATCAGCCCCCTTGGCTTTGACTGGAAGATCGGAATGAGCATCATCACCGGCATGGCTGCAAAGGAGATTGTAGTAAGTTCGATGGGAGTACTTTATCAGGCCAGTATGAATGCTGACGAGACCTCATCGTCGCTAAAAGATAAGCTTTTGGAACAAAGGTTTACCCACGGAGCGCGGGTTGGTGAGAAAGTATTTTCACCACTTGTGGCATTTGCCCTGATGGTCTTTGTGCTGATCTATTTCCCCTGTGTGGCCGTGGTGGCAGCTATCAAGAAAGAAGCCAACTGGGGGTGGGCGGTCTTTACAATGGTCTATACAACGGCTATCGCGTGGGTTGCGGCCTTTTCCATCTACCAGATCGGAACCTTGTTTTTCTAACTATTAAGGTTGAAAATATGATACAGAACATTATTGCATTAATCATTGTTGGTCTTGTTTTACTAAAAACACTCCACTCGGTATACAAGGCCGTCACCACCAAGGATAAAAGCCTATGCGGGGGATGCGGCAGTTGCGACCTGAAATATGAGCTGAAAAAGAAAGGCTTGCTAATGAGTCATGCCGAGAAAAAGGCATCTGAAAAAATGAATTATACCGCAGATACATTAAAATACTCCATCCGTAAAAGCTAGTAGTTATTTTGGTAAACGGGTTGTTAAAGTTGGTGATTTGTATTAACTTGCAGAGATATTTATTGTCTTGAATACCATTAAGTCTAACCTTTAACTTCAGAGTCATGAAAAAACTATTATTTGCCGTCTTCCTAAGCCTGATCATAGGGGCATGTTCTCCCAAGCAACCTAAAGTTGAAAAGGAAGCTACTTCAGCACAACTGGTGGAAATGGAACTGGAGATTAAAGGTATGTATTGTGACGACTGTGAAAAATCCATCCAGAAAGGGGTCGCTGAACTACCCGGTGTTGACAGCATTAGTGCCAATTATGAAGATTCAACTGCCTATGTCAGATTTGATTCCACCAAGACCAACCTCAAGCAAATAGCCGAAGCCATTGCCAAAAGAGGCTATCAGGTGAAACTATAAAATGTTTATAGTTTAAAATTCAAAGTTTAAAGTTTCCCTTGTCATCGTTCCCGCTGTCCCCAAGGTTCCTCAAGTCCCAAGAGTCCCTAAATATTTTCAGTAATCCTTAAAATGAAAAGGCCGTTACCCGATTAGGGCAACGGCCTTTGCTATATAATGCAGAAAATTATCAGTTATTCTGCCGTGAGAAACTCATCTACATTGGCTGCAGCTACTTTGCCTGCCTGAATGGCACGCACCACCAAACTGGCCCCTGCTTCGACGTCGCCACAGGCAAAGATCTTATCAACAGAAGTCTGCTTTTTAGCATTTACCTTCACGTTGCCACGGCCATCGTAATCAATGCCCAGTGCATCCAGTAAGCCATTGTGGACAGGCTGGGTAAAGCCCATGGATAATAATACCAGTTCGACATCCACAATTTCATTGCTGCCCGGTACTTCATTCATTACCCAACGGCCCGCTTCATCTTTAACCCATTCGACACTTACCAGCTCAGCTTGCTTTAACTGCCCATCTTCTCCGCCAATCAGCTTTTTGGTCGATAAGCTCCAGCGTCTTTCACAGCCTTCCATGTGGGAGCTCGAAGTACGCAACGTGTTGGGCCAGTATGGCCATGGGTTATTATCGGCACGTTTTTCAGCAGGTTTTGGAAGGATCTCAATCTGGGTAACGCTCTTGGCCTTTTGACGGATGGAAGTACCTACACAGTCAGAACCGGTATCTCCACCACCGATGACCAGCACTCTTTTATCTTTGGCAAGGATGCTGATCTCTTCATCAATCTTTTCACCTGCGATGCGCCTGTTCTGCTGGGTAAGGAATTCCATGGCAAAATGTACTCCTTTCAGCTCACGTCCTTCCACAGGCAGATCACGAGGCTGTTCAGCCCCAGTGGCCAGTATCACGGCGTCAAACTGAGCTAACAGCTCATCCCGGGTGATATCGACACCGACATTCACGTTGGTCATAAACGTAATACCTTCGGCAAGGAAGATGTCCAGGCGGCGGTCAATGACCGTTTTGCTTAATTTGAAATCAGGAATGCCAAAGCGCAACAAGCCTCCGATGGCATTGTTCTTTTCGAATACAGTAACTTCATGGCCTGCCTGGTTCAATATGTCAGCAGCTGCCATACCTGCAGGCCCTGAGCCTACAATGGCTATTTTTTTGCCTGTACGCACTTCGGGAACACGCGGATGAACAAATCCTAAGTTGAAGGCATGTTCAACGGTAGATGCTTCATTTTCACGGATGGTGACAGCCTCGCTATGGATGGCAAGCACACATGATTTCTCACAGGGAGCCGGACATACACGGCCTGTAAATTCAGGGAAGCTGTTGGAAGAGTGCAATATCTCGTAAGCCCCTTTCCAGTCTGCTTTATAGACCAGGTCCTGCCATTCAGGAATTTTACTTCCTACCGGGCAACCCCAGTGACAAAATGGAACCCCGCAGTCCATACAGCGCGAAGCCTGCTCCATACGGTCTTTTTCATCCAGGGTCTGTTCAACTTCTCCGTAATCGTATATTCTATCATTCAGTGGACGATAACCTGCTTCTTTCCGTCCTATTGTCATGAAACCTTTTGGATTTCCCATTGTAATGTTTGTTATATTATTCGTGTAATTGTTGCTACTAAAACTATTCGTGATGTGTTGGATTATCTTCCGTTAACTGAAGCTTCTTCACCAGTTCTTTCAGTTTCAATTCTTCCAGCACCTTCTTATACTCAAATGGAATTACCTTAACGAATTTTGGAAGGTATTCATCCCAGTTGGTAAGAATTTTAGCAGCCGTTGTACTTTGGGTGTACAACAAGTGTTTGTTGATCATATCCTGAAGCTCTACAATGTCGGCCTTGTCCTCAACGGGTGAGAGCTCGACCAGACCTTTATTGCAGAAATATTCAAAGTTGCCTTCTGTGTCAAGTACGTAAGCGATACCACCACTCATACCTGCAGCAAAGTTACGTCCTGTTGTCCCAAGTACCACTACGCGTCCTCCGGTCATATATTCACAGCAGTGGTCACCGCTTCCTTCAATAACTGTCTTGGCCCCTGAGTTACGTACGCAGAAACGTTCACCTGCCACACCGCGGATATACGCTTCACCCGAAGTGGCTCCGTAGAAGGACGTGTTTCCAACGATGATATTTTCTTCAGGGTTAAAGGTTGAACCTACCGGTGGTACCACGATGATGCGTCCGCCTGATAATCCTTTACCGATATAGTCGTTGCTGTCACCCTCAAGGCGGAAGCTTACGCCCTTTACCAAAAAGGCTCCAAAGCTCTGACCGGCAGTTCCTGTAAAGTTGGCCATGATGGTATTGCTGGGCAATCCTTCTTCCCCGTATCTTCTGGAGATTTCTCCCGAAAGCATCGCACCCACGGTACGGTCAACGTTGGTTATGGAATGAGACAGCCATACTTTTTCCTTGCTCTTGATGGCCTTGTTGGCTTCTCTGATAAGGGTGTGGTCCAGATGATCTTCCACCGATTTAATGTTGGTGAAAGTATTGTGAATGTCATGATTTTTGGCTTCCTCAGGCATATAAATTATCTTTGAGAAGTCCATCTTTCTCATCTTCCAGTTGCCTACTTCATGATCCTGTTCCAAAAGGTCGGCACGTCCTACGATCTCTTCGAAAGTGGTAAATCCAAGTTCTGCAAGATGTTCTCTTACTTCCATGGCAATAAAGCGGAAGAAGTTGATTACATATTCCGAGCGTCCGATAAAACGTTTGCGAAGGGTCTCATCCTGGGTAGCAATACCTGCCGGGCAAGTATTCAGATGGCATTTGCGCATCATGATACATCCCAGGGTGATAAGCGCCGAGGTGGAGAATCCAAATTCCTCACCGCCGAGCATACCCATCTTTACTACATCCAGCCCGGTCTTGAGCTGACCGTCCACCTGCAGTTTCACTCGACCACGAAGGTTATTCATCACCAGCGTTTGCTGTGCTTCAGCGATACCCAGTTCAGCGGGCAGACCTGCAAATTTGATAGAGCTTGCCGGACTGGCACCTGTTCCACCTTCACATCCTGAGATGATAATCACATCCGAGAAAGCCTTAGCCACACCGGCAGCAATGGTACCTACTCCGTTTTCGGCTACCAGCTTCACGGATACTTTGGCCCGTGGATTGGTAACTTTCAAATCGTAGATCAACTGTGCCAAATCCTCGATGGAATAAATATCATGGTGAGGCGGTGGCGATATCAAAGTAATACCTGGTGTTGAATTACGCAGCTTGGCAATAATGTTGTTTACCTTGAATCCGGGCAACTGTCCTCCTTCACCGGGCTTGGCACCCTGTGCAATCTTAATCTGGAGTTCATCAGCATTGATCAAATAGTTGTTGGTCACACCAAAACGGCCTGATGCGACCTGTTTGATGGCACTGCGTTTATTGGAGGCAAAACGTTCTGCATCTTCTCCTCCTTCTCCGGTATTGCTCCTGCCGCCGATGGTGTTCATCGCAACAGCCAGTGCCTCATGCGCTTCCTTGCTGATTGACCCGTAGGACATGGCTCCTGTTACAAAGCGCTTCATGATATTTTCTACCGGTTCAACCAGCGAGATGTCTATCGGGTTACGTTTGTATTTCAGGCAACCGCGGATAAAGGTAGGCTTTGCGTTTTCTGCATCCACCACCTTGCTGAATTCCTTGAAAACACTGTAATCATTGGTACGGGTAGCCCATTGCAGCAGCCCGATCGTTTCAGGGTTCCATGCATGGTGTTCTCCGTATTTGCGGTAATGGTAAGTACCGGCACTTTCAAAATTATTGTTGATCTGGTGCTTCTTTTTTCCGTAAGCTTCCTTATGGAACAAAAGCGACTCATGACAGATCTCTTCAAAACCGATACCGCTGAATTTGGAAGCAGTGCCGGTAAAATATTTATTGATGATCTCTTCGCTGATGCCCAGGGCTTCAAAGATCTGGCCCCCCTGGTAACTTCTAAGGGTTGAAATACCCATTTTAGAAAGCACCTTCAACAGACCCTTGTCAATGGACTTGATATAGTTGTGACGGGCCTCAGAATATTTCATCTTGATCTCGCCGGTTTTTACCAGATTGTCAATAGCGGCAAATGCCAGGTATGGGTTTACGGAGCTGGCTCCATAACCGAACAATAAGGCAAAATGAGCAATCTCACGAGCTTCCCCGGTTTCAACAATGATACCGATCTGCATTCTCTTTTGGGTCTGGATCAGGTGGTGATGAACAGCTGCCACAGCCAGCAAGGACGGGATGGGCGCATATTCCTCAGATACCTGACGGTCGGAAAGGATGATAAAGTTCTTCTTGTCATCCACCGCCTTCTCGGCTTGCTTCAGTAAGTTTTCAAAGGATTTAATAAACCCTTCCACACCCTCTTTCACCGGGAATACCATTGGAATGGTGGCATGGGAGAATTGTTCGTGTTTCAGATCCTTGATCTTTCCAAGGTCTGTATTGGTAATGATAGGATCATCAAATTTGATCAGCTTAGCATGAATAGGTGATTCATCCAGAATATTGCTGTGCAGCGAACCAATATAGTTGGTCAGCGACATTACCAATCCTTCACGGATAGAGTCAATCGGAGGGTTGGTTACCTGTGCAAATACCTGGCGAAAATAGCTAAAGAAGCGCTGTGGCTTATCCGAGAAACAAGCCAAAGGAGTGTCGTTACCCATCGAACTGGTAGGTTCTACTCCCTGAACAGCCATCGGGGTAATGATCATTTCCATATCTTCCTTGGAATAGCCAAACACCTTGGATAAGGTGTTGAACTCTTCGCCCAATGAAGAAGAAACACGTTGTTTGACTTCTATATCGTCCATGATCAGGCGGTTTTCCTTTAGCCAATTCCCGTATGGATTGCGCTGGCTCAGCTGGGCTTTTACTTCCTTGTCAGGAATGATAATACCCAGTTTGGTGTCTACCAACAGGATCTTTCCAGGACGAAGGCGTCCCTTTTCTTTTACTTCTTCCGGGGCAAAAGTCTGAACGCCTACCTCTGAACCCATCACGATAAGGTCATTTTTGGTAATGACATATCTTGAAGGACGAAGACCATTACGGTCAAGGGTCCCTCCAATATAACGGCCATCGGAGAATACCATGGAGGCCGGGCCATCCCATGGTTCCATGATGGTGGAATGATATTCATAGAACGACTTCAGGCTGTCCGGTATCGGGTTCTTTGAGTTAAACGACTCTGGAATCATCATACACAAGGCATGAGGAATCGAACGCCCTGTCTGGTGCAAAAACTCCAGGGTATTGTCAAAAGAGGCTGAATCCGACTTATTGGGCTCAATAACCGGGAACAACTTTTTCAGGTCTTCTCCAAAAACCTCAGATTTGAGCAGCGCCTCACGGGCTTGCATCCACATGCGGTTCCCCTTGATGGTGTTGATCTCCCCATTGTGGGCCACAATACGGAATGGCTGTGCCAAATCCCAGGTAGGGAAAGTGTTGGTGCTAAACCTTGAATGCACCAATGCGATGGCACTGGTGAATTTGGGATGGGTAAGGTCCTTGTAATAATCCCTTAACTGTCCGGGGGTAAGCATCCCTTTATAGATGATCGTCTTTGACGATAAGCTGGGAATATAAAACGCGCCCTTATATTTTAATTTTGATTCTCTGATTTCCTTCTCGGCCTGTTTGCGCGCCAGGTATAATTTCTGCTCCAGCACATCCTGTTCCAGATTCGCTTTCACATAAATCTGCCTTACAAAAGGCTCTGTCAGCTTTGCAATCTCTCCCGGGGCTGAGCTGTCAACCGCTACGTCACGGTATTCAATCACTTCAAGGCCTTCCTTCTTGACGAATTTGGTCAGCACTTCTTCACACACCGCTGCTTCTTCCCGGTCCTGGGGAAGGAATATCAGCCCTGTTCCGAATTTGCCCGATTCAGGAATATTTACTTTCAATACTTCCTTGATGTACTGATCCGGTATCTGCATTAAAATACCTGCCCCGTCACCGGTTTTGTTATCGGCACTGGTAGCACCACGATGATCCATGTTGAGCAGAACTTCCAGTCCCCGCTCAATGATCTCATGGGATTTCTCCCCCTTAATATGGGCTACAAAACCAATTCCGCAATTCTCATGCTCATTGGCAGGATCATATAAACCCTGCGCTTTTGGATATCCAATGTTCATCACTTTATATTTTAGATCAATATTGGTAAAAGATGCCTAAAACCAATATTTTTATTCATTTTGATCGATTATTTTAGCTAACTCCGAATATTTATAAGCAAATTGATGATTTAGCTTACAAACTGAAAGCGAAAGTAGTAAATTTTATAAATAAATGATCTTTTAAGCTTTCCCTGCAGTCCCTAAAATTGGAAAACTACCTTAAAAGGCATTCTTAAAATTGCACTAATACACAATCTACCAATACCTTAACAAATTTAATGCCTTTATTGTAATGAATTACCCTTAAATGAAAAAATAACATTGAGTTAACAGTCCTAAACTCTCTGTAGGGATCACGATTTCTGATTTATCACCCTTGTTTCTCCAGAAGGGCTAA
>DATGYU010000450.1:0-8366 GCA_035297625.1 Prolixibacteraceae bacterium
CAAGGCAAAGGTAGCCAAGGCGGAAGACAACAAGGAAAAGAATCCGAAAAAGGATCTTCCAGCAAAGGCGGAAAAAAATAATTCTACCCTCTTTATTTACTCACATAACATAAACCATATGGGAGAAAATAAAATGAACCAGCAGGTTGGAAAAACCAACCAGGCTGACAGGCAACAGACTTATGGCAGCCAACAAGAAGGCCGCCATAATCGTGAAGGAACTTCCCCTGCGGATGATGAAAGCCGTGAAGAGGAAACAATTAATCCTTCGATGCATCAGCAAAACCGTATGAACCCCCAAGATAAGGGTTTCCCCGACAGTGAGGATGATTCATACGATTACGAAAAAGATGACGAACAGTTCGACCAGGGTCGGTTTTCAATCCGCAGTCAGCTCAATGAAATGCAGGATGATAACATGATTGCCAGGGTCGAAGGAGACGATAAAGATATCCTTGGTGAAACAGAAAACTCCCGAAGAAATGAGCAAAATTTAAAAGGAGAAGCTAGCCGGGGAAATACTCAAAACCGTTAGAAATAACGATTAATAATTTAAGGTGAGCAATAACTGTTAAGCATCTATTGCTCACCTTAAAATTTAAAATATCAAGCAACAAAAATTCAATCATTCACTTAAAACTTTATTTATGAAAACTACTATTTTTAAATTATTGGTAATGGCTGTTCCTCTTATAATGATGTCCTGCGGTGGACAACAAAACCGTTCAACAGATACCAGCAATAAGGACACAACCATGGTAAGGGATACTACCAATAAAAATGCGGCATTGGTAAATAATACCGAGGCTGCCTCGAATAAGGATGAAGATTTTATTAAAGATGCAGTTAGTGGAGGTTTAATGGAAGTTGAACTGGGCAGATACGCTCAACAGAATGCGAAACATCCAAGGGTCAGGAATTTTGGCGCCATGATGGTTAGAGACCATTCAAAAGCCAATGATGAACTTAAAGCGCTTTTAACCCAGAAAAACATCACCATTCCTGCTACAATGGATGATAAACATCATGATAAGATGACCGATATCCAAAAGAAAACAGGAGCCGATTTTGATAAGGATTACATGAGCGAAATGGTCGATGACCATGACAAAGATGTGGATAAGTTTAAAAAGTTTGCTGAGAATGGAACAGATCCTGAATTGAAATCATTTGCCGGTAAAATTCTGCCAATATTATTGATGCACCAGGATTCAGCAAAGAAAATTAAAGATGCATTAAAATAATGGCCTTCAGTGTTTTATGGCCTGTTTCAAAATTTGAAACAATTACTTTGTTTACCGTCGGTTGGATCAACGGGTAAACAACTATTGAATTAACATACAGTATTGCTATTTTCATCTCTAACCAAATAAAAATGAAAAATAAAGCCATCGTTAATATATCACTTATCTCCATTCTGTTAATCCTTTCGGGTTGTGAAATCGTTGGCGATATATTTAAAACAGGGGTTGGAGTCGGTGTAATTATTGTAATTCTCATTATTGTTTTAGGAATATACTTAATTAACAAAATGAGAGGACCACGCTAGCACACATTGAGGCATTTTTGAATCCAGAAATTGGGATTTATAAATGAGGATATAACGGACTGAATAAACCTCCTGAATAAATCTTCTGTTTCTGGAGGCCTTTTTGTCACCTTTGAAAGGAATATGAAAAATTCAAATCGATCAAGTTGCAAAACTTGTGGAGAGAATGTATCCTTTTTATCGCATGCGAAATAGTTTAAAGTTAAGACGATTGAAGGACTGAAGGACTGAAGGATTGAAGGGGTCCTGAAACCCCGCCTGACCGGACGGGCAGGAAGTTCAGGATGACGCATTTAAACATTCCTGAAACAAGCTCGGGTTAACATCCTGGCAACTGAATACTGAACACTGGCTTAAGGTTTAACCTTACAAAGAAATTAAGATGAATCGTGATGGAAATACAATTAGTTTATGGCAACATGAACTTCCATCTTATACTTCAGGTATCCAAATCCTGCCTGCCGAAGCAGAGGTAGTAATTGTTGGCGGAGGAATAACCGGATTAAGTACCGCCATTAAATTACAATTATCGGGCCGCTCATGCGTAGTTGTTGAAGCCCGGGAAATAGGCTTTGGTACAACCGGCGGGACAACTGCCCATCTAAATACCATTTTGGATACGCCTTATTACCAGATAAAAAATGACTTTGGCCAGGATAATGCGAAGAAAGTTTACCGATTGGCTAAAGAAGCCATCGCATTGGCACAAAGCTATGTAGAACAATATTCCATTGATTGTGGGTTTTCCAAAAAAAACGCATTTATATACTCACAGGATAATGAGCAAAATAAAGAACTGGAAAGGATAGTGAATAGTGCCGGGGATGCAGGCGTCCAGATTCAGTATTCAACAACCACCCCCATTCCGGTACCTTTTGACGGGGCAGCGGTTGCCTATGATCAGGCCCAGATGGATCCCGCAAAATATCTTTTTGGCATAGCTCAACAGTTTGAAAAGGCAGGTGGAAGAATACTGCAGAATTGCCGGGTCAAGGAAGTAATCACCGAAAACAATCAAACCATTGTAAGCACTTCGAAAGGTAAGATTGCAGCCGGTTTTGTAGTCTATGCGACTCATATTCCCCCGGGCATAAACCTGTTGCATTTTAGATGTACTCCTTACCGCAGTTATGCCATGGCCGTAACCCTTAAGAGCGGAAGTTATCCCGATGCCTTGATCTATGACTTATATTCTCCTTATCATTATTTCAGAACTCAGGAAACGAATGAAAAAAAGTACCTGATTGTTGGAGGCGAGGATCATAAAAGCGGCCATTCTAAAAATACCCAGTATAGCTTTATAAAGCTGGAAAGTTACATCCGCAAGTATTTTGATGTTGAATCAGTTGATTTCCAATGGTCTTCCCAGTTCTTTGAATCTGTTGACGGACTACCCTATATAGGCCATCTGCCGGGTAATCCCGACAACATTTTTGTTGCCACAGGCTTTGGTGGCAATGGAATCACTTATGGAATAGCTTCTTCCATTATTCTTTCCGATCTGATCCTTAAAGGCTACAGTGAGTATAAGGACCTTTTCAATCCAAACAGGGTAAAACTTGCCGGATTTGAGAACCTGATAAAGGAAGCCACCGATGTGGTGGGAGTATTTTTCAGCAGAAGAATTGGCATAAAAGAAATTGAAGATGCCGTTGAACTGGCAAAAGGCGAAGCTAAGGTTGTTAAATATGAAGGCACCTCACTGGCTTTGTATAAAGATGAAATCGGGAAACTTTTTGCAGTATCTCCCTCATGTCCTCATACCAAATGTGTCGTTGGATGGAACAGCGCGGAAAAAAGCTGGGATTGCCCTTGCCATGGTTCGCGTTTTTCATATACAGGGGAAGTCTTAAATACACCGGCTACTAAAAACCTGCTAAAGATAGACTTAACACATCTGGAAAATGAATAACCACCTGCCCATTACTTTTTGATTATGAATAATATACAAAGATTTTAATGTAACTTATTTGAAAAATTGTGTAAGCCGCCTCATCGTTAAAACAAGTAACTTTACTGATAAACAATTAATTATAAATAAAGCATAAAGAAAACACCTTTACTGTTTCCTTTATGCTTTTACAGTATTAATTCCTAAATATCATTCTTATGTTTTATCACGTAAAAGAATTACAATTTAACGCCAAGGTTTCACAGCCAGATGTGCGTTTTGCAAAGCTACTGCTTGAACAATTTGGTGGTGGAAATGGTGAGCTAAAAGCAGCCATGCAGTATTTTGTACAGGCTTTTAGTTGCAGAAAACCTTATCCGGATAAATATGATTTACTCATGGATATTGCTACCGAAGAATTCAGCCATCTGGAAATTGTAGGGGCTACCATCCAAATGCTGTTGACAGGTGTAAACGGTGAATTAAAAAATGCCGCCGATGAATCGGATCTTACCAAAATGCTCGATGGGAATACTGCCAAGCAGGAATATATCCAGGAGGCCATCATGCATCCTCACTTCTTTGTATTAAGTGGCGGCGGTCCAACGGTTACTGACAGCCAGGGAATTCCTTGGAGCGGCGCCTATGTAAATGCCAATGGTGATTTGACTGTCGACTTAAGATCCAATATTGCCGCGGAAAGCCGTGCTAAAATGGTCTATGAATATTTGCTTGGCTTTACCGACGATCCTCTGGTAAAAGAATCCTTACGTTTTCTTATGACCCGTGAAGTTGCCCACTTCCAAATGTTTGAAGCAGCCCTGGAAAGTATCCAGCCAAACTTTCCTCCCGGAATCCTGCAAAGTGATCCCCGTCATAGCAACAAATATTTCAATATGTCACGTGGCGAAGACTTTAAAGGCCCCTGGAATGAAGGGAAAAGCCCTGAATTCGGAGAAGAATGGAAGTACATTGAGGATCCTATCGAACATGTACGCATGACCAATGGTTTGCTGAAAGAAAAAACCGAAGGTTCAGAAAGAACAGAAAAATCTGTGCAAAAAAACAATCAAAAGCTGAGTGCCGAAAGAAAAAGCGAGATAGAAGAAGCTACAGCCACTAAGAATGGAGAAATGAGCTGGCATCGTACTTAACAATTG
Source organism: Prolixibacteraceae bacterium (assembly GCA_035297625.1). Taxonomy (GTDB): domain Bacteria; phylum Bacteroidota; class Bacteroidia; order Bacteroidales; family Prolixibacteraceae; genus Aquipluma. Next base: position 4,601 of record DATGYU010000450.1, read on the forward strand.
AGAAATGCAACAGATGAAGGATAAGCATCTGGACATTTTATCTGCATGGATAAAATGCTATCTGAAATTAAGCGATAACCATCAGGGATAGTCCAGCAAAGAATATCCCTGATGATTATTTTCCACAGAACCGCCTAACTTTTAAACATGCATGCAACAGTTATAAATCTACTTGGCCGCCCTGATTTTAAAACTTAATCAAAATGAAATGCCTGAAGGTCCTTCCATTGTATTGTTAAAGGAAGAGGTTCAACAATTTACCGGAGAGAAGATTATCTCGGTGAAAGGGAACAGTAAAATTGAACAAAACCGTTTGATTGATCAGCAGGTGGTATCATTTAAAAGCTGGGGCAAACATTTTCTGATCTGCCTGGAAGATTTCACTGTTCGCATTCATTTTTTGATGTTTGGCACCTACCGGATCAATGAAGAAAAGATACAGCCGGTTCGTCTAAGCCTGATTTTCAACAATGGAGTTATCAATTTTTATTCCTGCTCCATCAAAATACTGGAGGAAGATATCAACTCCATCTATGATTTCAGCGCCGATGTGATGAGCAATGAATGGTCGCCCCGAAAGGCCAAGGCCAAATTAAAAAGGATTCCAGAAGAACTGGCTTGTGATGCCCTGTTGGAACAGTCCATTTTTTCAGGGGTAGGCAATATCATTAAAAACGAGGTACTGTATCGTATTCGTGTACATCCTGAGTCTTTGACAGGTAAATTACCTGAAGCTAAAGCAAGACAACTAATCCGGGAGGCCCGAATCTATAGTTTTGAATTCCTGGAATGGAAAAGAAACTTTGAATTAAAAAAACATTGGCTGGCTCATACAAAAAAAGTCTGTTTACGCTGCAACCTTCCCTTTGTTAAAAAACATACAGGGAAGAAAGATCGCAGAAGCTTCTTTTGTATAAAATGCCAAAAGCTTTATATCTGAACAACTTCAGTGATTGATGATCATACTTGCCTAACATAAAATCTTAACGTTATTGGAAAATGATGTGATTGATAAGGCTTTTGACAGCTGACATCTCGAAAGAAACGCTTTGGTCTGCAACGGAGCAGTTTTGCCAGATGCTAGTAATAAGTAGCCTGTGTCACAGGTGTAGCGGCTTCCAATAGCCGTCAACTTGCATTAAATCATTAACAGCTAATAAGTATAAAAAACGAAATCAAATATTAATCATTAAAAAAGACAACCTATGAAAGCACTCGTATTCCATAAAATTGGAGATGTAAAAGTTGAAACAGTCAACGATCCCATTATTGAAAAGCCAACCGATGTGATCCTAAAAGTATCCTCTACTGCGATCTGCGGATCTGATTTACATATCTTTAACGGTATGTTCCCACAAGTAAAAGATCTGATCATGGGCCATGAGTTTATGGGTGATGTTGTTGAAGTGGGAAGCCTTGTCAAAAAGTTCAAGATTGGCGACAGGGTAATTGTCCCCTTCCCTATTTCGTGCGGCACTTGTTGGTTTTGCAACCATTCGCTGCCCACCCACTGCGAAAACTCCAACCCTGAAAATTACGGTCCTGAAGGGGGCATCTTAAAACAAAAGGGCAGCGGAATCTATGGATATACCGATTTGTATGGCGGATACGCAGGCGGCCAGGCTGAATATGCCAGGGTGGTCTTTGCCGATGAAAACTGCAGGCTGGCCCCCCATGGACTTCCTGATGAAAAAGTATTGTTCTTAACCGATATTTTCCCAACGGGTTATGCTGCCATTGAATGGGCCAATCTGAAAGGCGGGGAAACGGTTGCCGTATTCGGCTGTGGCCCGGTTGGACTGATGGCCCAAAAAACAGCATGGTTAAAAGGGGCGGCTAGGGTAATTGGCCTTGACGTGGAAGAATACAGGCTTAAAACAGCCAGAGAGGTCTGTAAAAGCGAGACGATAAATGCCAAGGACAGCCATGCGATCAATAAAATCAGAGAGATGACCGGCGGTCGTGGTGCCGATGTGGTTGTGGATGCCGTGGGGATGGAAGCCGATCGTTCACTGTTGGACCGGGTGGCCAGTGTGGTAAGGTTTGAAAAAGGCACCATCAATGCATTGAGAATGTGCTTTGACGCCGTACGAAGAGGCGGCATGGTTTCTATCGTGGGAGTTTACGGAATGAACTACGACAATTTCCCCATCGCGCAAATCTTTGAAAAAGGACTTACCTTACGAGCCGGACAAGTAACAGTTCAAAAATACATCGATCATTTGATTACCCTGGTGCGCGAAGAAAAAATTATACTCAATGATATCATCACCCATAAGCTGCCCCTAATTGAAGCAGAAAGAGGATATGATATCTTCAATAACAAAAAAGACAACTGCATAAAAGTAGTTTTGAAACCTTAATACCTGAAACAAAGAACAATCATCTAATAATCATCCGGTTGTAAAAGCATGGTCATGAGATAGATCTTTTTTCTATCCGGCCCGGTATATATTCGCTGCATACGCTGCTTATTCGTGTTTTGCCGAATAATTTGCGAATCATACTCAAATAAATACCGGGCCAGGTAGGGTACATTTAACTCAGTCGTGCCAATTATACTTATACATGTGAATCAAGGGTCGAAATTCGAAGAAAATGAGTTGTTATGGGTAGGTTTTACCCTATACAAGGTCGGAATAGAAACAAACACCCTTAAAAAGATACAATTCTTCTTCCCAATAAAGAATGAATCGAGCTGGACAAGAGTTGGATATTAAATACTATTTATATACTATTCATATACTAAAACCTTAAATTTAGTATATGAATAGTATATAAATAGTATTTGAAATCAAAACCTTGTCCAGCTTTAGGTATACTTTGCCTAAAGTCAGTTATTAAAACAAAGAATCATTTATTGCAACAGAGGACAGCCAAACAACAACGAGATTGATTTTTTCGCCAAACTTTTTCAACCCTTGATGCGCATTATTTCGGATCAAGTATAAAAGACGGTGAATGATCCTGATCTCTCTTTTATTTATGTAAGGATGATTTCAGGCGGAATACGACCTTTCAATTGTTAATAACTTCAGGGCTAAGAGATCTGATTTTCAACAGTATTTTAAAGAGAAATTTATTATCTTTATATAAGAGGCAATAACCAATAAATTATCAATCTTAACTCAATACTATGAATAATTTTTTCAGATCTCTTATTGCAGGATATGGAGCATCAAAACTAGGCGGTGGTTGTTTTAGTACCATTGTCATTTTTATCATCATTTACGTATTGCTTAAACAATGCAGTTAGCTTATCATCTTTGCCGGGTCCACCCATTGGGTAAATTGTTCATCGGTTACCAGTCCGAGTTCAATGGCTGATTGACGAAGGGTTTTATTCTCATGAAGGGCCTTTTTAGCAATTTTCGCCGCATTTTCATAGCCTATATGTGGATTGAGCGCTGTGACCAGCATCAGTGAATTTGCCAGGTGCTTATTAATTATATCCATATTGGGCGCTATGCCTGCCGCGCATTTATCGTTGAACGACTGGCAGGCATCCCCCATCAGGCGGGCAGACTGCAATACATTGGCAGCTATCAGCGGTTTGAAAACATTCAACTCGAAATGACCGTTAGCCCCTCCTATGGTAACAGCCGTATCATTGCCCATTACCTGGGCGCAAACCATCGTTAAAGCTTCCACCTGGGTAGGATTCACCTTGCCGGGCATAATGGAAGACCCCGGTTCATTGTCAGGGATCAATAGCTCGCCAATGCCGCAACGCGGGCCTGAACTAAGCATACGAATATCATTGGCA
>DATGYU010000451.1:0-2674 GCA_035297625.1 Prolixibacteraceae bacterium
CCTTCCGCTACCATCTGACGGGCCTGTTTAACGGCAGGATAACCTGAATAGGTATGAGTCAGGGCAAGCAACAGCCCGGTTTCCTGCAACTTGGCCTTCAGCTGAAGCGCCTCATCCAAAGTAAAGGTGATGGGCTTATCCACCACTACATTAAATCCATTTTCAAGGGCCATCATGGCAGGGCCAAAATGGGCAAAGTTGGGGGTAACGATGGTGACAAAATCCATCCTTTCGCCTTCAGGCAGCTTGGCCTCGTTTTCAAACATCTCCTGGTAGGTCTTGTATATCCTGTTGTCAGGCAGGTAATATGACTTTCCCGAAGAAACAGAAATTTCAGGATTGATACTAAAACAGCCGCACACCAGTTCGATCTGGTTGTCCATTAAAGCGGCCAGCCGATGAATGGCACCAATGAAAGCATCGCTTCCACCACCTACCATTCCCATGCGTAATTTACGGTTCAACATATGGGTGAATTTAATTGGTTTATGAATTAGTTTCCTTGCATTTTAAGGTCGATAAAATTAAGAAACTTTTCTTGATGATGGTGCAACTTATAGGGGAAAGAATGTAGCCGGATCGAAAAGCCGAAAAGAATAAGAGTAAATATATCTGCTTCTTTTCGCCTTCCTGCCTTCTCCCACTCTTTCTTATGAAAAGAATTCAAATAATCTTGTCAAGATACATCTGGCAACGATTTGTTTTATTATTTTTGGACCAGAATAAACAAGAAACGGTTTATATAGGCGGGAGTAGCTCAGTGGTAGAGCATCAGCTTCCCAAGCTGAGGGTCGCGGGTTCGACCCCCGTTTCCCGCTCAAATGAAAACCAGCTGTTTACTGTAAGGTAAAAGCTGGTTTTTGTTTTTATTGCTATCCCTTAGGTGTATTTACTAACACCGATATTGGTAGTTTATTTCTAAAAATGGAGCTGAATATTTCCATTCCTAAAGAAAGATTTAAAGGTTGCATAAATCAAATGAATAAAAAGCATAAAGAAAAAAGCCGGCAACTAACTGGTAGCTGCCGGCTTTCAAATTGTATTTATCCATTAATAATCACCTAAACAAAGCATTGAAGGGCAATAATTATCCCTTACTATTGATTATTGGATATTGCGTTTTTTAATTTAAAATATCCAATAATCAATAATGAATATCCAATTTCCAATATCAAACACCAAGAACTTGATGTTAGTTACCCATTTCGGAGAAGAACTTGATTCTCATCAAACGGATGTCCTCTTCGGAGTAACTACCTTCGCCCAGTTCTTTCAGGGCGCTTTCAATGGAGTCGTCTTCGGCTTCCTTGAAATAGTCGAAGATCTCTTCCTGGTGGTCTTCATCGAGAATCTCTTCGATGTAATAGTCGATGTTGATCCGGGTGCCTGAATTGACGATGGCCTCTATTTCCGAGATCAGTTCCTTGAAATCGATGCCCAGGGAGTCGGCAATATCCTCGAGCGAGATCTTTCGGTCGATGCTCTGGATGATGCTCACCTTGGTTTTCGATTTGTTGGCCACGCTCTTTACCACCATGTCCTGGGGCCTTTCTATCTCGTTTTCGTCGACATAGGTTTTAATCAAACTGACGAACTCTTTGCCGTAACGTTTGGCCTTGCCCTCTCCCACTCCCTGGATGAATTTGAGCTCATCTATTGTGATGGGGTACTGCAGGGCCATATCGGCCAGCGAGGGGTCCTGGAAAATGACAAAGGGCGGCAGGTTCAGCTTTTTGGAGATCTGCTTGCGCAGATCCTTGAGCATGGCAAACAGCTCGGGATCGCCCGCACCGCTTGCCTGGGCAGCTGCTGCATTGGCCTCTTCCTCAATGGCATCATAGTCGTGGTTGCGCACCAAAAGAAAATCAACAGGATTCTTCAAAAAGTCATAGCCTTTTTGGGTCATCTTCAATAGTCCGTAATTTTCAATATCCTTATAGATAAAGCCGGCAATCATGCTTTGACGGAATACCGCGTTCCAGAATTTCTCGCCATGGTCGTTTCCCGAGTTAAACGATTCCAACTCGTTATGGCGGAAGGATTTGACTGCAGCCGACATTTTGCCCGTTAAGATGTCGGAGAGATGCTCTGCCTTGTAGTTTTCCTTCACCTCGATGATGGCTTCCAGGGCCCGGCATATCTCATCCTTGGCCTCGATCTGTTCCTTGGGGTTGACGCAGTTGTCGCAGTTGCCGCAAGGCTCCTCGAGTTTTTCGCCGAAATAGTTCAACAGGATGATCCGACGGCAGATGGCCGATTCGGCATAGGAGGCGGTATCGAGCAGCAGCTGGCGCCCGATTTCCTGTTCAGCAACAGGCTTTCCCTGCATAAACTTCTCCAGTTTCTGAATATCTTTTGACGAATAAAGGGTAATGCATTTTCCTTCTCCCCCGTCACGACCGGCACGTCCGGTTTCCTGGTAATAGCCCTCGAGACTTTTAGGTATGTCGTAATGGATCACAAACCGCACATCCGGTTTATCGATGCCCATTCCAAAGGCGATGGTGGCCACGATCACATCCACCTCTTCCATCAAAAACTTGTCCTGGTTGCCCGAACGGGTGGCCGAATCCATCCCGGCATGATAAGGCAGGGCCTTGATACCGTTCACGACCAGGGCCTCGGCAATCTCTTCCACTTTCTTTCTGGAAAGGCAGTAAATAATACCCGATTT
>DATGYU010000452.1:0-22598 GCA_035297625.1 Prolixibacteraceae bacterium
ACTTCCCTTGCTCAATTTTCTTCCTTATTCGATATTTCTTATTTCCTATTTATCTTCTTTTATGCCTGCCCCAGTTCTTTTCTCACCTGATCTTCAATGTTTTTAACCAGTTCGGTCATATCCTTTCCTTTTGGATCAATGGGATCCAGCACCGTCAGTCTGAGATGACAGCCAACAGTCATGGGGAAATAGCCATGTTTCATGATCTTATCATTGCCGTCAATCACAAAAGGGACAATGATAGCTGAAGGGGCTGTTTTGTAAAGGGAGGCGACACCGGCGGGTTGAAATGCTCCCAGCAAGCCTGTTTTGCTGCGTGTTCCTTCCGGAAAGATACAGGCGGCATAGTTGTTCTGTTCGATATGCTTGCCCAGCATCAGGATGTCCTTTACCGACTGCGAGCGGTTCTTTCGGTCAATTAAAACTGATCCGCCATGCCTTAAGTTGTAAGAGATGCTGGGAATGCCTTTACCCAGTTCAACTTTGGAGATGAATTTAGGATGGTTCTTTTTAAAACCTATAATCACCGCCGGGATATCCAGCGTACTCTGATGGTTGGCCACAATAATCAGTGGTCGGCCCTGCGGAATCTTTTCCAGTCCTTTAAAAGTAATTCTGGTTCCAAGAATCCACAAACTGTAAAGCAGGCAGTAATTCAGCACATCCACTGCCTTTTTACGCACCGGGTAACCCCAGATAGCCCTGGTAATTACTTGTATGGGGTGAAATATCAGCAATAGCAGCCCGAATACAATCAGGTAAACAGGAGTCAGAATGTAGGAAAGTATCTTTTTCATCAGAATAGGCTTTTTTAATCCAAAGACAAATTAACCAAAAAAAAGTAAACTTGGAAAGAGAGTAGGCAACAGGAATTGTTTTTCTCCAGTAATCAGTCATCAGTGTTCAGTAATCAGTGATCATTAACTAGCAGCAGGTTACTGAACACTGATGACTGAATACTGAACACTCTCATTTACGCTTTTCTGAAATAAATATTTAGCAACAGCCAAAAGGGGCTTGTTTGTTTAAACGATTAAGCACATATTTGCATGAGCTATCTGTCTTATTGGATAGATCGGCAATAATGGAAAGATAATCATCAATAATTTATGCATACACTATAAACTACTAAATCCTTAAATCATGAAAAAAACAGTACTCTTTCTTTTACTGGCTTTTAGTTTCGGGATCCTGTTTGCCCAAAATACAGGAAACGAAATGATGTCTATTACAAAAATCCAAAAGAATGTAAAGTCCCGCAGGGTGAGCAGCTATGATAAGACCGGTGGTAATGGCGACTGCCTGGGCGGTATCAAGGATGGTGAAAAACGCACCATCATGGAGGTAAAGGGCGCAGGGATTATCAACCATATCTGGATTACAATCGCTCCCGAGGCCGCTAAACTGAGCCGCAACGACATCATCCTGAAAATGTACTGGGACGGCAACGACTATCCTTCAGTAGAAGCGCCTATCGGACCTTTCTTCGGCAACGGATGGAATGAAACCTACGATTTTGTAAGCACTCCCCTGACCGTGTCCCCGGGATGGGGCAAATCATACGTTTGCTATTTTGCCATGCCTTTTTCCAAGGGAGCCAAGATTGAAATTGAAAACCAGACGGGCGAAGTGATCCAGTCGTTTTATTATAACATCGACTATACCGAGATGCCTGCCTTGCCTGAAAATACCGGCAGATTCCATGCCTGGTACAATCATCAGCTAACCGAGGCGCTGCCCGATGGAGAAAACGAATGGGGCCTTTTAGGCGAAACAGGCAAGAACCCCAAGGGTGAAAACAATTATGTCTTTGCCGATATCAAGGGCAAAGGACAGTTTGTAGGGGTGAATTATTACGTGAATTGTCCCACCCCGATGTGGTATGGCGAAGGGGATGAGATGTTTTTTATCGATGGCGAAACCCTGCCCAGCCTGAATGGCACGGGAACCGAGGATTTCTTCAACACCTCCTGGTGCCCCAAGGAATTGTTCTCGCATCCTTATTTTGGCTATCCAAGGGTAAACAATGAAACCGGCTGGCTGGGCCATACCCATATTTACCGCTATTTTATTGCAGACCCTATCTACTTTGATCAATCCGGTAAGTTCACCATCGAGCACGGACACAACAACAACCTGACCCTAGACCTAGCCTCTGTTGCTTACTGGTACCAGGACAAAGCGGAGCGCCTGCCTCAGCCTTTGACCAAAGAGCAGCGCAAACACAAACCATTGATCGGGGCCAGTGAAATTCACCGCTGGAGAGATGCCTGGAGAACCGAGAACGGCAAGAATACCCAGTTATGGGGAAATGAGAAAGGGGATAAAAAGTAGGAAACAGTTGGCAGTGGTCAGTAGCCAGTAAACAGTGGTCAGTAGCCAGTAGCAGTTAGCTGCTGGCAACTGGTTTTGGTAACTGAACCCTGATTACTGATCACTGAACACTTATTAAAAAATATCATTATGAAACAGACATTATTTCTAGTTTTTCTGGTCTTTACTACAGCAGCATTCTGCCAGGATGGAAAACAATCCCCTCCCATGAGCATTGGGAAATACGTAAAGATCTTTGACCAGAGCATTGGGGAAAAGGACTCCTGGTATGTGAATGATCATTGTATTATCAAGGGGCCGGACAATAAATGGCACATGATCGGGATCATTGGTCAGGATGCCCCCAAGGTATGGGATGAAAGTCATTTGACTCACGCTGTGGCTGACAAGTTATACGGTCCCTGGGAAAAGAAACCCTATGCCCTGAGCCGCCGGCTGGATCTGAATGAAACGGTGCTGTGGGCTCCATATATTGTCAAACAGGGCGATACCTATTACATGTACTACTGCGGGGGAGATCCCGATCACCGCCGCTACCAGATCAACCTGGCCATCAGCAAAGACCTGTACGAATGGACCCGCTTCAGCGAAAACCCCCTTTTTGCAGATGGATTTGACGGCAGGGACCCATTTGTCTTCCATGATGAGTTTAACAAGCGCTGGATAATGTATTACACTGCCACCAGTAAGCCCGAAGGGGGAGAGCATGTTGTAGCAGCTCGTATCAGCACCGACCTGGTGCACTGGACCAAAGACCGTTACGTGGTGTTACGCGATACGGCCAAAGGTACCTGGGGCGGCAACACCGAATCTCCCTTTGTGGTGCAGCGCGGCGACTGGTATTATCTTTTCATCGGTCCCGGAGCCAGTTACAAGACCACCAAGGTGTACAGAAGCCATGACCTGTTCAACTTTGACTTTTTCAGCGATGAGGTGGCTACCCTGGATTCCCATGCCGCTGAACTGGTGGTGGATGAAAAAGGGCAATGGCACATCACCTCCTGCGGACTGGATCAGAAAGGACTTTATTTGGCTCCTTTCTATTGGCAGGACTATGTGGAAGAAAAGCTGAAAAGTAAATAAGATAACTGGAATGCAGATTTAACCGATCGGGCAGATTCCAACTAAATTAATAATAGCATTTATTATCCCGGAGCGGATGCTGATCTCGTGTTACTTGGGACAGCATCCGCTCCTGTTTTATGCCCTTTCATCAACAATTGACCGCTACTGCTCCTAATTCTGAACTAGTTTTCGTTACTTTGCCTGAATAATATTGCAGACCCTTAAATCATCCATCCAATGACCAATAACGATATCCTGAAAAAGCTGCGCGTGGCCCTTAAGCTGCGCGATGAAGATATCATCCATATCCTATCGCTTGTTGATTTTGAAGTGACAAAGAGTGAGTTGACGGCTCTTTTCCGCAGTGAGGACCATCCCAATTACAAGGAGTGCGGCGATCAGCTGCTGCGCAATTTCCTCAACGGGCTGATCATCCATATGCGCGGCCCCATGGAGAAGGAGGATAAACCTGCTGCAGAAAAACAGCAGGTGAAAACCAATAAGCCAAAGATCATTGTTAAAAAAGCTACCCCACTTAAAGGGAAAGAAGAAGCATAAGGGCTACTGGCTACTGATCACTAATGGCTGTTGTGCAAAGCGTAAATAGTAAATTGTAAATCGTCTAATAGTAAATTGCGTATTAAAGTCCTTAAGGTCCTTAAATTCTTAGAGGACTAACTGACCGCTTAACGCCTCAACTTGAAACTTTGAATTTGAAACTTTATACCGGCAATTTATACGCCTGCCTGGCCAGCAGCTTCCACTTGCCCTTTTGCTTTTGCCAGACCATCATGTTGCCGATTTTAAGCTTGCCCGGCGTACCATTGGCCATGGTCTCTGCGGAAAAGATATGACGCACAATGGCTGTTTTACCCGATACCCTGATCGTTTGATCCGTAGTTTCTATGCTTACATAGTCCAAAGGCTGGGCACTGACCACTTCGGCTATAAATTCTTCTTTATTCTGCACTTTTCCGCTGGAGTGACCATATGCCAGTTCATCGGCCGTTATGCCCTCTAAAAGGCTCTGATTGGCCTCTACGACCGCTTTTTTAAACACTTCGACAGCAGCGCCAACTGCTTTCTCCTGTTTTGTCTGACTATGGGCCACCAGCCCGAATGCCAGCAACACCCATAAAAGGTAATATTGTTTTTTCATAGGACACGATTTAGTTTCAAGTTTAAAATTTCAAGTTGGGGCTATTCATCAGTTCCCGGGGACCTTGATTTCCTTAAAGACTTTAAAGTCCTTAAGCTCGGCCCTGCCACGGGTAACTGATCACTGATTACTGCTCACTTTCTTCCGGAGCCCTGCTTCTCCACCAGCTGGCCAAGGCTGAACCTGTTACGTTCATCAAAGGGCCAAAGATGGCAGGGGCAAGTCCTACAGTGGCTATTTTACCCATTTGAAGGGCCAGTCCCGAGGCCAGACCTCCATTCTGCATGCCCACTTCAAAAGCCACGGTACGGCGATCTTTCTCGGGCATGCCAAACAGCCACGACACCCCGTAGCCCAGTGAGTAGCCGGCCATGTTGTGCAACAGGCTGGTTACCATCAGAAGGGCTCCTACCTTAAGCAAACTGTCCCTTCCGGCAGCGGTAATAATGGTGATGATAATGGCGATGCCTGCCATGGACAGGAAGGAAAGGATCTTGCTCATCAGGGTCCTGTCGCCTTTTAAAAGATGGCGCAGCAACAGGGCAGCTACGATAGGCAGCAGGTAAAACCATCCCAGCGATATCATTAAAGCGTGCACAAAAGCGCTCATATCGGCCTGTTTGGCTTTCATATACACCAGGTTGGTTAATAGGATGATAATAAAAAAGGCGATCATCTGCACTACCTTACCTCTTCTGCTCTCCTTGTTTTCATTGAAAAGGTTGAAGATAAAGCCGGCCACAATGGGCAGGATGATCATGTTCAGGATGTCGAGCATCATGCTCCAGAAATTCACCTCGATGTACTGGCCCCCGAGCATCTTCATCAGAAAAGGGGTGACAAACGGGGAGATCAACGTGGAGATGGCCCCGATTGTAACGGCCAGTACCAGGTTGGCATGGGCAATGTACGACATCACGTTGGAGGCCAGTCCGCTCGGTACACAGCCTATCAAAATGATACCGGCGGCTATCTCAGGCGGGAAGTTAAAGATCCTGGAGATGAAAAAAGCCACAACGGGCATGATGATATAGTGCGACCCAACGCCAATAAGCACCCCTTTGGGCATTTTGATCACCCCGGTGAAATCATTCAGGCTCATCTGCGATCCCATGCCAAACATGATGATCTGCAACAAAGGAACGATAAGGGTCTTTAACTGGAAATCGCCCACCGAGGTAAAATACTGGGGGTAAAACATGGAAGCGGTCACGGCAGTAAAGATCCAGATGGTATAGGAAAAGCCCTTTAACGACTGGCTTCCCCTGACGGCTGTGGCCAGGGAGATAAAAAAGGCAATCAGCAGTGGTCCCGAATTTGCGGTGTTCCCGGTAATAATGAAACCAAGGGAGAGAATTAAAAATACCAGGGCACTTCCCATGGCTATCTTGTACAGGTTGAGTCTTTTCATTGTAGGACGATTTAGCAGGCTTGGCAAAGCCAATGCCACGTATTGGCTGGTTTAATTAATCAACAGTTCAATGATTTATTTATAGATAAAGGCGGTTGGTTTTAATTGCAGAAAACCAACCGCTTTTCGGTTTAAAATGTTCTAAAGTTAACTAAACACCCTGTCGTGTGAGCGTTTTTCATTCCACTCATCGGTAGGGGCAAAAAAGCTTTTATCCCGTGAATGCAGGTGTTCTTTTACCACCTCATCATTTAGTTCGATTCCCAGACCGGGCGCTTCAAGTGGCACATTGGCAAAACCTTTGGTAATCAGTTTTCTGCCATCGGTGGTCTTCACCAGGCTTTCCCACCAGGGCAGATCCACTGAGTGGTGCTCCAGGGCCAGGAAGTTCTGGGTAGCTGCCGCGCAATGCACATTGGCCATGAACGATACTGGAGTGCCCGCCTGGTGCATGGCCATGGCAATGCCGTGTTCTTCGGCATAATCGCCGATTCTCTTGGTTTCCAGTAGCCCTCCTGAAGAGGATAAATCGGGATGAATGATATCCACGGCATGAATATCAATCAAGGGCTTAAAGTTTTTCAAAAGGTAAATGTCTTCACCCGTCAAAAGCGGCGTTTCCAGGGCATCAGACATGGTTTTCCACTGATCGGTCAGTTCCCAGGACACGATATCTTCCATCCAGGCCAGCCTGTATTTCTCAAGGGCTTTGCCCAGGCGGATACCGTTGTTCAGATCAAAATGCCCGTAATGATCGGTCGACAGGGGGATGTCATATCCCACCAGGCTGCGGGTGTGCTCTGCGATGCGGGCCAGTTCTTCCAGTCCCCTTTCGGTGATCTGTATCTGGGTAAAGGGATGCTGCGTATTTCCATAGGACATATAATTGCTCTGGTCGCCCCACTGTGCCAGTTCCTTGTTCTGGTTTTGCCAAAAATCAGCATTTACAAGTGTACCCGGTTTACCTTTTAGCTCTCCGATCGAAAGGTCCATCTTAAGCCAGGTATAGCCTTGTTCTTCCGTTCGGTACTTAATGAGCCTTAATTGTTCTTCTGGTGATTTGGCCTCAGGGGTGTCGGCATACAGGCGTATTTTATCCCTGTATCTTCCTCCCAGCAATTGCCAGGCGGGCACGCCATAGGCCTTGCCGCACAAGTCCCAAAGGGCCATTTCTACCCCGCACACCCCTCCTGCCTGACGCGAAGGGCCTCCAAACTGCCGGATGGACTTAAAGATCATCTCCACATTACAGGGGTTCATGCCCAGAATGCGGCTTTTTAGCATCAGGGCATAGCGCACATCGGCACCGTCCCTTACTTCACCCAGCCCGTAGATACCCTGATTGGTGTCGATACGGATAATGGCTGTTCCCCCCAAAAGGGTAGTGAGTACATAGCGCATATCGGTGATCTTTAACTCCGACGGACTCGATGCCCTTGATACTTTTGCAGTAGTCTGAGCAATGGTATCCTCTACCGAGAGTTTCATCATCCCGCCCAAAGCAAGTCCTCCAAGGGCAGTCTTCTTCAAAAAATTACGCCTGTTACTACCTGTGATAGGACTATCTATTTCCGCTTTACGGGCAGTGGCTTCTTCTTTTTCCAACTGTCGGTTTTTATCTCTTATCTGTTGTATTATGCTTTTCATTAGGTTGCATTTATGGGTAGTTAATTTAGTGGGTTGATTAAGAAAAAGAAGGACTGAAGGGTTGTTTATCCGCATTGGCGGAAAGGACTGATGGACTGAAGGATTGAAGGATTGATCACTGTTTCCCGTTTCTGATCACTGACCACTTCCGATCTCCCGTTTACGGTCTCCCTGCTCCCTGCTTCCTGCTCCCCGCCCTAATAATTCCTTTCTTTCAAATAATTGTCCAGCTCTTCTTTTGTCATTGGAAGCTTCCCCGGGTAGTGGTTAAGCCAGTCGAGGAAATCTTTCTTGATGTCTTCGGTCCATTCACTGTCGATCTGGCCGGCCAGGTATTTCTTTTCCCTTAGGCGCTGGTGTCCGAACTCATCTCTTAAAGCAGTCACTTCTGAGGTCAGTACCAGCTCTTCCACCAGGTAGGCGGGTATGAATATCACCCCGTATTTCTTGGCCAGTACCACATCTCCCGGCAATACGGTGGCACGGCCTACACGAATAGGGGCATTGATGGAAGTGAGCATCATCTGCTGGATATAGGAAGGGTCCGATCCTTTGATCCACCCGTTGAAGCCTTCTATTTCAGAAAGGCCTTCCTGGTCGCGGACCGAGCCGTAGAAGACCACCCCTCTTTGCGACTTGGCATAGATCGAATTGCCCAGGTTGTCGCCTATCAGGGTGCCGTCGGCTATCTTTCCGTAGCTGTCGGCCACATAAACATCCCCGTTGGTAAGGATATCTATGGGCCAGGAGTTGGTGCCCCCTTTCTGGCCGCGGTTTTCCACCTTGCCCTGTTCCTTGATCTGTTTTTCCAAATCAGGGCGCAAAGGCATGTACTGGGCGGTAACCACCCTGCCTGTCATGGGCTGATCGGGATTGATGATGGTCCAGTCGCCCTCGAACTGGTTCATAAAGCCTTTGTTGCGCAATACGCCCCAGGCCTCTTCAATAGAGATGTTCTTGAGTCTTTCCAATATGGCATCCGGCACCTTGGGTCTGCCGTCAGCAAAACGTTCGCCTTTCCATTCCGAGGTAAGGGCTTTGATATATTCAGGGGAGGATCCCACACGCTGAGCCATGGCAACAACAGTAGCCATGACCAAAACAATGGTTAACAGGGCAATCTTATTCATACAGGTTAGTTTTATCAGGTTTTTTAGTTTGAAATGTTCCTTTGACAGAACACTATCAAACAAATGTAAAAATATATCCTGATAATCTTCCTTTACCCGTCAAAATATAAAGGGTTGGCATTTTCAACCTGCCAATACAACAGCTTATCACCGGATTTGTATTGCCAACTAAAATGCCGCCAAAGCACCAAGGCCCCAAATCTCAACGGGAAAACTCTTTTCATTATTCATGCGAATCAAGGGTTAAACAATTAAAGAAAAATCGGATTAATCCGGAATGTTGTGGAGGCAAGGAGCAAGGAGACCGGAAGTGGTCAGTGGTCAGTAAACAGTGATCAGTCCTTCAATCCTTCAGTCCTGCAGTTTATGTAAATTGGAATTTTAATCTAAAAGCTCTCATCTCTCCCCGACATTTCCGCTTGATCCGAAATATCTGCAGTTGCCCATTTGCTAAAGGCATTCACCAGCAATGATTACTTTTTATTCCAACTACCTGTTTTAATAAAAGTGAATGACAATTCCACCCTGCTTTAAAAAGCACCTGCTGGTTTTTTAACCCAGCTTTGACCATCTATTGCCATTGTCTGATCGGTTACCGATCGGCTGCTGTACTATTATCATATTGTTAGTACAGCATCAGTACAGACACCGATCAGACAGTGGCAACAGGAAGGCAATACGTGGGATAAAAAAGGGCAATCTTTTGGCCAAAAGTTAAAGCATAAGTGAAGGGGTAAATCTGCTTTACTGTCAAAGGCAGCTCAACGGATCTATGCTGCAAAGGTAAAAGGGCAGGATTTACTGCCCAGCTCTGTATTTCAACCCTTGATTCGCATTATTAGTGAGATTTAGGGTTTTGGAGATTTAGCGGCAGAATATCTTCAATTTATCTTTTAAAACATTTTTTTAGGAAACTGCTTTTTCAGAAGTCCTGTAAGCAGGCTTTTGACTAAAGACTTTCTTTTTGAAATAAAGGGCCAGGTTCACCAGGGCGATCATCACGGGCACTTCCACCAAAGGACCGATCACTGTTGCAAAAGCTGCTTGTGAGTTGATTCCAAATACGGCAATAGCAACGGCTATGGCCAATTCAAAATCGTTGCTTGCTGCCGTAAAAGCCATTGTTGTTGATTTTTCGTATCCCAGGCTCATCCATTTGGCCGCAAGGAAAGTACTGAAAAACATAAAGGCAAAATAGATGGTATAGGGTACGGCAACCCTAAGTACATCTAAAGGCAATTCGATAATTTTTTCGCCTTTCAGTGAAAACATTACAAAGATGGTGAATAACAAGGCTATGGGTGTAAGCAATGAAACTTTAGGAATAAATTTGGAAAAATACCACTCACTGCCTTTTAATTTGCGAAGTATCCCATTAGAAATCAAACCCACAGCAAAAGGTATTCCCAGGTAGATTAAAACAGTTATTGCAATTTCTGAAATCGAAACCTGAACAACCGCTCCTTTTAAACCCAATAGCGGGGGTAGAAAGGTAATAAAAACATAGGCATAAACGGAATACAGTAACACCTGAAAAATAGCGTTGAAGGCTACCAGCCCGGCAGCAAGTTCTGTGTCTCCTTTTGCAAGATCGTTCCAAACCAATACCATGGCGATACATCGGGCTAATCCTACCAAAATTACCCCTGTCATTAAACCCGGGTGGTTATGCAGGAATACAATGGCCAAAATGAACATGACCAGTGGCCCTATTATCCAGTTCTGAGTAAGCGAGAGACTTAAAAGTTTCAGGTTTTTAAACACCAGAGGCAATTTCTCATATTTTACTTTGGCCAGTGGCGGATACATCATCAGTACCAGCCCAACAGCAATGGGAATATTCGTGGTTCCGGAACTTAAGGAATTCCAGAAACCTGAAATCTCAGGAATTCCAAAGCCAATGACAACCCCTGCCCCCATGACAAGGAAAATCCATAAGGTAAGGTATCGGTCGAAAAATGAAAGTTGTTTAGCAGTACTCATAATTTCTTGGGTTTATTATTTCAATTTTTCCGCATTTATAGCTGTGGTTTTATTTCTTCGGTATACAATTTCCAAAAGCCTTCCCTGATTTCATCCCTAACACGGATATATTCACTCCATATAAATTCATCGCTTCCAACGGCATGCGACGGGTCATCGTATCCCATGTGCAGGCGGTGTGTTACCTTGCCGGTAAAGGCAGGGCATGATTCATTGGCGCCCCCGCAAACGGTGATGACATAGTCCCATTCCTCGTCCAGGTATTTATCAACCGGATCGGAAGTGTGATGGCTGATGTCGATGCCAATTTCTTTCATGGCTTCAACGGCCTTGTGGTTAAGTTTGCCTGAGGCCTCCGTACCGGCGGAACAAACTGTAATACGTGAATCGAAGGATTGCAGAAAGCCATGGGCCATCTGGCTGCGGCAACTGTTCCCGGTACAAAGAATAAGTACTTTCATCTGTTAGAATTTTATAATATAAATGTTTTAAAACCAAACTGTTAATTCAATATCCAGTTAAAAAGGTATCCCAGTAAAATGATAAATACGGTAACGGTTCCAAAGAAGATACCGATCAGCTTCCATTGCATTACTTTTTTCAGCAGCATAGCCTCGGGAAGCGATAATCCCACCACGGCCATCATAAAAGCAATGGCTGTCCCTAAGGGAACTCCCTTGGCCACAAAGACCTGAATGACGGGTACAATACCTGCGGCATTGCCATACATTGGGACCCCTGCCATCACTGCCAATGGCACCGCGTACCACTTATCGGGCGAGAGGTATTGGGTAAAGAAATGCTCGGGAACATACCCATGCATGGCCGCCCCGATACCAATACCGATTATCACGTACAGCAGCACACTTTTTACAATCATCCACCCCTCACGGATAATAACCGGTAACCGTTCCAGGAAGGGGGTCCTGTCCGATTCCCATTGCTCTGCCTCTTTTTCGGAATGTTGCTGAATCTCCTTTACCCAGTCAGACAAGTGCCTTTCCAGTTTAAAGGTTCCAAGGATCAATCCGCCCACGGTTCCCAGTACTATTCCGCTTAGGGTATAAATCAAGGTTGCCTTTACCCCAAAAAGGCCAAGGAACATGGCTACTGCCACCTCGTTTACCAATGGTGAGGTGATCAGAAAAGCAAAAGTGACCCCCAGTGGAATTCCTCCCTTTACAAAACCTATGAATAGCGGAATGGAGGAGCAGGAGCAGAAAGGGGTGACGGCCCCAAACAGGGAAGCCAGGAAATATTCAAGGCCGAACATCTTTTTGGTAGTCAGATAAATGCGTATCCGGTCAATGGGGAAATAAGCATTGATGATACCCATCAAAGAGCTGATCAGAAACAAAAGGATCAGTATCTTAACGGTATCATAAATGAAAAAGTTGATGGCCGTTCCAAGGTGTGTATCGGCATTTAAAAACAGCCATTCATAGGTGATCGTATCTACCAGTGGCTGCAAAAAATAGTAGAGTACAACAAGTGCGGGCAACAAGGCTGCCATAGCACCAATCATTCTTATTTGAAGGTTTTTTTCCATTTGTATATATTGTCTGCTGTTCGCCGAAAGACGAACTATCTGATCAAATTTTTTTAACCACAACAGTTGGATGTAATCAACCCAAAACCATCCTTGTTAAGCAACCGGTTAATATCGCCCGAACAGCACTTTCCTGAAGGATTCAACTCCTTGCATTGGTTACCTGTACAAGCGCCTGTTGCCTGTCGAATATCTTCCATCGTTTTTGATCCCTGTTGAATGGCCTTTTCAATCTCTTTTTGAGTCACCTGCTTACAATAGCAAACTACCCTGTCTGGATTGAATATCTTTAAATTGCTGAAATCCTGTGCATTCATAATAACACGATTATCGAGTAATAACCTCCAACTGCAATAAATAATACCGCAACGATCCGCCTGAACCAGCTTTCAAAACGTTTGATCCTGTTGTAAACATTCCCGATGGAACCTATGGAGAAGGCCAGTATCCAGGCCATGATCATCACCGGGATACCTGTAGCGACGGCAAAAACCATGGGCAGGTAAAGTCCTGAGGCGCTTGCAACAGTCATGGGTACCAGCATCCCGAAATACAACACCCCGCTGTAAGGACAAAAAGCCAGGGCAAAGATCATCCCCAAAAACAGGGCATCGAAGTAGCCCCAGCGGCTTTTGTTTTCCATAGCGGAAGTGAGCCGGCTAATACCGGGGAATCTGACAGGGATCACATCCAGCATGAACAACCCGATGAGAATCAATACCGGTCCTATCATCTTTTCTCCGTACAGCTGAAAGAAGCCTGAAAACTTAACCCGGTCTGCCCCCCAATAAATGATAAGTGCAATGGCCGTGTAAGAGATGGCACGCCCCAGGGTATAAACTAACCCGTTTACAAAAACCCGGTTGCGTTGATCGAGGTCCTTGCTGATAAAACCAATGGCCGTGATATTGGTAGCCAGCGGGCAGGGACTGATGGCTGTCATCAGGCCCAGCACCAATGCCGATAGCCACGGGAGCGTACTGTTTTCAAGCAGGTTGGTTAAGAATTCCATTGGGTTGTTATTCTAAAAGAGCATCCACCTTTTCCTTGATAAGAGCCTTGAACTTTTTAGGATTAGTCCTTGCATACAAAAAACCTTCATTGGTAAGATCCACCTTTTTGTCCCCTTTAACGATCAGCAGCGTCTGACCCGAGACCTGCAGCTTCCGGGCAATGGCCTTTGTCGATTCTTCCTCCAGGTTCAGCGATTGGAAGCTCACCCGGCTGCCATACAGGCTTAGAAGATTGGCCCTGGCTTCTGCCTCTACTGTTTTGCAGGTGATACACCTTACCGTATTGTGAAAGTAATAGGCTTCAACCGGGGTGGAAGCCGCCTTGTTTACCGTCTGGCATTCGGCCCGGTAGCCCAAAAGGATACCCATCAGGACAAAACTGAAAAAAAGAAGCTTTTTCATCTTTTGCTGTTAACGGGTTAATAACTGTTTTATCTCCTCGGAGGAAGGAATCCGGCCTTTGATCTCCACTTTTTCGTCCACCACCAGGGCCGGGGTAGTCATTACCCCGTATTTCATGATCTGATAAATGTCCTCTACCTTGGTCACGGTAGCGTCAATACCATTTTTTTCCACCACTTCGCGGGTCAGCTTCTCCAGGGTCTTGCACTTGGGACAGCCGGTGCCTAAAATTTTTATTTCCATGACTTTATGCTATTTACATTCCTGGTTAAATTCATTGGGGGCAGCCTGCAGGAACTTAAGAAACAATTCCCTGGCCTCATTCCAGTTGGTCCTGTTCAGACAGTATTTAATGCGGGGAGCTTCTATCTCTCCCTGGATCAAGCCGGCATCTTTCAACTCTTTCAAATGCTGGGAAAGGGTAGATTTGACTATGGGAAGCACTTCGGATAAGTCGCCACTGTAACAGCAAGACTGTTTGGAGAGTAACTCCAAAACATACATGCGGATAGGATGGCCCATGGCCTTGGCATAACGGGCCATCTTCTGCTGTTCTTCTGTAAGGATCTGCGGTGTTGTCATTCGTAGTTCGTGAAATTACGAACAAAGGTGAGGTAATTTTTTTAAATCACCAAAGGAGAGGGAAGAAAATTTAGTTTAAAGTTTAAAATTCAAAGTTTAAAGTTTGGTGTGCGTGGCGTAAATTGTAAATCGTCTAATTGTAAATCCTTTTTTACCGGTCTATCATCCTGGCGCTGCCTTCTGAATACCGCTCACCAACGGGTTCAAGCTTTTGAGCGGCTGCTTCTATTTCCTGCAATTCCCCCTTGGTCAACACAACGGAGGAGGCTCCCAGGTTTTCGTGCAGTCGTTCCATTTTGGTGGTACCGGGAATGGGTACAAACCATGGTTTTTGAGCCAGTATCCAGGCAATGGCCAGCTGTGCCGGGGTGATGTTCTTGCGTTGTGCCATTTCCTTCAGCAGGTCGACAAATACCATGTTGGCTTTTAGGTTTTCAGGACTGAGCCTTGGCACGGTACTGCGGAAATCCTTGCTGTCGAAAGTGGTGTTTTCGTTCATCTTGCCCGTTAGGAATCCTTTTCCCAGGGGACTGAATGGCACAAAGCCAATGCCCAGCTCTTCCAGGGTAGGAATAATCTCTGCTTCGGGTTCACGCCACCACAGCGAGTATTCGCTTTGCAGGGCGGTTACCGGGTACTCGGCATGGGCTCTTCTGATGGTCTTCACCCCTGCTTCCGAGAGCCCAAAATGTTTTACCTTACCCTCTTTTATCAGCTCTTTTACGGCCCCTGCCACCTCTTCTATCGGTACGTTGGGATCAACCCGGTGCTGGTAAAATAAATCAATAGCATCGATCCTAAGCCGCTTTAATGAGGCCTCGGCTACCTGCCTGATGTTTTCCGGACGGCTGTTCAATCCCTGTCCCCCGATGTTAAAGCCAAACTTGGTGGCAATGACCACCTGCCCCTTAAAGGGTTGAAGCGCTTCACCGACCAGCTCTTCATTGATGTAGGGCCCGTACACCTCGGCAGTATCAAAAAAGGTGACCCCCATCTCTACCGCTTTGCGAATAAGATCAATGGATTGCCCCTTATCAGCAATCGTTCCATAGCCAAAACTCATGCCCATACAGCCCAGACCTATCTCGGAGACTTCAAGTCCGCTTTTTCCTAATTGTCGTGTTTTCATGTTCTGAATTTTTAATGTTGAATTATAAGATTCTGATGTTGCATTTGAACTGCCACGCTGTCTCTGGACTATTGCTGGCCCGGAGGAGTGAGCAGTCTTGTAAACGAAAGGGAGCCTAACTTCCAGCTATCGCCTTCTTTCACATACACCTCAGTTACTTCAAACGGGTTGGTAACCTCATTACCCCCAACAACGGCCAGTAGGGTAATTCTGTTTAAAAGGATGGCTGTGGAGCCGATCACATTCACCGACACCTCAAGGATATCCGCTTTCTTGTACCAAATGCCTCCGTCTTTGATAACCTTCAGTTCAGCTTCTTTACCCCAGGCTCCTCCCATGTGAACAAACATGGCCTTTTCATGGAAAAGACCGGCCAGGGCATCTACATTTTTGTCTGACATCCACTGCCATTTGTTTTTGGAGAGATCAATGATTTCCTGTTGCTCCCGTGTGTTAACCGTAGCAACAGTATGAGCCTGATTTTGCTGTGCAAAGCCACCTTGCACGATGATGAATAACATAAGGGTAAGAAGGATTGCTTTCATACAGTTAATTGTTTTTCAATTAGAAATATCAGAAATTACTATACAAATATCGGAATGTTTGTTCTGTAAAAGGTAATACGGATTACAGGTATTTATACCATTTTTACTGAAAGTTATGCGAAGAAGGAGCACCGATGAACACTACTTTAGAAGATCTTAACGAATAATTCATTACAATCAGACAATTTGTTTTTTAGGCCATACACCACAACCATAAAAAGGTCCAACTTGCCCATAAAACAGGCTGCCTGTTTAATCCTATGGGGCGCCTTTTAAATCCATCGGGGATTTCACCCTGTGAATTTACCTACAGGCACCATAAGATTGAACAGGCAGCTTAAAACGACAATCTAACTCCTCCTATTTAGCCACCTTTACACACATCATTCGTTTTTGGTCCCTGATGAGCAGTTTCCCATCGGCCAGGGCTATCGGGGCCCAGTTTTGACTGGCGCCTCCTATCCTTGCCGCAATTCCTTCCCCATTGGCCTCTTCCTTGAGCAGATCGGCCGTTGCCAGTGCTTTAAAGCCCGAGGGGTCCGGTTCAATCAGATACAGGGCCTTGGCGCCGTTGGTAGCCAGGATCATGCCATCGGCCAGGATCATGCTTCCCTTGTTAAAATCAGGGTCCCGTTTGGTTTTCCACATCACCTGCCCGTCCATGTTCATGCATACCAGCCCGTCGCGGCGGTTGTTGGTGCCGTACTGGGCGTAGAAATAACCGTTGTACAGCAAGGGCGTCTTGGTCTGGTCGCCAAATTCAACGGTAGTAAAGAGTTCTTTGGCTCCATAAGTGCCATCGGCCTTTTTCTCGACCTGTATCATGGTGGCCCCCAGCTCATATCCACCGGTAATGAGCAGTTTGTTGTTACCCGCATCTACCGGCCCGGGCACCGAGATATGGCACTTCCATCCTTTGTATTTCCAGAGGATTTTACCATCCTTTGGATCTATTCCCACCACGGTTCCAGGGGTAGGTTCTGCATTAGGATGGCCAAAAGTATTGGTGGAAGAAGTGACCATCACGATATGGTCTTGTCCGTCAATTTTTGCTACCGATGGACTCACATAGGTTTCATTGCCAAGGTTGGGCGTTTGCCATATCACCTCGCCTGTTAACTTGTTATAGGCTACCACACCGGCTTTGGGAGCCATGGAGGCGATGATAAGCATGTTGCCATAAACCAGTGGACACTGGGCGATGGCCCAGATGGGGATTTCTTCACCCCCGTAATCTTTCCAGACGTTCTTTTTCCATAGCGGCTTGTGGGTATTGGTGTCGATGCAGTACAGGTCGCCGTAAGGACCGCACGAATAAACACGGTTACCGTCAACAGCCGGTACGCTGCGTGATCCGGGAAACATGACCGCCCCCGGAGCTTCCCAGGCAAAGTTCCAAAGCTCTTTACCCGTGGCAAGGTCCAGGCACCTTAGGTTATCACCCACCTTGTCATCATGGTCCAATAGGTACACTTTTCCATCTTTAACAACCGGTCCGCCATAGCCAATGCCCACGGGGGCCGTCCACAGCACTTCGGGTCCGCCCTCCGGCCATGAGCGCATAATGTTCTTTTCAGGGGATATACTGTTTCGGGTAGGTCCCAGGTACTGGGGCCAGTCCTGTGCAATAAGTTGGGTCAGGCAGCAAAATAAGAATGCTGCCAGGACAAAGATTTTTGTTTTATTCATGATTCAGTGATAAAGGTTGTTGAGTTTAAAGTTCAAAGTTTCAAGTAATGCTGCACAGGGTAAATCTTTAATATTTAATCATGCTACAGGTAAAGTTACTCAAAACATTTCACATACAAATATCATAAAATTCAAAAAAGTAAACCTTATACAAATTACAGGTCTTCCTACCATTTTTACTGATAAAAAAGAAGGGCAGGGCAGGGAAATCGGAAGTGGTCAGTGATCAGTAAACAGTGATCAGTGATCAGAGCGTCATCCTGAACTTGTTTCAGGACCCTTTCAGTCCTTCAATCCTTCCTCTCCATGGTTTCCTTAATCAGTTTTTGCCTGATTTTATATTCTTCCATGTCGATCAAGGCCAGGTATTTCCGAATGATGTCTTCATCAAATTCGGTTCGCTTGTTCATGGTATTGAGCAACTTTCTCTGATGCTGTAACATTTCCAGGTAAATATTCTGATAGTTCGATAGTGCATTATCGTTGATGTTGGTCAACTCCTTTATATCCTGGTTGAAAAAGTTCAGTTCTAATTGTAGCCGTGCCAATAAATTATCCAGGTGTTGGTTTTGCTCTCTCTGCGGACCATATTTTTCTCCCAAATGATCAAGGGAGGCTTTGGCTATCTTTTTCTGGATAATCAACTCTTGTTCCTGTTCTGAAATTGTGCTGTACTTGTCCTCCATTTTCACTTTGCCAATCAGCCAGGGAAGAGTAAGCCCCTGTAGTACCAAAGTGACCAGTATGACAATAAAGGTGATAAAAAGAATAAGATGACGATACGGGAAGGGTTCGGTAGCATTGATTGTAATGGGGACGGATAGCGCAGCGGCCAGAGATACCACCCCGCGTATGCCTGCCCACCCGGAAATAAGGGGTGCTTTCCATCCCGGATTGGGATCCGCCACGATAATAAAATGGCTCATGATCCTTGTAAATACTGAAGCCCCAAAGGTGCAAATGAACCGTGATGCGATCAGTACCAATGAAATCGATACCCCGTACCAGATGGCCTTGCCCAATCCAATATCGCCAAGTTGTTGGGTAATAGCAGGCAATTGCAGGCCAATCAGCAAGAAGATCAATCCGTTTAGTACAAAGACAATGTTGGTCCACACGTTCACTCCTTCCACACGGCTGCGGTAGTTCAACATGCTTTGCCGCATGCTCGATAACAACAGTCCTCCGCTGACCACTGCCAGCACCCCTGAGAAATGAAAGTACTCGGCCGCATGGTACATGCAATAGGGTGTTGCCAGTGTCAATACAATTTCAATGCTGGAGGTGGTGGGCAGTAAGCGGTGAATGGCGTAGAAGATAAATCCCACGCCAAGCCCAATGGCAATGCCCATCGACACGACCAGGATAAAAGTACCAGCTGCCTGTCCCAAATGAAACTGACCGGTAAGCACTGCCACCAATGCAAAACGAAATACAATCAGGGAAGAGGCATCATTGAGCAGGCTTTCCCCTTCAATAATGCTGACAAATGATTTGGGCACTTTTACATTTCGCATGATAGAGGTGGCCGATACAGCATCCGGTGGAGAAATAATCCCACCCAACAGAAAACCCAATGCCAGGGTGAAGCCTGGTATAATGGCCCTTGAGGCAAATGCCACCACGCAAGAGGTAATAATGACAATGGGAAAAGCAAAACTCATAATCACCCTTCTCCATTTCCAAAACTCTTTCCAGGAGGTTTGCCAGGCAGCCTCGTAAAGCAAAGGAGGCAGAAAAATAAAAAATACGGCATCCGGATGAATGGTGATATCTGAAAATAAAGAAGTAAAGCTCAGGGCAAGTCCACCTACCACCAGCACAATGGGAGACGCCAGGCGAAGCTTGTTGGCGATCATCACCAAGGCCAGGATAATCAGAACCAGGAAGACAAATTGTATAAAAACGCTTTGCATAAGGCAATTGGTGTCATCAAGGGTTGAGATCCACTTTCTTATTTCTTATTCCTTATTTTTTATTGAAAATGACAAATAAGAAATATCCAATATCGAATAACAAACAACAAATAAGAAAGTGCTGTTACGCTATTAAAACATGATCCTTATTGCTTTACTTTCCTTTGAAATAATGCTACGCTGGTTTGGCAATTCCCAGGTTTTCGCCCTTCCTCAGCTCTGGATTCTCAACAATAGTTGCGATAAAGTCAGCGATACTTTTTCTGGAGATGGCTGTGCCTTTCTCCGGTTCTCCCTTTTTGGTCAGTTCATAATCCACCTCGTTCACGTTGGTAAACCAATCGGGTCTTAAAATGGTATAATCCAGTCCTGAGGCTTCGATTACATCGGCCAGTATGCGGTAAGGCCGCAAAACGGATCGTAAGGGAGTATTGTAAATGCCGATGGAGCTAATGGCAATTATTCTTTTCACGCCTGTCTCCCCCATGGCCTTTACAATGTTTTTTGCCATGGCCTCCAGGTTTCCAGAAAGGTTTACATAGACAATATCCTGACCTTCAATGGCCTTTTTAAGGGTCACATAGTCCATTACATCCCCCTCCACTATTTTGGCTTCGGTCAGAAGGCGAGAACTGAGCTTACTTTTATTCCGCAAAAATAAGGTAAGCGAAACATCCTTTATTTTTTGAAGCTCCTCAATAACCGGGCCTGCCAAACTGCCACCGGCCCCTATGATAATTACTTTTTTCATTTATTCTTTATGTGTTAAATCAATTCTTTTATGCAAAGATCCGAATACTTAATTTGCTGTCTGTTATTCACATTACGGATCTTCATACCATTTTTACAGATCCAGGAAAAGCCTTAGGGCGGGGAGCATAGAGCATGGAGAATGCAAGATAATTTCAGATGGTTAATAGTCAGTCGCACCCATTGTCCCCCAAGTTACTTAAAGTCCCCGAAAACTAACAATAATGCAGAAATCGTAAATCTCCTCTTATACACATTACAGGTCTTCCTACCATTTTTACGGTTTTTACCCTTTGCCCTAACTTTTTAATAATGATGTACCTATCTTTGTATACCGTTTAATTATACAAGGCTATGAGCGATATCATACGTTTGGAGAAAGTAGCAGATTACAACTACCTGTTAGGGGTTGAAACCCCGCACCCGCTGGTGAGTGTGGTCGATCTTTCAAAGATCAACAGAAGAGATGTGAAGCACACCCATCTGCATTACGGGTTTTATACCATCTATCTGAAAGAATCGCTTTGCGGCGAGCTGGTCTATGGCCGCAATTCCTATGATTATGAAGAAGGCACCTTGCTGTTTATCTCTCCCGGTCAGGTGGTGAAAATCAACCGTAATGCCCAGCTTTCCCAGCAAAAAGGCTGGGCCCTGATGTTTCATCCCGATCTGATTCATGGCACCCCGCTGGGCAGAAACATTGGCGATTACAACTTCTTTTCCTATGAAATTAACGAGGCCCTGCATGTCTCGGAGCGGGAAAGGGAAATCCTGTATGAGTGCTTTTCGAAAATAGCCTACGAGATAGAACAGCGCCTGGATAAGCACAGTAAACGACTGATAGTAAACAATATACAGCTGCTGCTCGACTACTGCATGCGTTTTTACGACCGTCAGTTCCTCACCCGTGAGAATGTGAATCGTGGCACCATCGAGCAGTTTGAAAAGGTGCTCAACGACTATTTCAAATCCGGCAAGCCACAGTCAACAGGACTGCCCTCGGTTGCCTATATTGCCGATCAGCTGAACCTGTCGGCCAACTACTTTGGCGACCTGGTGAAAAAAGAAACCGGTAAAACGGCCCAGGAATACATCCACCTGAAGATTATCACCCTGGCCAAGGACCAGATCTTTGATGCCTCACGCTCTATCAGCGAGATCGCATACGATCTGGGCTTTAAATACCCCCAGCACTTTACCCGTATGTTCAAAAAGAGCACTGGTGTATCGCCCAATGAATTCCGCCTGATGAATTAATCGCAGGTACGCTCATAGATATTTTTATTGTCACCTGCCGCATGGCATGGCAGAGGGAGATATCACAACTCAACCCGGATAAGAATTCCTTTTAGCCAATGATTAACGGTTGTATGAGAATCCAACATTTGTTCCATGGCCCATACCATAGCCAAGTCCAATGTTTAAGAGGGCCATCGGCTCCAGATTTCTGGCGGCTTTCAGAGGACCGGCATCCACGGCATCGAATCCCATTTTATGGATTAGCTCAGCCACTTTGGTTTTGGCCTCCGGATCATCGCCGGCATAAAAAACAGATATGGTGTTGCCTTTTATAACTGGATTTTGTGATGCGTACACACTGGCAAAGACTGTATTGAAGGCCTTTACCACTTTTGCCCCCGGAGCGAGTTTTGCGATCTCCTCTGCGGCCGAAGTTGTAAATCCAAGCTTTAACGCGCTAAAGTCTTCTGTCAGAGCATTGGTGGCATCAATGAGCACCTTGCCTTTCAACTGTGGTCCTACCTGATTGATCACTTCTTTTACCGCATCATAAGGCACAGCAAGGAGTATCAAATCGGACATTTCCACTGCTTTTTTGACATCGGCTGCCGTGGCATTGTTCCCTGCTGCCTGTGCCGCTTGTTGGGCATGCTCTTGATTTTTTGCTGCGAAAATAACCTCGTAATTTTCCTTAGAAGCCCATGTGCCGATGGACTTTCCTATGTTTCCAGCTCCTATTACCGCAAGTTTCATAATAAGCTCCTTTCTTTTGTTGATTGAATGTATTTATTTAACGCTTGAGTTACGTATTTTAATCCGGTTTGGTTACCCATAATTGATACCTTACACTTTTTATGAACGTGAATTTCCCATGCTCTTTGGGTCAAGGATTACTGTCTGGCAAGGCTTCAACACACGATGTATATATCCCGTGTTTTTCCAACTGGTGTAAAACCATGGATGCTGTTTTAAGGGAGGATTGTTGGACTTTTGGCTTAATTTCTGACTGGTGTTTTTTAACAGGTGAGCCTGTATCTGTTGCTTATAGTTGTGAG
>DATGYU010000453.1:0-3454 GCA_035297625.1 Prolixibacteraceae bacterium
ACTTCCCTGGATGTAACAGGACTGCTCAAAAAAGACAACACCCTGGAGATTACACTAGCCACTGTTTGCCGCAACCGCTTTATTGGCGATTTAGCGCAATTTGGAAGCATTAAAAGCCTTTGGACAACTTCACCCATCGAAAATATCCTAAAAAAAGACATGCCATTAAAACCATCCGGACTGATGGGACCGCTAAAGCTGATCAGCTATTCCGAACAATTGGAATAACAGGTCATTGGAAAGAAATGATTGAATGAAAACCTATAAACTAAAATGATAAAAAGATGATTGTACTAACTAATTACTGGCTGGCCATTCTGTTTTGCGTGTTCGCGATGATTTGCTGGGGATCATGGTCCAATACCCAGAAGCTTGTGCAAAGTAACTGGCGTTTTGAATTGTTTTACTGGGACCTGATCATCGGGATACTGATCATGTCGGTAGTCTCCGCTTTTACTGTGGGGAGCATGGGAGAAACCGGACGCTCTTTTATGGATGACCTGAAGCAGGCAGATATGAGTTCTATCCTGTTTGCCATGCTTGGAGGATTACTGTGGAATATGGGCAACCTATTACTGGTGGCGGCCATTGCCATTGCAGGTATGTCGGTAGCATTCCCTATTGGCGGTGGACTGGCATGGGTGCTGGGCATCATTCTCAACTACATCAATGTGTTGGCGAAGGGAGGTAACCCAAGCAATAATCCCGTAGAGTTATGGATGGGGGTTGCCATCATCGTGGCAGCTATTGTTTTGAGTGGCAAATCTTATCAAAATCTTTCAAAGGAGAAAAAGCAGGCCTCCATGAAAGGAATTATCATTTCAGTAGTTGCCGGACTGTTTATTGCTTTCTTTTACCCGGTAGTGGTTAACTCTTTGGATGCACAGTTTGTATCAGGTGGTAAAGGTACGCTAACTCCTTATACCGGTGTATTTTTCTTTGCTATCGGAGTGTTTGTAAGCACCTTTTTCATTAACCCTTTCTTTATGCGCTATCCGGTAAGTGGCACCCCTGTGAAGATGAGTACATATTTTCAGGGAAGCACCAGAACCCATTTAATTGGGATCCTGGGTGGCGCCATCTGGATGTTGGGAATGGTATTCAGCTATATGGCCGTAGGTGCTGCCAACCCGGCCATTGCTTATGCCCTGAGCAACGCCGCCCCTGTTGCAGCTATCCTTTGGGGAATTTTTGTTTGGGAGGAATTTAAGGAAGCCCCTAAAGGAACCAATACGCTGCTGACCATCATGTTTGTGTGCTATATCATAGGATTAGTGCTGATTACATTGTCAAACGCATAAGGGCAAGGAGCTGGAGAACGAAGAACGGGAAAGGGAATAATTGTAGGGTTCAACAGCACTGCGTTTATTCTTTCAACTCCGACCTTAAAATCCTTAGAGCCTTTAAAGTCCTTAAACGTTGCCCCTGTGCAGGCTCTTGGAACTTGAAATTTGAAACTTTAAACTAAATGAATATGAAACAATTACTATTTACTCTTTTATTACTTGTAGTGTACCTCGCCCAGGCACAGGAAACCAAATGGCAGGGCCCGTCAGTGGATTTAAAAAACGGAAAACTAAAAATATCCGACAACCATCATTTTCTTGTTTTTGAAAACGGGAAACCTTTCTTTTACCTGGGAGATACTGCCTGGGAATTATTTCACCGCTTGTCAAAAGCGGATGCAGAAAAATACCTGGAAAACAGGCGCGAGAAAGGCTTTACAGTAATTCAGGCGGTTGTCCTGGCAGAATTGGATGGGCTAAACACGCCTAATGCGGAGGGGGAAAAGCCATTGATTGACAACAACCCGGAAAAGCCCAACGAGAAATACTTTGCTCATGTGGATTGGGTAATTAAAAAGGCAGCCGAAAAAGGGATATTTATTGGCTTGCTTCCTACCTGGGGTGATAAATGGAATAAAAAATGGGGAGCCGGCCCTGAAATCTTCAACCCTAAAAATGCAAGGGCTTATGGAAAGACAATAGGCAGCCGATATAAAAACAGTCCCAACATTATCTGGATACTGGGTGGAGACCGTCCTGTTGATTCAATTGTTTACCGCCAGATCATTCAGGAAATGGCCTTAGGAATAAAAGAGGGCGATGGAGGCAATCATTTGATCTCTTTTCATCCAATGGGTGGCAGTGGATCGTCACAATTCTTTCACAACGAGCAATGGCTGGATTTTAACATGCGCCAAAATGGCCATAGCATGAGCTACACCGAACGCTACCATATGACAGGGAAAGATTATGCCCTCACTCCAGCAAAACCGGTGATTGATGCAGAGCCCATTTATGAAGATCATCCCATCAATTTCAATCCCGATCAGAATGGACACTCCACCGGCGCTGATGTACGCAGGCCGCTGTACTGGGACCTTTTCAGCGGAGCCTGTGGTCATACTTACGGGCACCATTCCGTATGGCAGATGTGGTCGCCTGATAAGGAACCCATCAACCGTCCGCTGATGCCCTGGTACGAAGCCATTGATCAGCCCGGAGCTGCTCAAATGATCTACGGAAGGTTATTAATGGAATCACGTCCATTTCTGACACGCATTCCAGACAATTCGATTATTGTAACAGATCGTGTTTCCACTTCTGTACCCGGTGCCGGATCTTACCAGTTTGTTGCCACCCGTGATCAGGATGGCACCTATGCCATGGTATATGTCCCCATTGGCCGAAAGTTCAGTATTCGCATGGATGTCATCAAGGGAAAAGAGGTTACTGCCTGGTGGTATAATCCACGCAATGGTAAGGCCTCCCAGATTGGAAAATATCCCAATACAGGCACACAAGCTTTTATTTCTCCTGAACCGGGAGAGAACACCGACTGGATATTGGTGCTGGATGATGCTTCAAAAAAATATCCTGCACCGGGAGCCAGAAAGTAATCAGTGTTCAGTTGGCAGCACCCCTCTCAGGCCCGACTTTAAGGACCTTAAAGTCGGGCCTGAGAGGGGAACTTGAAACTTTGAACTTTAAACTTTAAACTATGATTGCCGGAATCAGCAGTTATGCCTTTACCTGGGCCATTGGCGTGCCAGGTAAAGAACCCCAAAAGCCTATGAGCATCTTTGAGCTCCTTGACATGGCCATCAAAATGGATGTTAAGGTGGTACAGGTGGCCGATAATCTTCCTTTGGAAAAGTTTTCCATGGAGGAATTAACGCAGATCAGGCAGTATGCCGACCGTGCAGGATTAATGATTGAAGTAGGTGCCAGGGGAATGACTCCCGAAAGGCTCCAACAATACATTGGGATTGCAGCTATAATGGGCTCTCCGATCCTGCGCTTTGTCATTGATCAGAAAGGTTTTGTACCATCAATGGATGAAATACATTCCATCATAAGGGATGCATTGCCTGCTTTAAAGGAAAAGA
Source organism: Prolixibacteraceae bacterium (assembly GCA_035297625.1). Classification (GTDB taxonomy): domain Bacteria; phylum Bacteroidota; class Bacteroidia; order Bacteroidales; family Prolixibacteraceae; genus Aquipluma. The sequence goes on from DATGYU010000453.1 coordinate 3,392, forward strand.
ACATCATTCTGGCCATTGAAAACCATGACCGGTTACTCACCACTGAATTTGCAGAAATGGTGG
>DATGYU010000454.1:0-1561 GCA_035297625.1 Prolixibacteraceae bacterium
GTAGATGTTCTAAAAGATAAAATTGCCGGAGGATGGGCCGGTAAAATGATTGGAGTAACCTATGGGGCGCCCACCGAATTCCATGCCCAGGGAAAGACTTTTGAAGATTCCATCAAATGGAAACCTGCTGATGTAAAAGGTTCCATCTGGCAGGACGACATGTATGTCCAGCTCACCTTTTTGATGACCATGGATAAGTATGGTATGGAGGCGCCTGCCAAAAAATACCAGGAGCTGTTTGCAAAGGCTGGCTACCAGTTATGGCATGCCAACGTGCAGGCCCGCAAGAACTATTATGACAGCATTTTTCCCCCTCAGTCAGGTCAGCCTGAATTTAACCTTCATGCCGATGATATCGATTTCCAGATCGAGGCCGACTACATTGGTTTCATGTGCCCGGGAATGCCTCAGGTTGCCAATAAGATAGCCGACAAGATAGGTCATATCATGAATTACGGTGATGGCGTTTACGGGGGCGTTTTTGTGGCTGCCCTTTATTCGGAAGCTTACTTTGAAAACGACATTCCGAAGATCATTGACAGAGCTTTATTGTCCATCCCTGCAGAAAGCGATTACGCTAAAATCGTAAAGGATGTGATGCTTTTACACAAACAATATCCATCAGACTGGCGCGCCGCCTGGAATGAACTGGAAAACAAATGGGCCAAGGAACAGATTTGTGCAGCCGGAACTACCTTTAACATTGATGCCAAATTAAACGGAGCATATATCGTGATGGGCTTGCTTTACGGTGAAGGCGATCCATTAAAAACTATGGAAATAGCTACCCGTTGCGGACAGGATTCCGATTGCAACCCATCCAATGCCATGGCTGTTTTGGGAGTGATTAAAGGATTCAACGCTTTGCCTGCAGAATACAAGGATGCTGTCAATGCCATTGGCGATACCCTGTTTATAAATACCAATTATTCATTCAATAAGGCGGTGGACAAAACCCTTGAGTATGCCAAAAAGCTGGCAGTGGAAAATGGGGGTGAAGCTACCGATAAGGAATTGACAGTTAAAGTGCAGCAACCCGAACCTTTTGCCATGGAAGTCGCTTTCCCAAAACTGGTCTTCGATAAGAGTGTAAATGTTTTTGATGACAACGGATGGGAAATGAAAGGCAACTGGGCACGCTTTGGCTATTATGACAAATGGGCGAAAAAAGAAGTAAAAGATCAGGCAAGAATGAGCGGAACTGCCGGAGATGAGCTGTCCTTCACCTTTGAAGGTACCGGTGTTTCCATTGAAGGAAACTGGTTTAAGGATGGCGGTAAAGCGGATGTCTATGTCGACGGACAGCTAAAAAGAACCATCGACTGCTATTTTAACTTTGCCAATCAGGAACATCGTGGCATGGATATCTATCACATCACCAACCTTCCCCAGGGAAAACACATGGTGAGACTGGTGGTAAAAGGGGAGAAAAGGCCTGAGTCTGCCGGTACCAATGTATATGTTACCAAAGCGGTAGTGTTTAAAACGGCAGATAAAATCAGTGAGAACCATAAATTCTCTTTTCAGTAAATCATGCAGTTTGCCGATTTGAAGGAAAACT